>NZ_JBHVEY010000018.1:0-103911 GCF_042802055.1 Rhodococcus sp. NPDC057529
ATCCTCGCCGCGCGCCTGCAACAACACCGCCGCCTCGTCCACGTTCAACGTGGCACCGTCCCGCGCCCGCCGCAACACCCGCCGCATCGCAGACGCGGTGGGGGCCACTTCCTGCGCCGATGCGCCGGACGGGGGTGCCGCCGGAACACCCGGCATGGGAAGCATCGTGGGCCGGCCGGACTCTTCACCTGAATGGGTCACCCAGCGATCATGCGCCATCGACGACGAGCCGTGCCACCCAGACTCCGCGAGCGGCGCGGATCGCTACCCGCGCGGGTAGTCCTCGTCGACCGGAACCGCCCTGCTCTGCTCGGCAGCGTCCGCCTCGTTCACCTCCAGCGACGACGCTTCCTCGACTTCGTCGGAATTGTCGTCGTCGACGGCGATTTCCTGCTCGAGCCGGTCCGCCTCGGGAACCTCCGGAGAATCGGCCGCATCGAATGACGTCATGTCTGCGCTCCTTTCACTTCGGGGGTCCTCCCACCATAGGTCCGTTCTCGACAGAATGGCGGGGCACGGCCAAAGTAGGGGCATGAGTGTGCCCACCACCGTCACCATGGCGGAGCCGCTGTGGCGGCCCAGCCCCAAAGCCAAGCAGCTGTGGGCAATCAACGCCGCCCTCCTCTGGTTTCCCGTCTTCGTCGTGCAGGCCGTCGCGCTCGTCTTCCACTGGTGGCCCGTGTGGGTGCACCTGACGGTCCTCGCGATCACCGCGGTGCTCGCGATCGTCCACGTCGCCGTCGTCCCGTTCTGGCGGTACCGGGTGCATCGGTGGGAGATCAGCGACACGGCGGTCTACACGCGCAGCGGCTGGTTCACCCAGGAACGGCGCATCGCGCCCATCTCCCGCATCCAGACCGTCGACACCGAACGCGGACCGATCGACCGCATGCTGGGGCTGGCGACCGTCACCGTCACGACCGCGTCGTCCGCCGGCGCCGTCGAGATCGCCGCACTCGACCAGGACACCGCCGACCGCACCGTCGCGCGGCTCACCGAGATCGCGGGCACCAACGTCGGTGACGCCACATGAGTGCGGCACCGGAACCGGGCATCGCTCCGCCCATCGCGCAGGGCGAGGCCGCGGTCGCCGCGGAGGAGGAGCAACCCTGGTTGCGCCTGGACCGCCGGATGCTGCTGGTCCACCCCGTCAACGAGATCGTCAAACTCCTGCCGGTGTTGCTGATTTCGCTGGTGATCGGCACCCAGAGCGGTAACCACGTGTGGAGCCTCGTCGCCGTCGTCGTGTTCGTGATGCTCGGCGTCGCGCGCTGGTTCACGACGAGCTACCGCATCGGCCCGGTGCACGTGCAACTGCGGCAGGGCCTGTTCAACAAACGACTGCTGTCCGTTCCGCGCAACCGCATCCGGTCCGTCGACGTCGAGGCGGGGGTCCTGCATCGCCTGCTCGGCCTGTCGATCGTGCGCATCGGCACCGGCCGGCAGGTGGGTTCCACACCCGACGCGGCGAAGTTCGAACTCAACGCCCTCTCCGCCGGGCTCGTTCCGGACCTGCGGGCCGCACTCCTCGCCCGGCAGCCCGCAGTCGACGTCGGGCAAGCCGCGGTCGCGCAGGAACCCGCGGTGACCGAGATCGGCCGCTGGACCCCCGCCTGGGTGCGCTACGCCCCGTTCTCGGTGACCGGGGTGGTGACCATCGCGGCGATCGTCGGACTCGCGTTCCAGTACGGAATCGGCGCGAAGATCGCCCGCTCGTCGACGGTGGCCGAGGGGATCGAATCCGCCGAGCGCGTCGGGATCGCCGTGGCCGTCGTCGTCGGCATCGTCGTCCTCCTGATCGCCTCCAGCGGCCTCGCGTGCGTCCGGTACCTGCTGACGTACGGCAACATGACGGTGACGGACAACGGCCGCACCCTGCACGTCAGCCACGGCCTGCTGAAGACCCGCCAGACCACCCTGGACCGCGCCCGTTTGCGCGGAACGACCCTGAAGGAACCACTGCTCCTGCGGCTCGCCGGCGGCGCCCGGCTGGATGCCGTGATGACCGGTGTCAGCGCCGAGAGACGGGAGTCGTCGCTGCTGCTCCCGCAGGCGCCACGCGCGGAAGCGGAGCGGGTGATGGCCACCGTCATCGGCGACCACCGCCAGGCCGCGGTCCCGCTCACCCCGCACGGGCCGGTCGCCCAGCGGCGCCGCTACACCCGGGCGCTGATCCCCGCGGAGGTCGCGCTGGCCGCCGCCCTCGTGTTCCGGATCCTCGACCGGCCCGTGTTCTGGGCGGTGTGGGCCGGGATCGCGGTGCTCGCCGTCGGCGGCGTGGCGCTGGCGTGGGATCGGTACCGCGGTCTCGGTCACGCGGTGCTGCCCGGGTGGTTGATCACCCGCAGCGGCTCCCTCGACCGCGCCCGGGACAGCCTCGAGGCCGACGGCATCATCGGGTGGACCGTCCGCCAGACGTTCTTCCAGCGGCGGGCCGGGGTGGCGACCGTCATCACCGCGACCCCCGCCGGCACCGGCAAGTACCTGGTGATCGACCTGCCCGCCGATCAGGCGTGGTCGCTCGTCGAGTCGGTGACACCCGGCGGAGGTGACGTGTGGGCGCGGCGCTGACCGACATCGCCGGGCTCGACGCCCACCTCATCGACTGCCGGGCGTGCCCCCGCCTCGTCGAGTGGCGGGAGACCGTCGCACGCGAGAAGCGCGCGTCGTTCCGTGACGAAACCTATTGGGGCCGTCCGGTTCCCGGATTCGGTCCGGCCGATGCGTCCCTGCTGATCGTGGGTCTCGCGCCCGCCGCGCACGGTGCGAACCGGACCGGACGCATGTTCACCGGCGACCGCAGCGGCGACTTCCTCTACGCCGCCCTGCACGCCGTGGGTCTCGCGAGCCAGCCGACAGCCACCCGCATCGGCGACGGCCTCGAACTGTTCGGCGTCCGGATCACGTCCCCGGTGCACTGTGCACCGCCCGCGAACAAACCCACCCCGGAGGAACGCGACAACTGCCGCCACTGGCTCGACGCCGAGCTGCGCATCCTGCAACCCCACCTGCGATCCGTGATCGTGCTCGGCGGGTTCGGCTGGCAGTCGCTGCTGCCCGTCCTCGACGACGCCGGCTGGGCCGTCCCCCGGCCGCGACCCAGGTTCGGGCACGGCGCGCACGTCGAACTGGCCGGCGCCGAACGTCCCTTGCACTTGTTCGGGTGCTACCACGTCAGCCAGCAGAACACGTTCACCGGCCGGCTCACCCCCGCCATGCTCGAGTCGGTGCTCTCCGACGCCGCCCGCGCGGCCGGGTTGCCCGGGTGACCTCGGGACGAACGGGACGCCCGTTGGATCTGACGCAACGGGCGTCCCGTTCGTCCGGCGGGGAGGACCGTCAGCGCCGCTTCGGGAGCTCCTCGATGATGTATTTGGCCATGCTGCCGAGCCGGGGGCGGGCCGGTTGCAGGGTGTCCACCCCGAGGACGGTGAGCGGCGAGGCCGTCACGGATCCGACGCAGACGGGTGCGACCGGACCGTGGAACGCCCGCAGGAGGGCGTCGACCCTGTCGGTGTCCTTCGCGGTGCTGAGCAGCGAGGAGACGGCGGGTGCGCTGGTGAACGTGACGGCGTCGACGTCGGCTCGGATGATCCGGTCGAGCAGCGTGAGCAGCGGCTGCTGATTCTCGGGCCGGATCCACCGGTACACCGACACGGCCGTCGTCTCGGCCCCGGCGCCGGCGAGGGAGACGCTGAGGTCGGTCATCGGTTCCCATTCGGTGATGGTGCCGTGCAACTGGACCGCGACGCGTAGTCCGCGCACGCCCTCCGCGACGAGGTGTTCGTGCACTTCCTCGGACGATTCGGTGTCGGGCGACCACTCCTCGCGCAGGCCGGCGCCGCGGACGGCGCCCTTCGCCTTGGGACCGCGGGTGATGATCCGCGCCGACTGCAGGGCGGTGAGCAGCGCGTCCTCCTCGTCCCAGGCCCGTGCCGCGTCCAGCCACCCCCGGAACCCGACGGCGGTGCTGACCACGAGGAGATCCGGCGGCGACGCGATGATCTCGGCGGTGCGGGCGCGCAGATCGGAGTCGTCGACGAGCGGAAGCACGTGGATGGCAGGGGTGTGGACGATGGCGGCGCCGTGCCGTTCGAGCAGCGTGATGAATTCGGCGGCCCGGCGTTCGGCGGTGACGGCGATGGTCAGTCCGGACAGTTCGTCGTTCGACATTCTCTCAGTGTGACGGACGAATCGCACTAGGCTGCGCACATGATCACAGCTGTGCACACTCTGGTCTACGCGGACGACGCCGAAGCCGCCCGCGACTTCTTCCGCGACGTGCTGGGCTGGCGGCACGTCGACGCCGGCGGCGGCTGGTTGATCTTCCGCACCGGGCCGTCCGAGATGGGTGTGCATCCCACCTCGGACGATCGGGGCGGTGAGCCGTGGTCGACCCGGCCGCACCACGAGATCTCGCTGATGTGCGAAGACATCGAGTCGACCGTGGCGGAACTCGAGGCCAAGGGTGCCGAGTTCAGCCGCGGAATCCGCGACGACGGGTACGGCCTCACCACCTCCCTGAAGATCCCCGGAGCGGGAGAGATGACGCTGTACGAGCCTCGGCACCCGGTGGCGTTCGAGCGTTAAGCCTTCGCCTGCGCGCTGCTGCGCGCCGGATTGGCCTGCTCCCCCGCCTTGGGATCGGTCTCCGACTGTTTCGTCGACACCCCGTCGGCGATCCGGTCGCCGAGCGTCTTGTCGACGTTGCGCCAGTACTCGAACGCCTTCGCCAGGATCGGTTCGCTGACGCCGTTCAGCAGATGCCCGACGACGTTGTCCACCAGGCGGTCCCGGGCGGCGTCGTCGAGTACGTCACGGACCATCGTCCCGGCCTGACCCCAGTCGTCGTCCTCCTGGTGGAGTGCGTAGGGCGAGCGGACCATGTCGCCGGCGCCGTACCAGGTGGCGGTCTCCCCGACCTGCGAAGGGTCGGCATGCGGGCCCCCCTTGGAATTCGGCACGTACACCGGGTCCCCGGGGTTGTGGTGCCGCATGTTGCCGTCCTTCGAATACGAGTGGACGGGCACGTGCGGCCGGTTGACGGGCAGTTCCTTGTAGTTGGCGCCGATCCGGTAGCGGTGGGCGTCCGGGTAGGAGAACAGCCGGCCGATGAGCATCTTGTCGGGGCTCGGGCCGATGCCGGGAACCAGATTGCTGGGTTCGAACGCGGCCTGCTCGATCTCGCAGTGGTAGTCGGTGGGGTTGCGGTCGAGGGTCATTCTGCCGACGGGGATCAGCGGGTAATCACCGTGCGGCCACACCTTGGTGAGGTCGAACGGGTTGAACCGGTAGTCGTCCGCATCCTCGAACGGCATGATCTGCATCTTCAGCGTCCAGCTCGGGTACTCGCCGCCGTCGATGTGCTCCCACAGGTCCCGTGTGTGGTAATCGGTGTCGACGGACGCCATCTGGTCGCCCTCGTGCTGCGTGAAGAACTCGATGCCCTGGTCGGTGTGGAAGTGGTACTTCACCCAGAACTTCTCGCCGGCGGCGTTGACCCACATGTATGTGTGGCTGGAGTAGCCGTTCATGTGCCGCCAGGTGCGCGGGATCCCGCGATCGCCCATCAGCCAGGTGACCTGGTGTGCCGATTCCGGGGACAGCGTCCAGAAGTCCCACTGCATGTCGTGGTCGCGAAGGTTGTTGTCGGCGCGCCGCTTCTGCGACCGGATGAAGTCCTGGAACTTCATCGGGTCGCGGACGAAGAAGACGGGCGTGTTGTTTCCGACCATGTCGTAGTTGCCCTGCTCGGTGTAGAACTTCACGGCGAACCCGCGGGGGTCGCGCCAGGTGTCCGGGCTGCCGCGCTCGCCGGCGACGGACGAGAATCTGATCAGCAGATCCGTCTTCTTCCCGGGCTGGAAGAGATCGGCTTTCGTGTACGCGGAGACGTCCTCGGTGACTTCGAACCGTCCGAACGCCCCGCCCCCCTTCGCGTGCGGTTGGCGCTCCGCTACGCGTTCGCGGTTGAACTGGGCCATCTTCTCGATCAGATAGTGGTCCTGGAGAAGGATCGGCCCGTCCGTCCCGATGGTGAGCGAGTGTTCGTCACTCGTGACCGGGATGCCGGCGTCGTCGGTCGTGAAGTTCTGATCTGTCATCGCGATGCTCCTTCAGCAGACTGCTGGTCGCTACCGCGTACCCCCGCGTTCCGGAGGCGAAACAGCCCCGAAAGCCGCTTTGACACTGACCTTCCACAGGTAGACCGCCGCGGGAAGCAGCGAGCCGATGAGGAGCAGGAGCGTCCAGACGGACGCGAGCATGAGCACGTCGCCGCCCGGACCGCCGAACATGCACAGCAGGAAACCGGCCCCCCAGCCGGCGAGTGGCAGCACTCCCGACCCGACCCGGCCGGTCGTGGACCGGGCGGCGATCACCAGCGCCAGATTGGCGACGGCGGCGGCGAGGATGCTGATCGGAAACGGCGTGGCACCGAGATAGCTGGGCAGGAACAGCACCGACAGGACGGCGCACAGAAAACCGTCGAACACCAGCAGCGCGAGGGTGACCCTCCCCAAAGCGTCGAGGTGCCCGGGTTGCGCTGCGGTGCCGACGGTCATGTGTCAATAGTGGATCAGGCGACGGGCGGGTAGCCCAGCAGGGTCAGCAAATGGCTCTGCATGTCGGCGAATCCGTACAGCACGCTGTAGTACAGGTCGTGCTGGGCCGGCCACGAGGGCCGGAGCGTATCGACGAACGCGACGATGGCGTTCTGAACATCCCAGTTGTACATCTATCGCCTCTCCTGACGGGTGCCACGCGGACTCGACCGCGGCCGCTGCGTGACGTGCGCCACAGTGTAATACGTAACGCCGGTCACAGACACCTGCGGTCAGAGAACCACGCCACCGAAGAGGTCCCGCTCCCGGCCGTCGGCGTCCCGATCCCCGAGGGCGCCGCGGACCAGCACGAAGTGCTCCTCCACCAGGATCGGCTGCGCGATGTCGTTGGAGAGTGCGTACTCGGTGCCGCTCGGCGCCACGGTCACCTGGGTGGCGTGCGCCGACAGCGCGTTCCGCTTCGCGTCGAGCACACCCCGTACGTCGATCACCGTCGTCACGTCGGCGTCCGGCACGCTCGGCAATTCGCCGGGCTCCGGCAGCCGCCAGCCGTCCGGAAGATCACCGATGCGGCAGAGTCCCGCCTCGAGCGCGCTCGCCTCGGTCACCGTCCAGTACAGTTTCGCGACCTCCCAGGGGACGCCCGCGTCGGGGAACTGTTCCGTTCCCGCCGCCTCGACGGCCGCCGTGACGATCCCGTGCGCCTGGATGTGGTCGGGGTGCCCGTATCCGCCGTCCGGGTCGTACGTGACGACGACGTGCGGCCGCACCTCGCGGATGACCGCCACGATCGCTGCGGTCACCGCGTCGCGGTCGGCGTTGACGAAGGCGCGCGGGTTCGCCGCCGACGCCGTGCCCGCCATGCCGGAGTCACGGAAGCGCCCCGCTCCCAGGAGGAATCGCGGCCGCCCGGCACCGAGAGACGCCAGCGCGGACGTCAGCTCACCGATCCGGAACCCGCCGAGTTGATCGGCGGCATCCGCGACCAGGTGCGCCCACTCGTCGCCGATCACCTCCCCCTCCTCGCCGAGTGTGCACGTCAGGACGTGGACGTCGGCACCGTCGGCGGCGTAGTGCGCGATGGTGCCGCCGGTGGTGAGGGTCTCGTCGTCGGGATGGGCATGGACCAGCAGAAGTCGCCGCTCACTCATTCCTTGATCCTGCTCCAGTCTGCTGCGTCACTGAATATTCCGACCGGCACCGCGCCCGACAGCGATACTCCGTCGACACCGGGCCCGGCCGCGACCAGCGTGCGGTCCTGCATGATCGGCAGCACCGCGGCCAGGTCCCAGAGCCTGCGATCGGCGTCGGCGAGGGCCTGCGGCACGTCACCGACCCCGCGCAGCGCGGCGTCGATCGACGGCTGCAGGGTGGGGTCGCAGACTCCCGACAGATTCGACGGGGCCTCGGCTTCCGACACCGAATCACGCTCGGGTCCGGCGGTTTCCGCGTTCGGCTGGGTCGTTGCGACCACTGTGGGCGGACAGCTGTGCCGGGACGCCAGCGCCGTCGCCGGGTCGGACCCGGCCCGCGACCAGCCGACGACCGCTCCGATGTCGCCCTTGCTCAGCGACTCCCCGTACAACTCCTCGGCGGGCAGCGACGTCACGGTGGCGTCGATGCCGGCGCCGCGCAACTGGTCGGCCGCCGTGTTGGCGACGGCGCTCGCCGTGTCGTCGCCCTCGGGCGTGCCGATGACGAGCGTGAGCGGGACGCCCTCGCGGACGAGCCGGGTGGGCGGCACCGTGCCCGCGGGAACGACGGTGTCCGTAGGCGTTTCGGCGACGTAGCCGTATTCGGCCAGCTGTGCCAGCACCTGTTCGCGGCTCGGCCGCGCGGGTGCGGTCGCGCTGTAACCGGGATCGGAGGGGGCGTAGACCTGTGAGCGCGCCGGGACCGCCGACGCCTCGCTGCCCGCGCCGACGACGGCGAGCAGTTCGGTGTCCAGCAGGTTCAGCAGACTCTTCCGCACCCGGACGTCGGCGAGTTCGGGCACCCGGCCGTTCAGTGTGAGGTCGAGGCCGCGGGGTTGGAACGACGCCCCGGTCCGCACCGTCGGGATCGCCGCGAGCTGAGCGGACGTCGCTGTGCCCCCGTGAATCTGGACGATCTGGGTGTCGTTGTTGCGCATCGAGTCGGCGAGCTGCGACGGGGTGCCGTCGCGACGCATCAGGATCTGGTCGGGTGTCGCCGGCTTGTCCCAGAACCGGTCGTTGCGTTCGAGCAGGATCTCGTCGCGGCCGCGGTCGATCGACTTGATGTGGAAGTGCCCGCCCGACACCGGGATGTTCTCGGCCAGCCCGGTCGCGAAGCCGCCCGGCGAATCCTTGATGAGGTGGGACGGCAGGAGGTCGGTGAAGAGTTCACGCCACGCCGGGTAGGCGGCCTTCATCACGACGGTGACCGTCTTGCCGCCGCCCGAGGACCGGACGTCCTGGATCAGGTCGTAGCCGGCGGGGTCGACCACGCCGGGGGCGCTGATCATCTGCTGCCACAGGTAGCGGAAGTCCTCGGCGGCGATGGGCGCGCCGTCGGACCATTGCGCTTCGTTGCGCAGCTGGTACGTGACCGTGAACGGTTCCTGCGACGTGACGTCGGCGGAGACGACGAGGGAGGAGTCGGGGATCCAGGTGCTGCCGCCCGGGTGCGCCGGGTCGGGCACCGGCCGGAACGGGCTGGGCAGCACGAGAGCGCTGACCGCGGAGTTCGCCGGCGACTGGTCCGACAGCAGGTGCGGGTTGAATCCGCTGCCCACGTCGTCGATCGCGACGACGACGGGCTGCTTCTCGGTCGGCGACACCGTCGGCTTGGGGCTGTCGGTGCTCTCGACCGGGGGCGGCGGATCGGCGGTGCACGACGTGAGTACCGCCGTCGACAGGGCCAGCAGGAGTGCGGTCACCGCCGTACCGTTCCCGCGCCTTCGGCCCCGCACTCCCCGAACTGCCCGCACTCCGCGAACTGCTCGGACCCTCTCGAGTCGACCCCCAGCACCCACCGCGCCGCCTTTCCTCAGAGATACCGGAAGGCTCCGGAAACCCACGAGCGAATGTACCTTCGGTCGACGATCGATCGAAGGTACATCCGCCCGGTTGTGTTCGACGTGGTCGGACGTGCCGACTACAGTGCCGCCTTGTCGCGGGCCTTGGAACGCGAACGCTCACGGGCACGGTCGGTGGCCGACAGGTGCACCTTGCGCACCCGCACGACCTCCGGGGTAACCTCGACGCACTCGTCGCCGGCGCAGAACTCCATCGCGCCTTCGAGCTCCAGCTTGATCGGCTTGGCGAGGGTCTCCATCACGTCGGCGGAGGACTGACGCATGTTGGTGAGCTTCTTCTCGCGGGTGACGTTGATGTCGAGGTCTTCCTGGCGCGGGTTGATGCCCACGACCATGCCCTCGTAGGTGTCGGCGCCGGGCTCGACGAAGAACGTTCCGCGGTCGGCGAGCTGGATCATCGCGAACGGGGTGACCGAGCCGGTGCGGTCCGAGACGAGCGAGCCGGTGTGGCGCGCGCGGATCTCGCCGGCCCACGGCGCGTAGCCGTGGAAGACGGCGTTCGCGATACCGGTACCGCGGGTCTCGGTGAGGAAGTCGGTGCGGAACCCGATCAGGCCGCGCGAGGGGACGATGAACTCCATCCGGACCCAGCCCGCGCCGTGGTTGGCCATCTGCACCATCTTGCCCTTGCGGTTGGCGAGGAGCTGGGTGATGGCGCCGAGGTACTCCTCGGGGCAGTCGATGGTGAGCTCCTCGAAGGGCTCGTGCACCTTGCCGTCGACCTGACGGGTGACCACCTGCGGCTTGCCGACGGTCAGCTCGAAACCTTCGCGGCGCATCTGCTCGACGAGGATGGCGAGCGCGAGCTCACCACGGCCCTGGACCTCCCAGGCGTCGGGGCGGCCGATGTCGAGGACCTTGAGCGAGACGTTGCCGACCAGTTCCTGGTCGAGGCGCGACTTCACCATGCGGGCCGTCAGCTTGTGTCCGCTGACCCGGCCGACGAGCGGCGAGGTGTTGGTGCCGATGGTCACCGAGATGGCGGGCTGGTCGACCGTGATCCGCGGCAGCGGCACCGGATTCTCCAGGTCGGCGAGGGTGTCGCCGATCATGATGTCGGCGAAACCGGCGACCGCGACGATGTCGCCGGCGACGGCCTTCTCGGCGGGCTGGCGCTCGACGCCCACGGTGGCGAGCAGTTCGGTGATCTTGGCCTTGGTGACGACGGGCTCGCCGTCGACCTCGCGGCACCAGGAGACGGTCTGACCCTTGGTCAGCTCGCCGTTGTGGATGCGGACCAGCGCGAGACGGCCGAGGAATGCGGACGCGTCGAGGTTGGTGACGTGAGCCTGCAGCGGCGCGTCGACGTTGCCCTTGGGCGCGGGCACGTAGTTGAGGAGGACCTCGAACAGGGCGTCGAGGTTCTCGGCGTCCGGCGCGTGACCGTTCTCGGGCTGCACCTTGGACGCCTTGCCCTCACGGCCGGAGGCGTACAGGACGGGAAGGTCGAGGGCGAGCTCGGCGGCTTCGGCGGCCTCGTCGTCGAGGTCGGACGCCAGGTCGAGCAGCAGGTCGTGGCTCTCGGAGACGACCTCTTCGATGCGGGCGTCGGGACGGTCGGTCTTGTTGACCACCAGGATGACGGGCAGCGACGCGGCGAGCGCCTTGCGCAGCACGAAGCGGGTCTGCGGCAGCGGGCCCTCGGAGGCGTCGACGAGCAGGACGACACCGTCGACCATGGACAGGCCGCGCTCGACCTCGCCGCCGAAGTCGGCGTGACCGGGGGTGTCGATGACGTTGATGACCGTGACACTGCCGTCGCCGTGGTGCTTGTGGACGGCGGTGTTCTTCGCGAGGATGGTGATGCCCTTCTCGCGTTCGAGGTCGCCGGAGTCCATCACGCGATCGACCAGTTCGGCGCGCTCCTCGAATGCCCCCGACTGACGCAGCATGGCGTCGACGAGAGTGGTCTTGCCGTGGTCGACGTGTGCGACGATGGCAACGTTACGGAAGCTGGTGATGGTCACGCGGTGGCTCTCCTGGCTGAGTTGATTCGGCCACGCGAAAGTTCCCTCGCACGGCTTTCTGGCGGCCGCCTTGTCATCTCGATTCAGAATCCTCGTCGAGGCGATGGTAAATCGCCCAGTACAGGCATCGCGGCCACGTGAATACTACCCGCCCGAACGGCTACTTCGCGCATCGCCAGCTTCGCGGGGCATGCCCGACCAGCGTAAAGTGATCTGCGCCACGTCGAATTCGGCCTGCCTCGCCTGTGCGGTGAGGCAGAAAGCTGAGGGGACGCTAACCTGATCGGAGCCGGTGGATACCGGCGTTCACCGGAGTAGGAAGGCCGAGCCGATGGGCAAGGTGAAGGCCAGCAAGGTCTCGGGTCTCAAGCCGAAGAAGAAGTGTTGCCGCAGCAAGACACGGTGCATCAAGTGTCCGGTCGTGATCATGCGCATGAAGAAGCTCGAGAACGAGGGCGCGTCCAAGAAGGAACTGAAGAAGGGGCTCAAGAAGGCCCGCGCGGCCTGAGGTCAGGCCCACCCGTTCAGGTGCAGCCGCAGGTCCGGCACCCATCCGCGGTCGTTGCCGACGAGATCGATCTCGCCCAGTTCCCGTTCGTCCACCCACCGCAGTTCCGCATGGTCGAGCGCAGCAGGTGTGCCCGATACCAGTTCGACGCGATAGGCGCGCAGCACCCGGCCGTCGGGCAGCGGCACGTCGTCACCGATCCGGTCGCCGCCCGACACCTCGACGCCGAGTTCCTCCCGCAGTTCGCGGCGCAGCGCGTCCTCGGCGCTCTCCCCCGCCTCCGCCTTGCCGCCGGGCAGCTCCCACAGTCCGGCGAGTTCCGGGGGCCGCGTCCGCTGCGCCAGCAGCAGCCGGCCGTCGACGATGATCGCGGCCGCCACCACCTCACCGGTGTTCTCGACAGGTCTTGCACGTTCCTCGGGCACGGCACCATCATGAGGTATGGCCGAGTTGCTGTCAGACGGAGAGATCGACACCGCGCTCGCAGGACTGCCCGGGTGGCAGCGGGCGGGTGATTCCCTCGCCCGCACCGTGGAATCGCCGAGTTTCCCCGAAGCCGTGGAGCTGGTCCGGAAGGTCGCGGAGGCGGCGGAGGCCGCGAACCATCATCCGGACATCGACATCAGGTGGCGCAAGGTCACCTACACGCTGTCGACGCACTCCGCCGGTGGTCTCACGCAGCTGGATCTTGATCTTGCTGCGCAGATCGACTCACTGGCGGGCTGATCTCGCCGACGGCCGCGGCGGCACGCTTCGTGCGCCGCCCGGCGTAGGCCACCCAGAGGTAGACACCGAACGCGCCGACGACGTCGACGGTGCCCAGCCACGCGAGTACCGCGGGCCGGGAGATCAGCCAGATCGAGTCCTGGAAGAAACTGAGCACCCAGGGCACGCCGATGAGGGTGGTGACGAGCCAGTATCCGGCGAGGATCCGCGTGCCGAGCATCGCCCCGTAGGGGCCGTGCAGCAACCAGATCAGCATCGGGATCACCCACACCCAGTGGTGTGACCACGAGATCGGGGAGACGAGCAGCCCCAGCAACTCGACGATGACGAGGGTGCCGAGCCGATCGTCCCGGGCAATCGCCCGCCAGGCCAGGACGGCGAGGACGACGGTCAGCGCCACCGCCAGTAGCCAGAGGGCGCCCGTCTCGACGTCGTATCCGAGCAGCCGCGACAACGCACCGCGCAGCGACTGGTTCCAGACCGAGCCGACCGGCCCGATGCGATCGGCGTCACCGAGCAGGTGGGTGAAGTACTCCCGCGCCTCCGAGCCGATCAGCAGGTAACTGACTCCGACGGTCGCCGCGAACGCGACCCCCGAGAACACGGCGGCCTTCCAGCGGCGTTGCATCAGGAAGTAGAGGCCGGTGATCGCCGGGGTCAGTTTGATCCCGGCGGCGAATCCGACGAGCGCACCGGACAGCCACCACCGGGAACTGCGGACCGCGGTCATCACGAGCAGCGCCAGGAAGACGTTGATCTGGCCGTAGTCCAGCGTGGTGCGCACCGGTTCCACCCACACCCCCACCGTGGTCCACAGCACCGCGACCGCACGCCAGTGCGGGCTGCGCGCGGCATCGCCGAGTACGAGCCCCAGGCTCATTCGCGCCAGCGCGTACAGGGCGAGGATGGTGAGCAGCTGCCAGCCGACCCCGACCAGCGGGAACGGCAGGTAGTGCAGGGGAAAGAAGACGAGCGCCGCGAACGGCGGGTAGGTGAACGGCAACGGAAAGTCCGGTGTCACTTCCGAATAGGTGAAGTCGTAGAGACTGCCACCGTGGAGCGCCTCGGAACCGTCGACGTAGACGTGCAGGTCGACGAGGTTCATCCCGTTGGGACTCAACAGCGTCCACGCCATCCGCCCGAGCACCGACAGCACGAGAAGCACAGGCGCGCATCGCAACAGGGTGTGCAGGGCGGATACTCCCCGCGTCGACGTGGGTGAACGCTCGGATGTCGGGTCGTCGGAGGCTGCTCCGCCGTCGGACGCTGCATGGTCGGACACAGTGTGGCGCTCTCCCGTGAGGTGTGTAGATGTCTCAGCCGATCCCGAAACGGTCCCGCACAGCGTAGACGGCGCCGCCCGCGGCCCCCGAGGTGTCCGTAGCCGTGCGTAACAGTTGCATCACCAATCACACGAACCACACGAACCACACGCTATCGTCACCGGAGGATCACCGTCGGGGTCTGTATGCCATACACTCCCACCGGGGTGCCGCAGCTACCGGTGAACGAACTCGTGAGCTGTACAACCCGGGGGCGCTGTACATAGAGTGACCCCCCGAGCCGTCAGACGTGGATTGAGTTGTCGTCCACGCTGTTATGACTAAGGATGGGGAGACTGTGCTTCGAACCCGAGGTATGCGCAGAGCAGTGACTGCTCTCGCCGTGGCCGCAGCAGCCGCTATGGCAGTGCCGGCCCAGGCGATCGCGCAGCCGACGCCGCCGCCCGTACCCGAAGGCATCCCCGTGGAGATGCTCGCATCGTTCGCACCCGCCATCATCGGCGCGGCCGCTGGTACCGAAGACATCGCCGCAGGACCCCAGGACGCGATCCTGGACCAGGCCCGCAACCTCCTCGAGTCCCCCGGCATCCCGCCGGAACTCAAGTCCACCCTCGAGCGCGTCATCACGTTCCTCGACGGCAGCGGCGGCGGCGGCCCCGAGATCCCGCAGGAGAACGCACCCGTCATCGCGCAGTTCCTCTACCCGACCATCGGCAAGGGCTGCATCGGCGAAGGCGCCGACTCGGTGGGCACCGCGCTCGCGGTCCCCGGTCCGGCCCAGCTGCCCCCGCCCGGACCCAAGGCAGGTCAGGCCGGTTTCGTGTTCACCGCCCTCGGAACCAGTTCCGTTGCCGCCGAACAGCCCAATCCGCTGACCGTGACGTGGATCAACCTGGACAACCAGCGGCGCGCCACCCAGAATCTCACCAACGAGGCCAAGATCAACCCCGACGGACCGGCGACCCTGTCGGCGATCGCGGACACCGGCCCGGGCCGCGTCCTCGCGGTCGTGTCGGGCGGTCTGACGACCCAGAAGGAGGGCGCGGCGCCGATCACGTGCAGCTTCCTCCCCACCGTCGGCATGTTCCAGGTCGCGTAGCACTTCACAGCTGACGAGCGGGGGCCCTCCGGATCCGTCCGGAGGGCCCCTCGCCCATGTCTGCACCGCTTCACTGTTTGCCGACGGCCCCACCGTGGTAGACCGAGGAATGCACTCGACGCACCACGCACCGGACCACTCCCTGCGATCGCGACACGCCCGGCGTTCCATCCTGTCGATCCGCTCGGAAGGATCGGTCCTCTCGATCGGTTCCGCCTACTCCGTCCTCTCGATCGGGAGTGTCGGCTCGGTGCTGTCGATCGGATCCGTCGGATCGTGCGGTTCGGCACTGAGCACCGCGTCGTTCGCCAGCCTCGGATCTGCGCTGTCGGGGCTGTCGCGGTGGTCTCTGCTGTCGTGGAAGGGCTGGCACGACACGCCGCCCGAACACCCTCATCTCACGGTGATCGCCGACGAACCGGACCTCACAAGGGACGCGACCGCGCACGTCCAGTCCTGACGTGTCCGGTCACGACGTCCGGCCGGCGCGCGGCCAGGAGTTCCCGTCGTACTTCTCGATCTCGCCGTTGAACTTGGTCAGCAGGCGGCGCAGCTCACTCCGGTCGTGATCACTCCACTCGGCGATGATGCGTTCGACACCGTTCCTGCCGAGCGCCCGGTCCGCGTGAAGCTGCTCGAGCCCCCGGGCAGTGGCCTCGACCTTGCGGGCCATTCCCCCGTCCGGGTCGGGGACCCGTTCGACGAGTCCGCGCTTCAGCAACGCGCCGATCTGCCGGTTGATCGTCGAGATGTCGAGCCGGAATGCCTCGGCGAGCTGCTTCAGGCTGAGCGGATGTTCGAGTTCCAGCCGCCCGAGGAGCAGGTAGGCGGAACGGTCGAGTTGGAATCCCGCCCGCTGCGCGTGGGCGTGGTAGCGCGACAGCAGTGTCAATTCGTTCTCGACTTCAGCCGCCACCTCGTCACGATCGGACACCGACACCTCCCAGGGTCACCGTAATTCTGCCCGAGGCGCGGCAACCGCGTCCGGGGCATCATTGTGCACCATACACATCATGTGTAGCGTGCACATTCCGGTACCCCGAACGCGGATCAGGATCCGTTGACGAACAGCGCGGTGTAGAGAACCGACGCAACGGTGTACACGAAATTGATCAGCAGATCCATGGCAGAACCTCCGGGTTCCAGAGTGACACGAGTGACAACAGGTAATCGGAGTTGCCCCGGGTCGCGTTTCATCGATCCCACCCACCGGAAAACACCCCACGACCGAACTGAAACGTGTTCTCATTCTTCGAGGCACGCAGACGCGGTGCCGGACGAGAGAAGGGATGCACCATGCCGTGGAGTCGCGCCGAACTCGACGAGGCGTTCGCGCACTACCAGCGCACCGTCAGCCGCTGCGTCGAACTCGCAGACTGGAACGGATTCGCCGACCTCTTCACGGAGGACGCCACGTACGTCGAGCACGCGTTCGGACACTTCACCGGACGCGAGGCCATCCGCACCTGGGTCACGCGCACCATGTCGGCCTTCCCCGGAAGCCGGATGACGGAGTTTCCGGCGAACTGGTACGTGATCGACGAGGACCGGGGATGGGTGATCTGCGAGATCGACAACCCCATGGAGGATCCCGGCGACGGCTCCCGGCACGCCGCTGCCAACATCACGATCCTCCACTACGCCGGCGGCAACCTGTGGTCACGCGAAGAAGACGCGTACAACCCGCTGAACTTCCTCGCCTCGGCCAAGAAGTGGTGCCGCGCAGCCGAAGCCGCGGGCAACCTACCCGAAGACGCGCGGGAATGGCTCTCGCGGATGGGCGATCGACCGGCGGCCCGACCGGTCACCACTGCCCGTAATCGGGCTTCAGAATGTCGTTGAGATCGATGCCCACCCCGTCGACGCTGCTCGCGTCGATCTCGTACTGATGCAGGTGCGCCGACGGGTGGACGTACCCCTCGGGTGTGCCCCAGTCGTGCTGCCAGTACCACGACCCGAGCCCGGCGAGTACCGCCAGATCCAGCGTCGTGGAGTTGGCGTAGATGCCGGTGTTGCCCTTGCCGACCACCGACTCCCACCCCGCGAGATACGGGGCGATCATGGTGAGGAAATCGGCGGGCGAGGGATTGTCGTCGATGGACGCGTAGATGGGGCGATCCTCGGGACCGCCTGCGGCAAGGTGCAATTCGAGTCCGCGCTCCGCGTGCCGTTTGCCGGCCTCGAGCCCGCCGCGCCAGTCGGCGGTCGGCCCCTTGCCGAACTGATAGCACGAGACGACCGACAGCCCGGCGTCGAGCAGCGCCTGCGCCTCGTCGGCGAGCATCGGCTTGCCTTCCATCCACTCGGCGCCGGGACGGCGATCCGACACGTAGCGGATGGCGCCGGCGTATCCGGCCTCGAGGATGGCGTCCGCCGAAGGCACGCCGCCCGCGTAGTCGATCAGGATGCCGAGGCTGTCCGCCTTCGCGACGGCGACCGAGGACGTGGTGGACGTGAGCGCCGCGATCCCCGCCACAGCGGATCCCGCTGCCGCGTACCGGAACAGGTCTCTCCGAGAAAATTCCACTGTGGCCCCCATATCCGATCGATCGCGCTCCGGCGTGTCTCCGACATTCACTCTCGCTCAGTCGGTATGTTGTCCGGCTTGCATTCCACCACACTCACACGGGTCCCGCCAGCCACTTGGACTACATCCGTCACATCGGACACTCGCGGCCCGCCGGCACCGCGGGGTCAGCGGAAGAACACCGCGGCCTGGTCGGCCAGATCCAGCGCCCCCTGCGGCAGGATTCCGAGCACCACCGTCACCACCACTCCCACGGCGATGGCGGCGGCGGTGAACATGCTGGGCACCACGATCGTCGGGGCATCGCTCTGCGGTTCCGAGAAGAACATCAGGACGATCACCCGGACGTAGAAGAACGCTGCGATCGCGCTGCTGACGACGCCGACGAGAACGAGCGGAACGGCACCGCCCTCGATGGCGGCCTGGAAGACCGCGAACTTGCTGACGAACCCACTCGTCAAGGGGATTCCGGCGAACGCCAGCAGGAACAGGGCGAAGACCCCGCCCACCAGGGGGGATCGCCGACCCAGCCCCGCCCAGCGGGACAGGTCTGTCGCCTCGCCCCGGCTGTCCCGCACGAGGGTGACGACGGCGAACGCGCCGAGCGTGCTGAACCCGTAGGCCAGGAGGTAGAACATGGTGGACGACAGGCCCTCCCGGTTGGCCGCGATCAGACCGGTGAGGATGAATCCGGCGTGCGCGACCGAGGAGTACGCAAGCATCCGCTTGACGTCGTTCTGCGTGACCGCCATGACGGCACCGACCACCATGGTGAGGATGGCGACGCCCCACATCACCGGCCGCCAGTCCGCGCGGAGGTCGGGCAGTGCCACGTAGAAGATGCGCAGCATCGCCCCGACGGCCGCGACCTTGGTGGCCGCCGCCATGAACGCGGTGATCGGTGTCGGCGCACCCTGATAGACGTCGGGGATCCAGGAGTGGAACGGGACGGCGCCGATCTTGAACAGCAGACCCACCGACAGCAGCGCGGTGCCGATCAACGCCAGCGTCCGGTCCTCGGCCCCCCGGGCCAGCGCGTCGGCGATCCCCGGCAACGCGACGGTGCCCGCGTAGCCGTACAGCAACGCCACCCCGAACAGGAAGAACGCCGACGAGAACGCCCCGAGCAGAAAGTATTTCATCGCGGCCTCCTGAGACAGGAGGCGGCGGCGCCGCGCCAGCCCGCACAGCAGATACAGCGGCAGCGACAGCACTTCCAGCGCCACGAACATGGTGAGGAGGTCGTTCGACGCCGGGAACAGGAGCATCCCGCCGACCGCGAACAAGGTGAGGGGGAAGACCTCGGTGTGCCCCGGGGCGTTCCGGGTGGCCTCCCGCTCGGCGACACTGCCGGGGACGGCGAACGCCTGCGGGGTGAAGGCGTCGGTTCCGCCTTCCGGTTCCGCCCCGCGGACGGCCGTGACCTCCGCGGTCGCCGCGCCCACCCCGCTGTCGACGCTCCGCTCGGCGATGATCAGGATCGCCGGGATCGAGATCAGCAGGATCGTGCCCTGGAGGAACAGCGTCGGACCGTCGACGGCCACCGCTCCCCCGACCACCGAGTCGCGGGTTCCGGCGAGCAGGACGACGGCCACGAACGCCGCGGTGAGTCCGCCGAGCGCGAGAACCAGGTGGCTCGAGTAGCGGCCGCGGCGGGGCAGGAACGCCTCGACGAGCACACCGGCGACAGCGACGCCGAACACGATCAGCATGGGCGCCAGCTGACCGTATTCGATGTCCGGCGCAGGCAACGTCTCGGACTGGGCGAGGACGAATTCGGAGGTACTCATCAGGGTGTGCCTCCCTCTGAATCCTGCCCGGCGACGGTGGGGGCAGGATCGTGCTGACCGACGGTGACGAGGACGTGACTCACCGCGGGGGTGATGACGTCCAGCACCGGCTTGGGGTAGACGCCGAGGACGAGCAGCAGGGCGATCAGCGGTGCCACGACCGCGATCTCACGGCGCACGAGGTCGCGGACGGTCTCGTTGCCCTCCTTCAGCGGTCCCGTCATCATCCGCTGGTAGAGCCACAGCACGTAGATCGCGGCGAGGACGAGCGCGAGAGTCGCGACCACGGCAGCGATCTGATACCGCGAGAACGTCCCGACCAGGACGAGGAACTCACTGATGAAGGGCGCCAGGCCCGGCAGCGACAGCGTGGCCAGCCCCGCCACGAGGAACGTGCCCGCCATCACCGGAGCGACCTTCTGCACCCCGCCGTAGTCGGCGATGAGGCGGGTGCCGCGCCGGGACACCAGGAACCCGGCGATCAGGAACAGCGCCGCGGTCGAGATGCCGTGGTTGACCATGTACAGCGTCGATCCGGCCTGCCCCTGGCTCGTCATCGCGAAGATGCCGAGGATGATGAACCCGAAGTGCGAGATCGACGTGTACGCGATCAGTCGCATCACATCGGTCTGTCCGATCGCCAGCACCGCGCCGTAGACGATGCCGATCACCGCCAGCACCGTGACGAACGGTGCGAAGTACGCGGACGCATCCGGGAACATCTGCAGACAGAACCGCAGCATCCCGAACGTGCCGACCTTGTCGACGACGGCCATCATGAGCACCGCGCTGGCCGGCGTGGCTTCCACCGCGGCACCCGGCAGCCACGTGTGGAACGGCCACAGCGGGGCCTTGACCGCGAACGCGAACATGAACCCGAGGAACAACGCCTTCAGCACGCCGGGGTCGGCGTCCAGCCCCTCGGCGACGATCACCCGGAAGTCGAAGGTGCCACCGCCGAACGCGTCCTGCCGCGCCGTCACCACGTACAGCCCGATGACGGCCGCCAGCATGATCAGGCCGCCGAACAGGTTGTACAGCAGGAACTTCACCGCGGCATACGACCTCCCCGCCCCGCCGAATCCTCCGATCAGGAAGTACATGGGGATGAGCATCGCCTCGAAGAAGATGTAGAACAGCAGGACGTCGAGGGCGGTGAACGAGACGATCACCATCGCCTCGACCATCAGCGTCAGCGCCACGTACGTGTGCGCCATCCGCCGCCGCTCGTAGTCCGGAGCGGAGTCGCCGTCGTTCCACCCCGCCAGCAGCAGCAGGGGCACCAGCACCGCGGTGAGGAGCACCAGGACGAGCGCGATGCCGTCCAGGCCCAGGATGTACCGGGTGCCGAACGCGGGGATCCAGGCATGCGATTCGACGAACTGGTACTGCTCGCCGGTCGGGTCGAACCGGATCGCCAGCACGACCGCCAGGCACAGGACCACCACGGACACACCGACCGCGACCGATTTCGCGAGCGCGCGCCTGTCGACGGGCAAGGCCAGGACCACGCCGGCGCCGACGAGTGGCAACACCCACAGGACCGTCAGCCACGGGAAGCCGCTCACCACAGCCTCACCAGCATCGTGGCGACCAGAAGCGCCGCACCCGCGAACATGAACAGGGCGTACGACCGGACGAACCCGGTCTGCAGACGCCGCACCCGCACCGACGTTCCGCCGACGAGCGCGGCGAACCCGTTGACGGCGCCGTCGACGCCCCGGTCGTCGACGGTCACGAGCGTCCGCGTCAACTCCTGTCCGGGACGCATCAGCGCCGCCTCGTTGAACGCGTCGCCGTACAGGTCCCTCCGGGCCGCGACGGTGAGCGCGGTGACGTCCGTCGGCGCGACGTCGGGGACCGGCTGCCGGGCGTACTGCCGGTAGGCCACCACGACCCCGGCGAGCACCACCACCAGGGTGAGTCCGGTGATCGCCCACACGGGGAGGGCAGGCTCGCCGTGGTGGGCGCCCACGACCGGTTCCAGCCAGTGCTGCAGCGAGGAGCCGATCGCGAGGAGGGCTCCCGCGGCGACCGAACCCACCGCGAGCAGGATCATCGGCACCGTCATCACCCCCGGCGATTCGTGTGGGTCGGAATTTGGTGCCCATCGGCGGCGTCCGAAGAAGGTCATCAGCATCACCCTGGTCATGTAGAAGGCGGTGAGTCCCGCACCGAGCAGCGTCACCGTCCCGAGGACGACGCCCTGGGCGCCCTCGGCGGCGAACGCCGCTTCGATGATCTTGTCCTTGGAGAAGAAGCCGGAGAACGGCGGAATCCCGATGATGGCCAGGTATCCCAGCCCGAACGTGACGAACGTGACGGGCATGACGGTGCGCAGACCGCCGTAGCGGCGCATGTTCACCTCGTCGTTCATGCCGTGCATCACCGAGCCCGCGCCGAGGAACAGGCCGGCCTTGAAGAAGCCGTGGGTGAGCAGCAGCATGATCGCGAACGCGTACCCGGCCGGTCCCAGACCGGCGGCCAGCACCATGTACCCGATCTGGCTCATCGTCGACGCCGCCAGCGCCTTCTTGATGTCGTCCTTCGCGCAGCCGATGATCGCGCCGAACAGCAGGGTCACCGCGCCGACGATCACGACGCCGAGTTGCGCGTTCGGCGCCAGGTCGAAGATCGCGTTGGAGCGGACGATGAGGTACACACCCGCCGTGACCATGGTCGCGGCGTGGATGAGCGCGGACACCGGTGTCGGGCCCTCCATCGCGTCGCCGAGCCAGGACTGCAGCGGAACCTGCGCCGATTTTCCGCAGGCGGCGAGCAGCAGCGCGAGCCCGATCGCGGTGAGCACGCCCTCGCTCGCGGCGTCGGCGCGCGTGAACACGTCGGCGAATTCGATGGACCCGAACGTCGAGAACATGATCATGATCGCGAGGATCAGCCCCATGTCGCCGACGCGGTTGACGACGAACGCCTTCTTCGCCGCGGCCGCCGCGGACGGCTTGTACTGCCAGAACCCGATGAGCAGGTACGACGCGAGACCGACACCCTCCCACCCGACGTACAGTCCCAGGAAGTTGTCGGCCAGTACCAGCAGCAGCATCGCCGCGAGGAACAGGTTGAGGTAGGCGAAGAACCGCCTGCGCTCCGGGTCGTGCGCCATGTAGCCGACCGAATAGATGTGGATCAGCGAGCCGACACCGGTGATCAGCAGCACGAAGCACACGGACAGCTGGTCGAGTTGCAGACCGAAGTCCACCTGGAGTTCGCCGACCGGCACCCAGCTGAACAGGATCTGGTGCACCACCCGGTCGGCGGCGTCCCGGCCCAGCATGTCGACGAAGAAGACGAGACCGAGTGCGAACGAGGCCAGCGCCGTCACGCAGCCGAGGAGATGACCCCACGCATCGCTGCGCCTGCCCGCCAGCAGGAGCACGGCGGCGCCGAGGAGCGGCAGAACCGGCAGCAGCCACACGGCCGACGAGAGCGTTCCGCTCATGCCGCACCGCCGATCGGGGTGTCGTCGGGCAAAGTCACCTTCTCGAGGATGTGCGTCATCGGGGACCCGTCAGTTCTTGAGGAGGTTGGCGTCGTCGACGGAAGCCGAACGGCGGGAACGGAAGATGGTCATGATGATCGCCAGACCGACGACCACCTCGGCGGCCGCGACGACCATGGTGAAGAACGCGAAGACCTGCCCGTCGAGGTTGCCGTGCATCCGGGCGAACGTCACGAACGCCAGATTCGAGGCGTTGAGCATCAGTTCGATGCACATGAACACGATGATCGCGTTGCGGCGGATCAGGACCCCAGCGGCACCGATCGTGAACAGCAGCGCCGACAGGTAGAGGTAGTTCTCGGGGTTCATCGCCCACCCCCGTCTTCGGTCGCGGCGGGTTCGGGGGCCGCGACGTCGGCGGTGCCCAGTGCCCGGGCGGGCATGCTCGGCCGCCGGTCGAGCGACCGGCTGACGGAGAGGTCGGAGAACGTGCCGTCGGGCAGCAGCGCCGGGATGTCGACGGCGTTGTGCCGCGCGTAGACCCCGGGACTGGGTAGCGGCGTGACCCGGGCACCCTCGCGGACACGGTCCTGGGACAGCTCGCGCTGGTCCTTTCGCCGCTCGAACCGTTCCCGGTGGGCGAGCACCATGGCACCGATCGTCGCGGTGATCAGCAGGGCGCCGGTCAGTTCGAAGGCCCACACGTACCGGACGAAGACGAGTTCGGCCAGCCCCTGGACGTTGCCCGCCGCGTTGGCCTCGTCGAGACCGGTGAACGCGGAGACGGACGCACTTCCGAGGCCGCCGATCAGCAGGAGACCGAATCCCAGCCCCGCCGCGATCGCGGCCACCCGCTGACCGCGCAGGTTTTCGACGAGGGATTCGGAGGAATCGACGCCGATGAGCATGAGCACGAACAGGAACAGCATCATGACCGCTCCGGTGTAGACCACGATCTGCACGACGCCGAGGAACAGCGCGCCCTGGGCGATGTAGAACACGGCCAGGATGATCATGGTCGTGGCGAGGAAGATCGCCGAGTAGACGGCTTTCGTCGCGCTGACCACTCCGAGCGCGCCGATCACGGCCACGGTCGCGAGGACCCAGAACTGCACGCCCTCGCCGGTCGAGGTCTGGGTGAAGGTTTCCGCGACCAGGTGGACCGCGGCCGGCATCGTGTTCGTCACGTCGGCTCTCCTCCCTCGATCACGGCCTGTCCCCCGCCGTGTCGTCCGCCTCGGGCTCGTCCTGCGACGCGGGCGCCGCTCCCCCGGTCACCGTGCCGCGGTAGTAGTCCTCGGCTGTGGTTCCCGGGGCCATCGGGTGCGGCGAATCGACCATGCCGGACTCGAGCGGGGCCAGCAGCCGATCCTTCTCGTAGATCAGGCCCGCCCGGTTGTCGTCGGCCATCTCGTATTCGTTGGTCATGGTCAGCGCCCGTGTCGGGCACGCCTCGATGCACAGCCCGCACCCGATGCAGCGCAGGTAGTTGATCTGGTACACCCGGCCGTACCGCTCGCCGGGCGAGAAGCGTTCCTCGTCGGTGTTGTCGGCCCCCTCGACGAAGATGGCGTCGGCGGGGCACGCCCAGGCGCACAGTTCGCACCCGATGCACTTCTCCAGCCCGTCCGCGTACCGGTTGAGCTGATGCCTGCCGTGATAGCGGGGTGCCGTCGGCGTCTTCTCCTCCGGGTAGAACTCGGTGTTCGATTTCTTGAACATCGTGGAGAAGGTCACGCCGAATCCCGCTATGGGGCCGAGGAATTTAGTCATCGCTGTTCTCCTGGGTCGATCCGGTGGAGTGCGCGCTGGTGACGGAGACGGGCGTGCGCCGGAACGCGGGCAACGTCTGCCCCGGCATCGGCGGCACCGGATATCCGCCGGCCATCGGGTCGAACGGTTCGAGTGTCTCGGGGGACGGTTCGGCGCGGTCGCGCGGCTCGACCGGCTTCTCGGGTGCGCGAACGCGGCCCGGACGCAGGCGCCTCCACGCCAACGCCACCACGACGAGGGCCACGACGAGGCCCGCGACGACGAGGGTGATCGTCCTCGTGTCGTAACCCTCGTTGCGGAAGGCCCGGACGGTGGCGACGATCATGACCCACACCAGCGAGATCGGGATCAGGATCTTCCAGCCGAGACCCATGAACTGGTCGTACCGGAGCCGGGGCAGCGTGGCCCGCAACCAGACGAACACGAACAGGAAACCCCAGACCTTCAGCGTGAACCACAGCACCGGCCACCAACCGGAGTTCGCGCCGTCCCACAGGCTGAGCGGGAACGGTGCATGCCAGCCGCCGAGGAACAGGGTGGTGGCGAGCGCCGAGACCGTCACCATGTTCACATACTCGGCGAGCATGAACATCGCGAAACTCAGCGAGGAGTACTCGGTGTGGAACCCGCCCACCAGTTCACCTTCGGCCTCGGGCAGGTCGAAGGGCGCCCGGTTGGTCTCACCCACCATCGAGGTGACGTAGATGAGGAACGACGGCAGCAGCAGGAAGACGTACCAGGTGTGCTCCTGGGAGGCGACGATGCCCGACGTGGACATCGTTCCGGCGTCCAGGAAGACGGCGGCGAACGACAATGCCATCGCGATCTCGTACGAGATCACCTGCGCCGTCGAGCGCAGACCCCCCAGCAGCGGGTACGTGGAGCCGGACGCCCAGCCGGCGAGCACGATGCCGTAGACGCCGATCGACGTGGCTGCGAGGACGTAGAGCACGGCCACCGGCAAGTCCGTCAGCTGTAACGGCGTGTAGTGCCCGAAGATCGACACCGCCGGGCCGAACGGGATCACCGCGAACGCCATGAACGCGGGCACCGCGGCGATGATCGGCGCGAGGATGTAGATCGGCTTGTCCACACCCTTCGGGACGATTCCCTCCTTCAAGGCGAGCTTGATGCCGTCGGCGAGGCTCTGCAGCATGCCCCGCGGGCCGACCCGGTTCGGGCCGACGCGCATCTGCATCCAGGCCATGACCTTGCGTTCGGCCAGGATCGTCAGAAGCGGGGTGAGGACGAGGAACACGAAGACGGCCAGCGCCTTGCCCAGAACCAGCCACCACGGGTCGTGCCCGAACAGTGCCGGGTCGGGGTAGACGGCCGCGATCGTCACAGCGCACCTCCCGGGGCGATCCCGTTGATGCCGGGTTGGCGGCGAACGGTCACGACGGTTCCCGCCCCGGCAGCCAGTTGCCGGTAGACCGCGGAGCCGGGCGAGTTGAGCGGCAACCACACCACCCGATCCGGCATGTCGGTGATCACCAACGGCAACGTCACCTCGCCTCGTTCCGTCGAGACGGTGACCGGATCTCCGTCGCCGGCGCTCGTCTCGGCCGCCGACGCCGCGGACATCCGCACGACCGGGGTACGCGCCGTGCCCGCCAGGTGCGGTTCCCCGTCCTGCATCCGCCCCGAGTCGAGCAGCATCCGCCACGTGGCGAGCACCGCCTGCCCCGGACCGGGTTCCCGCCGTGGGGACTGCGGGACGTCGGGCGGGTCCGGGAAGTCCCCGTCCCAGGCGCCGAGCCGCTCGAGTTCCCGCCGTGCGGTCGCCGCGTCGGGAAGACCGAGCGCGACCCCCATTTCGCCGGCGATCGCGTGGAGCACCCGCTGATCGGGCATCGCCCCGGTACCGCGGAGGGCGGCGTCGAAATCCCGTGTGCGGCCCTCCCAGTCGAGAAAGGTACCCGGCTTCTCCATGACCGGTGCGATGGGGAACACCACGTCCGCGCGGTCGGTGATCGCACTGCGGCGCAGTTCCAGACTCACGACGAACCCGGCCGCCTCGACGGCCGCCGACGCGGCCTGCGGGTCGGGGAGGTCGTCGATCTCCACACCGCCGATCACCAGCGCCCCCAGCGTCCCCGATTCGGCGGCAGCGAGGATGCCCGCGGCGTCGCGGCCCACGGTGTCCGGTAGATCCGCGACATTCCACACGTGCGCGACCTGCCGACGGGCCTCGGGATCGCCCACCGGCCTGCCACCCGGGAGCAGTCCGGGCAGCGCGCCCGACTCGAGTGCGCCGCGTTCACCGGCCCGTCGCGGCACCCAGGCCAGCCGGGCCCCGGTGGCGTCGGCCAACCGGACCGCGGCGGACAGTGCCCCCGGCACCGCGGCGAGCCGCTCCCCCACCACGACGACCGCACCCGGTCGGCGAAGCAACTCCGTGACCCCCGGATCCACCTCGCCCGTGCGGAGTCCGTCGAGGACCTCCGGTTCCGCATTCGGCGCGGCCCGCAACAGTCTGCCGGACACCTTCTCGAGGCCGCGGGACGTGTACGGGGCGATCGAGTACACCGGAACGGCCTTCGTGCGCGCCGCCTTGCGCAGGCGGAGGAACACGATCGGTGATTCCTCCTCCGGCTCGAACCCGGCGAGGAGGACGACCGGCGCGGCGTCGAGATCGTCGTAGGTGACCGCGAGTCGCTGCCCCGCCACCCGGGCCGCCAGGAAGTCGGCCTCCTCACCGGAGTGCGCGCGACTGCGGAAGTCGATATCGTTGGTGCCGAGCGCCATTCGCGCGAACTTCGCGTACGCGTAGGCGTCCTCCCACGTGGACCGACCGCCGACGAGAACACCCGCGCTGCCCCGTGCAGCGGTCAGTCCCCGCGCCGCGACTGCCAGGGCCTCCGACCACGATGCGGGCGCCAGCGTGCCATCGTCGCCGCGGACCAGTGGAGTGGTGATCCGGTCGCGCTGGGTGGCGTACGCGAACGCCCACCGCCCCTTGTCGCAATTCCATTCCTCGTTGACCTCGGGATCGTCGCCCGCCAGCCGCCGCAACACCGTGCCCCGCCGATGATCGGTGCGCTGGGCGCACCCGCTCGCACAGTGCTCGCACACACTGGGGCTGGAGATCAGATCGAACGGGCGGGCCCGGAACCGGTACGCGGTACCCGTCAGCGCGCCCACCGGGCAGATCTGGACGGTGTTGCCGGAGAAATACGACTCGAACGGTTCCTTCGCATAGATCCCGACCTGCTGCAGCGCACCCCGCTCCATCAGCTCGACGAACGGATCCCCCGCAACCTGCTCGGAGAACCGGGTACACCGCGCGCACAGCACACACCGCTCCCGGTCCAGCAGGACCTCCGTGGACAGCGGAATCGGCTTGGGGAACGTGCGCTTGATCTCCCCGAAACGCGACTCCGCGCGCCCGTTGGACATCGCCTGATTCTGTAACGGGCACTCACCGCCCTTGTCGCACACCGGACAATCCAGGGGATGGTTGATCAGCAACAACTCCATCACCCCCTTCTGCGCCTTGTCCGCCACCGGCGACGTCAGCTGGGTGTGCACCACCATGCCGTCCGTGACAGTCGTGGTACACGACGCGAGCGGCTTCCGCTGCCCCTCCACATCCACGAGGCACTGACGGCACGCGCCCACCGGGTCGAGCAGCGGATGATCACAGAACCGCGGAATCTGGATGCCGATCATCTCCGCCGCACGAATCACCAACGTGCCCTTGGGAACACTCACCTCCACCCCGTCGATAGTGATGCTGACTCCGTCAGGGCTCGCTCCGCTCGCAAGCGCCGGGGCTGAGTCACGGCTCGCTCCGCTCGCGGGCACCGGGGCTTTCACGCGCGCTCTTCCCTCGTCACTCATTCGCTGCGCTCCCTCGCTCCTCGGTCCAGACCGCGCGGCCCCGGCGCCGAGTCACAGCTCGCGCATCGCCCCGCCGCCGAGTCACGGCTCGCGCATCGCCCCGGTGCCACATCATGCGTCCACTCCAGCCATGAGGGTGGACTGATGCGGGTCGAACGGACAGCCGCCCTGCTCGAAGTGCGCGAGGTACTCGTCGCGGAAGTACTTGACGGAGGACATGATCGGGCTCGCCGCACCGTCACCGAGAGCGCAGAACGACTTGCCGAGGATGTTGTCCGCGATGTCGAGCAACTTCTGCAGATCCGCATCGGTCCCCTCCCCCCGCTCGAGCCGCTCCAGGATCTGCACCAGCCAATAGGTGCCCTCCCGGCAGGGCGTGCACTTGCCGCACGACTCGTGCGCGTAGAACTCGGTCCAGCGGAGCACGGCGCGCACCACGCACGTGGTCTCGTCGAAGATCTGCAGGGCCTTGGTGCCCAGCATCGACCCGGCGGCACCGACCCCCTCGTAGTCGAGGGCGACGTCGAGATGCTCGTCCGTGAAGATCGGCGTCGACGAACCGCCCGGTGTCCAGAACTTCAACCGGTGCCCGGCGCGGACGCCGCCCGCATACCCGAGCAACTCCCGCAACGTGATTCCCAGTGGCGCCTCGTACTGTCCGGGTGCGGTCACGTGCCCGGACAGCGAGTAGAGGGTGAACCCGGGCGACTTCTCGCTGCCCATCGAGCGGAACCACTCGATGCCGTTCACGATGATCGGCGGGACGCTCGCGATCGACTCGACGTTGTTGACGACGGTCGGGGACGCGTAGAGACCGGCCACCGCGGGAAACGGCGGACGCAGCCTGGGCTGGCCGCGGCGCCCCTCCAGCGAGTCGAGCAGCGCCGTCTCCTCACCGCAGATGTACGCCCCGGCACCCGCGTGCACGACCAACTCGAGGTCGAAGCCGGTGCCCAGGATGTTCTTGCCGAGGTAGCCCGCCGCGTACGCCTCCGCGACCGCGGCCTGCAGCCGGCGCAGCACCGGCACCACCTCGCCGCGCACGTAGATGAAGGCATGCCCGGCGCGGATCGCGTACGCCGCGATGATGACGCCCTCCACGAGCGCGTGCGGCGTTGCCAGCATGAGGGGCATGTCCTTGCAGGTGCCCGGTTCGGACTCGTCCGCGTTGACCACGAGGTAATGCGGCTTGTCGTCGCCCTGCGGGATGAACGACCACTTCATGCCGGTCGGGAACCCGGCACCGCCGCGGCCGCGCAGTCCGGCCTCCTTGACCGTCGCGATGACCTCGTCCGGGTCCATGCGCAGCGCCTTCTGCAGGCCCTCGTACCCGTCGTGGCGACGGTACGTGTCGAGGGTCCAGGACTCGGGCTCGTCCCAATAGCGGCTCAGGACCGGGGTCAGCGGCATGTCAGTCTCCCTTCCGTCCGGGGTCGGTGGCGGCCGGGTTCGTTTCGGAGGTGGACCGATCCGGAGGCACCGTCGCCGACGGGGCAGGCGCAGGCTCGTCCTTCGTCGACTCCGCCGCCACCGCCTCGGTGTCCCGCGACCGCGGCTCCGGGACGAGGGACGTCTCCGCCGGATCCGGCGCCGTCATCCCTCGTTCCCGCGCAACGCGCAGGCCCGCCAGCGTGGCGTCGCCGGCGGCGCCCTCCTCCAGCACACCGGGACGCTCGTCGGGGAACCCGGCGAGAATGCGGGCGGTCTCCCGGAACGTGCACAGCGTCGCGCCGCGGCTCGGCGACACCCGCTCCCCCGACCGCAGGGAATCGACGAGCGAGCGGGCCGACTCCGGGGTCTGATTGTCGAAGAACTCCCAGTTCACCATCACCACCGGGGCGTAATCGCACGCGGCGTTGCACTCGATGTGCTCCAGCGTCACCTTGCCGTCCGCGGACGTGCCGCCGTGCGGCAGATCGAGATGCTCCTCCAGCGCGGCGAGGATCGCGTCGCCACCCATGACCGCGCACAACGTGTTGGTGCACACCCCCACGTAATAGTCGCCCGTCGGCTCGCGCCGGTACATCGAATAGAACGTCGCCACCGCGGCCACCTCGGCGCCCGTCAACGCCAGCCGGCCGGCACAGAATTCGACCCCCGCCGGCGTGATGCACCCGTCCTCCGCCTGAACCAGATGCAACAGCGGCAGCAGCGCAGAACGCGAATTCGGGTACCGCGCGACGACGACGTCGGCGTCGGCGTCGAGCCGCGCCCGGATCTCCGGCGGATACTCCTCCCGCGCACCCGGCCGCACCAGCCGTCCGTTCTCCTCCGGCCGAGGCCCGAACTCGATGAAAACAGGTGGTTGCGCCGGTGCGGCTCGCTCGGTCATCGATCCACTCCCCCCATGACGGGATCGATGCTCGCGACCGCGGCAATCACATCCGCCACCATGCCGCCCTCACACGTGGCCGCCACCGACTGCAGATTCGTGAACGACGGATCCCGGAAATGCACCCGGAACGGGCGCGTGCCGCCGTCGCTCACCATGTGCACCCCGAGCTCACCCCGCGGCGACTCCACCGCCACATACACCTGGCCCGGCGGCACCCGGAAACCCTCCGTCACCAACTTGAAATGATGGATCAGCGACTCCATCGACGAATCCATGATCTCGCGGACATGCTCCGGCGAATTACCCAGACCGTCGGGGCCCAACGTCAGATCCGCAGGCCACGCGATCTTCTTGTCCTCCGCCATGATCGGCCCCGGCCGCAATCTGTCGAGACACTGCTCGACGATCTTCAGCGACTCCTTCATCTCGTCGACCCGGATCAGGTAGCGGCCGTACGCGTCGCACCCGGTGTCGGTGCTGACCTCGAACTCGTAATTCTCGTACCCGCAATACGGCTGCGACTTCCGCAGATCGTGCGGCAGACCCGTCGCACGCAGCATCGGACCCGTCACCCCCAGCGCCATGCACCCCGTGAGGTCGAGATACCCGATACCCTCGGTGCGGCCCTTCCAGATGCGGTTGTCGTTCAGCAGATTCTCCATGTCCCGCAACCGCTCCGGCAGCAGCGTCAGCAACTCGCGGACCTTCTCCACCGCCCCCTCCGGCAGATCCTGCGACAACCCACCCGGCCGGATATACGCATGATTCATCCGCAACCCCGTGATGAACTCGAACACATCCAGGACCAACTCACGTTCCCGGAAACCGAACAGCATCGCGGTCACCGCACCCAACTCCATCCCGCCCGTGGCCAGCGCCACCAGATGCGAGGAAATGCGGTTCAACTCCATCAACATCACCCGGACGACACTCGCCCGCTCCGGCACCTGCTCCGTGATGTCCAGCAACTTCTCCACACCCAGGCAATACGCCGTCTCGTTGAAAAACGGCGACAGATAATCCATCCGCGTCACAAACGTCACGCCCTGCGTCCAGCTACGAAACTCCAGGTTCTTCTCGATCCCCGTATGCAGATAACCGATACCGCACCGGGCCTCCGTGACCGTCTCCCCCTCGATCTCCAAGATGAGCCGCAACACCCCGTGCGTCGACGGATGCTGCGGACCCATATTCACGACGATGCGCTCCTCGCCGCTCCCCGAACCCGCATCCTCCGACGCCGCCTTCACCGCATCGACAACCTCGTCCCAATCCTGACCGGCAACCGTGAACACCGTGTCCTCACTCATCAGCTGTACCCCCGCCGCTCGTCCGGCGGCGCGATCTCCGCGCCCTTGTACTCGACGGGAATACCGCCGAGCGGATAATCCTTCCGCTGCGGATGACCCGGCCAGTCATCCGGCATCTCGATCCGCGTCAACGACGGATGACCGTCGAACACGATCCCGAAAAAGTCGAACGTCTCCCGCTCGTGCCAATCATTCGTCGGATACACGTCGTACAACGACGGAATATGCGGATCCGCATCCGGCACCGCCACCTCCAGACGGATCCGCCGATTGTGCGTAATCGACAACAACGGATACACCGCATGCAACTCGCGGCCCGCATCCTGCGGGAAATGCACACCATTCACACCCAGACACATCTCGAACCGCAAATCCGGCTCATCCCGCAACGCCCGCGCCACCGGCACCAAGAACTCACGCCGCACACCGAACGTCACCTCACCCCGAAACACCACCACCGACTCCACCGCCACCTCGAAGCCCACCCCCGACTCCGCCAGCGCCGCCCCCAACCCATCCGCCACCTCGTCGAAATACCCGCCGAACGGCCGCGGCGTACTCCCCGGCAACAACACCGGACGCACCAACCGCCCATACCCCGACGTATCCCCACTACCCCGCACCCCGAACAAACCCCTACGCACACCGATCTGCTCTGGGACATGGCTCGCTTCGCTCGCGGGTGCCGGAGCTTGGTCGTGCGGTCTTCCTGTGTTGGTCTGGCTCGCTTCGCTCGCGGGTGCCGGAGCTTGATCGTGCGGTCTTCCTGTGTTGGTCTGGCTCGCTTCGCTCGCGGGTGCCGGAGCTTGATCGTGCGGTCTTCCCTCGTCACTCACTCGCTACGCTCCCTCGTTCCTCAGTCCAGACCGCACGGCTCCGGCACTTGCTCGGCTCGCTCCGCTCCCTCGCCGCACAGCTCCGGGCCCTCGCCGCACGACCTCGGCCCATGCAGGCCGTCACCGGAGCAGGCCCTTCATCTGGATGGTGGGGGTGGCGGCCAGGGCGGCCTGCTCCGCCGCACGCGCCACCTCCTCGCGGTGAACACCGAGCGGCATCTGCTGGATCTTCTCGTGCAGCGCGAGGATCGCGTTCAGCAGCATCTCGGGCCTCGGCGGGCACCCCGGCAAGTAGATGTCGACAGGGACGATGTGGTCGACACCCTGCACGATCGCGTAATTGTTGAACATCCCACCCGACGACGCGCACACGCCCATCGCCAGCACCCACTTCGGCTCCACCATCTGGTCGTAGATCTGCCGCAGCACCGGCGCCATCTTCTGGCTCACCCGGCCGGCGACGATCATCAGATCGGCCTGCCGGGGTGAGGCCCGGAACGCCTCCATACCGAAGCGGGCGATGTCGAAGCGTCCGCCTGCGGTGGCCATCATCTCGATCGCACAGCACGCGAGCCCGAAACTGGCGGGCCACAGCGAGCCCTTGCGGACGTAACCCGCAAGCCCCTCGACCGTGGTCAGCAGGAAGCCGCTCGGCAGCTTCTCCTCGATGCCCATATCCGACTCTTCTCTTCCGACTTAGCTTTTGGATCGCTGGCAGGACCGATCAGTCCCAACTGAGACCGCCACGCCGCCACTCGTACGCGTAGGCGACGGAGACGTTGAAGATGAACAGGGCCATGGCCCCGAGACCGAAGAAGCCGAGGGCGTCGAAGTGCACAGCCCACGGATAGAGGAACACGATCTCGATGTCGAAGATGATGAACAGCATGGCCGTCAGGTAGTACTTCACCGGGATGCGCCCCGCGCCCAGCGGCGAGGACGTCGGCTCGATCCCGCACTCGTAGGCGTCGAGCTTGGCACGGTTGTACCGTCTCGGACCGACGATCCTCGCCACGATCACGGAGAACACCGCGAACGCGACCGCGATCGCCCCGAGCACGAGGATCGGCACGTAGACATTCATGCCGTCTCAGCTCCCCTCTTCCCGAGCCTGTCCGCCCGATTCCCGGGCGGTCGTTTCCGAAGCTACGCTCTTGTGAGTTATGCCACAGCGTACAAGGGAAGTCGTCGGGCCCGGCCGATTTGACCGAGCGAGTTCCAGGCGATCTGAAAATGCGGAAAACCGCTGCGGGACAGGCGCTCGATGCGCCTTCCGGCGGCCGAATCGGAAGTCAGGAGACCCTAAGCAGAGAGTCGGGTGCGGAGCAGCGCTATGACCGCTTCGGACAACCGGATCGGGTCGAGCGGGTGCGGCACCGCGGCCTCGGCGCGCGACCAGCTGGCGAGCCAGGCGTCGTCGGGACGTCCGGTCAGGACCAGGATCGGCGGGCACTCGTCGATCTCGTCCTTCAACTGCTTGGCGATCCCCATCCCGCCCGCGGGCACCGCCTCGCCGTCCAGGACGGCCAGGTCGATACCGCCGGCATCCATCTCCCGGATCACCACGGGCGCCGTCGCCACCTCGACGTACTCCAGCTCCGGAAGGTCGGGGTGCGGACGCTTCCCCAGCGCCAGAACGACCTTCTGACGGGTGCTCGCGTCGTCGCTGTAGACGAGGACACGCAACCGATCAGGACGGCTGGTGTGGGCGGTCGCGTCGGTCACGGACACGATGCTACCGGTCCCCCGCCTTCCAGACCGGAGGCTCGCGTCGATCGAAAAACGGCGCGTCGACATCGAATTGGTTTGACCGGCGGCCGCGGGGCTGCCCGGCTACAACCTTTCCGCGATGGCGAGCGCCGTGGAACCGAGCTTCGGCAGGCGGAGATCCGCGATGGGCGTCAGCATGTTGCCGAGCCGGTTGGTGACGAACGCGATCGACATGCCGGTGTCGGCGTCGGCGAACGCACCCGACCCGCCCAACCCGTAGTGCCCGAAGGTATTCGACGGCTGCTTGCGGCGCGCCACCATTCCCGCGTGGTAACCGAGCCGCCAGTTCATCGGTATGCCCAGTACGTAGTCGCGGGCCGTGGTCTGCACCTGGCTCAGCTGCGCCACGACGTCGGGTGGGAGGAACTCGACACCGCCGACGGTTCCGCCGTTGGCCAGCGCCCCGTACATGCGCGCCAGGGCGCGGGCACTGAACACGCCGTTCCACCCCGGCATGACGCTGTCGTGGATCGCGGGGTTGCGGACGAGAGCGTCGAAACCGGCGGGCATGCCGGCGTCCGCGACGTTGCGGAGACCGGGCAGCCGCGCCATCGCGAACGACGTCGCACCCCAGGGAACGCCGAACGGGTTGATGTGCGGGAACGTCCTGGCGATCCGGGTCCGCTCGGCGGGGGGCACCTCGTACCAGAATTCCTTCACCCCGAGCGGTTCGGCGACCTCGGTGCGCACCAAATCGGTGAAGTGCGTTCCGGCCGCGCGCGCCGCCACTTCGGCCACCAGCGAACCGAAGGTCACGGCGTGATAGCCGGGGGCCTTCAGCCGCCGCCGATCCGGGGTCGCCGCGGCCAGCGCGGCGCTGACCAGGCCATGGTCCATCAGACTCAGCGGTCCGGGAACGAGCCCGCGCACGCGGTGCAGCCCGGCGCGGTGCGACAGCAGTTCGCGCACCGTGATCTCGTCTTTGCCCGCGGCGGCGAACTCGGGCCAGTACTGCGCCACGGGGACGTCGTAGTCGATGATCCCGCGTCCCGCGAGACGGTGCAGCACGGTCGACGCGACGCCCTTGCCCGTGGAGAACGTGAGGGTGACGGTGTCGTCCTGCCAGAACGTGTCGCGGCTCGCCCACCCGGCCCACACGTCGACGACCGGCTCACCGTGGAGATAGACGGCCAGCGCGCCGCCACCCTGGCCTGCGTCGTGGAAGAGCCGGAAGAACTGGTCGACGAGCACCCCGAATCGACGGTCCGCCAGCATCCCCGCCGGTGGCCGTACGGTGCGGCGCCTCAACGGCCACGGCGATGTGGTCGTCATGTCGACTTCCCTCGGTCGCTCTTCACGTCAGTGACATGTGTATTTAACTTCCTCTTTACACACGGGAGAACGCCGTCGGCACCGCTTCAGAGCCCGCGTGACCGCTTCGTGGCCATACCGCAACGGGAAAGAGTGCCCAGGCCCCGGGGAGGTGACTCGACCATGATCCGGAGAGGTGACTCGACCATCATCATTTCGGCTCGAGGGAGTGGAAGTAATCGGACCTGACCTCGACGTCCTCGACGAGACGCGTGGTGGTCTGGACCCCCAGCGAATGCTCCTTCAACAGGTCGCACAGCCGGTCGCCGTCGATGAGGTCGATCGGCGGGGCACCGTCCCTCTTGGACTCCGTGCGGGCGTCACCGGTGAACGTTCCGGTCGTGATGAGCAGACCCTTCTCGCCGCGACCCGCCATCGCGCCACGGAAATCGCGCACCGCCCCGGCGCCGACACTGCCGCTGTAGCGCTTGCACTGGAAGAACACGGGGAAACTGAGCAGCGACAACTGGTACACGCCGAGGCCCTCGATGTCCCCGTCCCCGCCGCGACCGGTGACGGACGCGCTCGAGAATCCGGCCTCCCGCAGCAACCGCTGGGTCAGCCGCTCGAACGCCGGCGGCGACATCTTCAGAACCGTGTCGAGCAGCAGGTCCTTCCAGTCCGCGTCGTTCTCGGCCTCTGCGATGTTGGCGTCCGGTTCGTCGTTCCTCCGGGATGCGGCCTTCGCCGACTTGCGGGCGGCGTTCTTCTTACGGTTCTCGGCGGAGAATTCGGCGTGCAACGGGCGGATCTCGCTCTCGGCGACCTCGCGGCCCTTCTCCGTCACGCTCCACACCCCGCGACGGCTGTTGGTGAGCAGACCCATCCCCTTGAGGTAGGTGCGGGCCCACGCCAGCCGGTACTCGATCTCGGTGCTCGGACCGTCACCGTGCAGCACGCCCTGCACGTCCGACGAAAGACCTTCTCGCTCAACGACTGCGCTGTCGAGCTCCTCGTTGGACGCCGAACCACCGAGAGCAATGGCAGCCTGAAGCGCTGGCCAGAGGAGGTCGACGTACTGAGGAACGTGAACAGTCATGGCCACAAGCATGCCCGAATCCACCGAACGCTCCGCACACGGACCCGGATCCTCCGGGCACTCGGCACACGGACGCCCACCCGGTCACCCGGGCGAACCCTGGGCGAGCCGAGCCTCCGCCCGGTTCTCGAGCTGCGCGCGGTAGATCGTCTTCCCCGATCGGCGCACGATGAGATAGGAAAGTCCGACGGCGATCATCCCCGGCACCAGCACGCCGATGCTTCCCGTCATCTCCGCGACCATCAGCATGACCGCGAGCGGCGCGCGGGCGATGCTGCCGAAACACGCCATCATGCCGACGATGACGAAGGGCGCCGGATTGTCGGGGACGCCCGGGGCGATCGGCTCCAGCAGTCGCCACACCGCGGCCCCGGTGAACGCCCCGATCACCATGCCCGGGCCGAAGATGCCACCCGATCCGCCCGATCCGATGGAGAGCGACGTCGCGAGGATCTTCGCGAACGGCAGCAGCAGCACCACCCACAAGGGGATGGCCGCGAGGTCGACGCGGGCCATCGACTGCTGGATCCAGCCGTATCCGCTGCCCAGAACCTCGGGCAGCACCAGCGCCATCAGTCCGACGAGCAGCCCGCCGACCGCCGGCTTGACGATCCGGCTGCCCGGCAGGCGGTGCGTGAGGTCGACGGCCGTGTAGAACGTCCCGCTGTAGAGCAATCCGATCAGGCCGCCGAGCACACCGATGAGCGCGAACCACACCAGTTGCGCCGGAGTGTCGAAGACGTAGTCCTGGGCGGCGTACCCGAACAGCGGCCCGAAGCCGAGGACGCTGCCGAACACGGTGTAGCTGACGATCGACGTGACCAGCGCCGGCACGAGCACCTCGAAGTCGAAGTCCTCCCTGTACGGGATCGTGCAGCACAGGACGGCACCACCGAGCGGGGCGCCGAAGATGGCGCCGATCCCGGAGCCGATGCCGATCGCCACGGCGATGCGACCGTCCCGCGGCGACAGGTCCAGCCTGCGGGCGAGGAGCGATCCGAACCCCGCCGAGATCTGCGCGGTGGGGCCCTCACGGCCGCCGGACCCGCCGGATCCGATCGTGATCGCCGACGCGACCAGCTTCACCAGCACGACGCGGACACGGATCATGCGGGGGTCCCGGTGCACGGCCTCGATCGCCGCGTCGGTGCCGTGCCCCTCGGCCTCGGGTGCCAGGGTGAACACGAGGAGGCCCGACACCAGACCGCCCAGGCACACCACGAGCGGAATCGCCCACGGTCTCGTGAACTCCCTGCTGCCTGCCGCGCCGCCGTCCCCGGCCGCGGTCGGCGGGTGGTAGCCGCCGATGTCGACGATGAGCAGTTGCGTCGCCTCCGACAGCGCGATGTAGAACACGATCGCCCCGAGCCCGGCGACGACACCGATGACGACACCGAGGACCAGCCATTTGCGGGTGTAGCCCGCGGTGCGGATCCAGGCCCCGGCGGACGCCCCGATCGACCGCAGAGCCCGCGACCCGGACGCCACCCGGATCACTCCAGCTTTCCGAAGACCGTCCGGCCCTCCAGGATGGTGGCGAGCACCTCGAGGTCCGCGATGTCGTCGGGATCCACCAGAAGCGGGTTGGCCGACAGCACGACGAGATCGGCGTGCAGCCCGGGGACGATCGCCCCGATGGCGTCCTCGCTCCGGAGGTGCCACGCCGAGTTGATCGTCTCCGCGCGCAGGGCGTCCGGGACCGAGATTCGCTCCTCCGGGGCGAGCACCCGTCCCGACCGGGTGCGGCGGGTGACGGCGTCGGCGATGTTGCGCAACGGGTTGGTCGGGGTCACCGGGCCGTCGTTGTGGAACGAGATCCGCTGCCCCGCTGCGATCGCGGAAGCTGCAGCGGCCCAACGTGCTCCGCGCTCAGGACCGAACAGGTCGTCGACGAGCGCGTCACCCCAGTAGTAGAGGTGGTCGACGAAGAGGCTGCACGTGACGCCGAGTGCGGTCGCACGGCGGAACTGCTCCGGGGTCATCGCCCCCACGTGCTCGAGTCGCAGTCGGTGATCGTCACGTGGCGAGTCGGCGAGCATCCGCTCCCACGCGTCGAGGGCCAGGGTGACCGCGGCGTCACCGTTGGCGTGACAGGAGATCTGCCAGCCGTTCTCGAAGTACGGCGTGCTGATCTCGAGAATCTCGTCCGCGGTGTAGTTGGCCTTGCCGCGTGTTCCGGCAAGGCCGAGCGACCGGGTGACGTCCGTGTCGAGGTACGGGAAACTGGTGGCCGCGTTACCCACCCACGGCGAGCCGTCCGACCAGATCTTGATCCCCACCTGGCGCAGCAGGTCGTCGCCCACTCCGGGTGACACGTCCGTGGAGCGCTCCGGGTTCGACATCTCGTACAGCCGCAGCCGGGTGGTGAGCGCCCCGGACCGTGCGATCGCGGTCAGGGCGCTCCGGAAGCGTGGGTCGAATGCCATCTCGCTGGCGGTGGTGATGCCTGCCGCGTTCATCCGCGCGCATTCCGCGGCGAGGAGTTCCGGCAGCCGGGTGGACGCGCCGGCGAGGATGGACGCGGCCACCGCCATCACGGCGGGCGCCTCGAACGCCGAACCGTTCAGTTCCCCCGACTCGTCGCGGCCGAAGCTGCCGCCTTCCGGGTCTGGGGTCTTCTTGGACAATCCGGCGTCCCGGGCGGCGACGTCGTTGAAGTACGCCACGTGACCGGTGTTGTGCAGGATCACCAGAGAGGTGTCGGGAGCAACGGAATTGAGCCATTCCCGGGACGGTTCCGGCAGCCCCTTCTGGAGCAGCGGGTCCCAGCCGTTGAGCACGGCGCCGTCGGGGTGCTCGTCGACGGCACGGCGGACGGCGTCGACCACTTCACCTGCGTCGGCGATGGTCACCGGCCTAATGTCCACGACCGGTTCGCCGAGCAGCACCGCCGAGTTCAGCGGGTGACCGTGTGCCTCGATGAACCCGGGGAGGATGCAGGCCCGGTGCACGTCGACCGCGATCGTTTCCGGTCCGATCAGCGGAAACACCGCGGCGTCGTTGCCGACGGCGGCGATCCGCCCGTCCCGCACCGCGACCGCCCGAGCGCGTGGCGCGGCGTCGTTCATGGTGACCACGTCACCGAACAGCACCAGATCGGCAGGTTTTCCGTCGTTCGTGCCCATCAGTGCACCCTCCCGTCAGACCGGGCGCGGGCGAGTGCCCCTGCGCCGGCAGCGAGTGTCGACTGTGACTTCAGATTACAACTACGCAGCAGGTCGTATGCAGGAATAGTGCGTAACCGCGATCGGTTGCAGACAGGCATGACCGACACACCGCTGCCCGTGGACGGCCTCTTCGAGCCGTTCGCCGTCAAATCCCTCCGACTCCGGAATCGCTTCGCGATGGCACCCATGACCAGGGCTTTCTCCCCCGACGGCATTCCCGGGGAGGACGTGGCGGCGTATTACCGCCGGCGTGCGGCGGGCGGGGTGGGTCTGGTCATCACCGAGGGGACGTACATTCCGGACCCGGCCGCCGGATCGCACACCCGGGTGCCGCTCCTCTACGGACAGGACAGTCTCGCGGGCTGGAAGTCGGTGGTGGACGCGGTGCACGCGGAGGGCGGGCAGATCATTCCGCAGCTGTGGCATCTGGGCGTCGAACGCGGCCCGCAGCCCCGGGCTGAACCCCGAGGTGACGACCGCCAGCCCGTCCGGGATCGCCCTGGACGGGACCCGGCTGGGACGCGAATTCACCGGGCCCGATCTCGACACCCTCCGCGAGGCCTGGGTGGCGGCCGCCGTCAACGCACGCGACGTGGGCTTCGACGGCATCGAACTGCACGGCGCCCACGGCTATCTGCTCGACCAGTTCCTGTGGGACCGCACCAACGTCCGCTCCGACGGTTACGGCGGATCCCTCGAGGCACGCACCCGGTTCCCCGTCGAGGTGGTCACAGCGATCCGCGAGGCCGTCGGGAACGACTTCGCGATCGTCTACCGGTTCTCCCAGTGGAAGTCGAATCACTACGATTCGCGCATCGCGCAGACCCCCGGCGAACTCGCGGCCGTGCTCACGCCCCTCATCGCCGCCGGTGTCGACGTGCTGCACCCGTCCACCCGCAGGCACTGGGAACCGGCCTTCGCCGAACTGTCCGGTGAGGACGGGGAACTCGGGCTGGCCGGGTGGACCAAGCGGTTGACGGGACTGCCCACGATCACGGTCGGCTCGGTGGGTCTCGACGACGTGTTCACGACGGCCTTCACGTCGGACGGCGCGTCGAATACCGCCGGCGTGGACCGCTTGCTCCGGCAGTACGAGAACGGCGAGTTCGATCTCGTGGCCGTCGGCCGCGCACTTCTGTCCGATCCGGAGTGGGTGCTCAAGCTCCGCGACGGCAGGACGGCCGAGCACATCCCGTACAGCAACGAGCACCGGGCGGTCCTGCACTGACCGCGCCGGTCAGCTGTCCTCGACGGTGATCTCCACCTGATCGACGTTCACGCCTTCGGGTGGGTTCGCCGTGCCCTCGGTCGAGATGCGGCTCTTGTCGACCCCCTGCGCCTCGAGGGCGTTCGCGACGGCCTGAGCGCGCTGGTCGGCGAGTAGTTGGGCGGCCGCCTCGTCCGAGTTACTCGCGTACGCCTCGACCTCGATCCTGGCGTCGCCCGCCTTCATCGCGGCGGCCACCGCCTTGACGGTCACGTCCGAGAGGGCGTTGAGTTCGGCGGTTCCCGACTCGAATCCGATCGGGACCGCCGCGATGGCCGAGTTGATCGCGTTCTGGGTGGCCTCGCGTGCGGTGTTCACGGCGGACGACGCCGTGGCCTGCACACTGCTGATCGCGCCTTCCACCCGATCGGACGGGGAGGACGTCGTCGTGGTCGCGATCGGAGCCTCGTTCGAGTCGTCGGAACAGCCGGCCACACCGAGCAGCGCGAGGGCCGCGACCGCGATGCCGGTGACGATGGTCTTACGCATGATGGTTTCCCCTATACGTCCGTATGTCCGGAAAGCGCTACACGTCGTGGGACGAGGATAGCCCCGCCCGCGTCCCCCGAAGGCGGGATTCGAACACGGCCCCGTCTCCCACATCGTGAGATGAATCGGGTGGATGTGAATGCGGACACAGGCTTCTCACCTGCCCGGAAACCGTTGATTCGCCTTCCGTTCCAATTCGGTTAAATCTCCGGATTGCGATCTCATTTCAATAACGGTAGGAATGAATCCGGCGCCCGCTCAGCGCCGACATAAATGCCCACAACCGAGCAAGGAGTTAAACGCATGGATCTCGCCTTCCTGTCCGAATTCTTCTCCGCCTTCTCCGACCTCGCCGGCGCCCTGGACTTCTTCTCGGGTTCCGCCGACGCATTGGGCGGTGGCGGAGACGCCGCAACGGCGGCCGCAGCCACGCTTGGCTAGCATTTCCGCTGGCACAAGACTTGAACACCCGCGACGGGGTTCGTGCGCTCGAGCGCATGAGCCCCGTCGCGGTGCTGTCGGCAGGATAACCGTCATTCGATCACGTACCTATCACGATGAAAAATTCGTAACGTGAACATGTTCATTATCCGCGTCACCAGCATTTTCCCCGGAATTGGTCGCTCGACCAATTGAGCCGACATTCGCAAGATCAACTTTTCCGTTTCACCGTTGGTTTATTCGCAAAATAATCGCGTGCGCTGCGCAGTTTCGATGTTTCGCAGCACGCGCCAATCTCAGTGCACATGCGTACACTCAAATCCTGTGACCGACCCGCAGATCAGACGCCGCTCCGAGGTGCGGGCACTCGCCCGGCTGGCTCTCGACGAAATCGGGGCCGCCGCCGGCGGCATCGGCAGCATCCACCGCGCCGTCTCGGACCGCGTCTTCGCCGGGGTACGCCTCGGCGTCGGCGCCCGTGCGCGGCCCGCCGAAGCGCTTCACGACGAGATCTCCGACGCCGTGTACGCACTCGTCGCCGGTACCGCCCGGCTCGGGGGTTCCCTCGCAGGGCAGTTCCTCGACTTCCCGTCGGCGGAGAACGTCCCGCCGTCCCAGACCCGCAGCGGAGCCCGGGCCATCGCCGCCATCCAGGGACTGATCGGCGACGTACTGGAATCGGAGGGGTCCGTGCTCGCCGAACCCCTGTCGATACGGGTGGGCGGAGTCGCGCTCACCGCGGACGAGTCCACGCTCGCCGATGCCTTCCCCCACGCCCGCAGTCGTATCGTCGTCTTCCTGCACGGACTCGTCGAGACCGAGGACGCGTGGTCGCTGGGCGGCCGCCCGACCTACGGTGAGCGACTCGAGACCGACCTGGGATACACGGCGCTGCACATCCGCTACAACTCCGGCAGGCACATCTCCGACAACGGCAGGAGCCTGTCCGAACTTCTGGATACGGTCACCGAGCACTGGCCGGTGGACGTCGAGTCGATCGCACTCGTCGGGCATTCCATGGGCGGCCTCGTCGCCCGCAGCGCCTGCCGGATCGCCTTCCTCGACGACCGCCCGTGGGTGCGGCGGGTACGGCAGGTCGTGAGCCTCGGCTCACCTCACCTGGGCGCCCCGTTGGAGCAGGCCGTCCACTATGCGAGCGCCGGCCTGGCCGCACTGCCCGAGACGCGCGCGATCTCCGGACTCCTGCGCCGGAGGAGCGCCGGCATCCGGGATCTGAATCAGGGCTCCCTCGTCGACGAGGACTGGCGAGGTCGCGACCCGGACGCCCTCCGTGCCGCGGCCGTCAGCGAGGTCCCCCTCCTCGACGGCGTGACGTACTTCTTCGTCTCCGCGACGATCACGCGAAGCCCGAGACATCCGCTCGGCCGTCTGCTCGGCGACGGCATGGTGCTCGTGCCGTCCGCGTCCGGGCGGAATCGGACGCGGATGGTCGGCTTCCGCGACGAGGACGGCATGCACCTGTCGCCGGCGAACCATTTCACGATGCTCAACCACGAGTCGGTGTACGAGAAGCTGCTCGAGTGGCTGGGCGCCCCGGAGTCCGGCTGAGCCTGCTCAGCCCATGGTCGTGTGCCACACGACGGCGGCGGCGAGCGCGCCCGCACCGTTCAACGACCAGTGCAGCGCGATGGGCGCGATCAGACTGCCGCTGCGGCGTCGGAGCCACGTGAACACGACGCCCGCGGCCGCGGTGGCGACCACCGCCGCGAGGATGCCGAGCACCTGTCCGAGAACACCACCACCGAGAAAGCTCGACAATCCCTTGTTGCCCGACGTCAGTCCCATCGAGGACGCGATGTGCCAGAGACCGAACATCAGCGATCCTGCCGCGAAGACGCCGCGCGCGCCGTACACCCGGTCGAGGGTGCCGTGCAGCACGCCGCGGAACGCCAGTTCCTCGGGGATGACGGTCTGCAGCGGGATGACGATCATCGACGCGATCAGCGCACCGGAGATGGTGGCGTACCGGTCGGCCATGAAGAAGGGGCGGGTGATCGGCAGGGCGGCACCGATCGCGACGACGCCGATCACGAGGCCCATCGCCGCGAGGGCGTAGAGCGACCCCTTGCGCCAGTGCCGGGGCGAGAGCCCCAGCTCGGCCCAGCCGAGGCCGCGGCGCCGGGTGAGCACGAGCAGCACGACGGCCGCGATGGGAACGGTCGCGATGCTGGCCCACGCGGTGGTGAAATGCGCGATCAGGTTCGTGGCCGCGAGGACGACCACCACGATCGCGATGTCGAGGTAGGCGTGCAGTACGGGCCGCTTGGCACGTGCACCGGACTTCTCGTCGTCGACGGCTCCGGCGTCCTGGACCGCAAGGGTCGTTCGGCCGGCCGAGCTGGTTCCGTGTTCAAGCATCCAGTCAAGTGTACGGATTTACTTGTGAGAACTCTGTGAGCCGCGCCACTGCACAGGGGAAAGCATGCCCCCGCGTCACAGGGCCACCGGGTGCCGCGTCTAGCCTGAAGACGAACTTCACACAACCCGCTGTCCAGGAGATAGAATGGCCGACTTCCTCTACGAGGACTTGCTGCCGATCGGTGAGGACCCCACCGAATATCGGCTGCTGACCACCGAGGGGGTGTCGACTGTCGAAGGACCCGGCGGCCGCACCTTCCTGTCCGTCGAGCCCGAGGCGCTGCGCCTGCTCACCGAGACCGCCCTCCACGACATCTCGCACTACCTGCGCAGCGATCACCTGAAGCAGCTCGCGAGCATCCTCGACGATCCCGAGGCGTCGGGCAACGACAAGTTCGTGGCGCTCGATCTGCTCAAGAACGCCAACATCTCCGCCGCCGGTGTCCTGCCGATGTGCCAGGACACCGGCACCGCGATCGTCATGGGCAAGCGCGGCCAGCACGTGCTCACCCCCGGCGACGACGAGAAGGCCGTGGCGCGCGGCGTCTACGACGCCTACACCCGGCTCAACCTGCGGTACTCGCAGAACGCGCCGCTCACGATGTGGGACGAGAAGAACACCGGCAGCAACCTCCCCGCCCAGATCGAGCTCTACGCCGACACGGCGACCGGCCACGAGAACACGTACAAGTTCCTGTACATGGCCAAGGGCGGCGGCAGCGCCAACAAGTCCTACCTGTTCCAGGAGACCAAGGCGATCCTCAACCCGGACGGCATGATGCGGTTCCTCGAGGAGAAGATCCGTGCCCTCGGCACCGCAGCCTGCCCGCCGTACCACCTCGCGATCGTCGTCGGCGGCACGTCCGCGGAGTTCGCGCTGAAGACGGCCAAGTACGCGTCCGCGCACTACCTCGACGAACTTCCCAACGAGGGCGCGATCACCGGTCGCGGCTTCCGCGACCTGGAACTCGAGGAGAAGGTGCTCGAGCTGACCCGCCAGATCGGCATCGGCGCACAGTTCGGCGGCAAGTACTTCTGCCACGACGTCCGCGTCATCCGGCTCCCCCGCCACGGCGCCTCGCTGCCCGTCGCTCTCGCCGTGTCCTGCTCGGCGGACCGCCAGGCCAAGGCGAAGATCACCCCGGAGGGCGTTTTCCTCGAGCAGCTGGAATTCAACCCGGGCCGGTTCCTCCCCGAGGTCACCGACGCCCAGCTCGACGCCGAGACCGACGGCATCTCCGGCACCGGCAAGGGCGCCGCCGTCAAGATCGATCTCACCAAGCCGATGCCCGAGATCCTCGCCGAGCTGTCCAAGCATCCGGTGAAGACCCGGCTGTCGCTCACCGGCCCGCTCGTCGTCGCCCGCGACATCGCCCACGCCAAGATCAAGGAACGGCTCGACGCCGGCGAGGAGATGCCGCAGTACCTCAAGGACCACCCGGTGTACTACGCCGGTCCCGCCAAGACCCCCGACGGCATGGCGTCCGGTTCCTTCGGCCCCACCACGGCCGGTCGGATGGACTCCTACGTGGATCAGTTCCAGGCCGCAGGCGGCTCCATGGTGATGCTCGCGAAGGGCAACCGGTCCAAGCAGGTCACCGACGCCTGCAAGTCCTACGGCGGCTTCTACCTGGGGTCCATCGGCGGCCCCGCGGCGCGTCTCGCGCTCGACTGCATCAAGAAGGTCGAGATCGTCGAGTACGAAGAGCTCGGCATGGAAGCGGTCTGGAAGATCGAGGTCGAGGACTTCCCCGCATTCATCGTCGTCGACGACAAGGGCGAGGACTTCTTCGCCGGTGTCTCCACCCCCACCCTCACCATCGGTAAGCGCCCCGGGCTGTAGGCGGCTCCGCCGCCCGTGAGTGGTTAACGAGTCTCTGGACTCTTTAACCGCTCACGGGCGCGAAGCGCCTACGGCGATCTCGATCACCGGATTCTTCGCCGGATCGAGTCGGCCGAGGAGGGTCGTCAGCGTGTCGCGGTCGGTGGCAACGCACCCTTCGGTGGTGGTGCCGTCCGTGACGTGCAGGAACATCGCCGAGCCGAGGCCGGGGATGCGGGCGGCGTTGTAGCCGATCGCGAGCGCGTAGTCGTAGAGCGGTCCGGCCGAGTAGAGGTTCTCGCTGTTTCCGCCGGGGCTCGAATCCTGCCGGACGTGCGTGTTGTACGTCGGCGAGAGCGGATTCGAATCCCACCAGTCACGCCGATCCGCCTGGAAGTACGGCATCGCCGTCGCCGGTGCGGGCTGCCGGCCGAACGCCTGCGACAGCGGGAAGACACCGGCAGGCGTGCGGGTGGAGAATTCGCTCGCCGCACCGATTCCCTCTGCGCCGACGTCGGCGGGGACGGGACCCGCGAACACCTGCCACGTGCCGTCCGAGCCCCGCTCCCAGGCGGTCAGTTCGGCGCGCACCGACCCCGCCGACGGGGCGTAGACGGTAACCACCTGGTCCGAGTCTCCGGAGAAGACCGCTCGTTCCGGGGCCGCGGAGGCACCGGGGGCGAACACCAGCCCGATCAGAATCACCATCAGCCCCGGCAACCACAGTCGACCCACGCGCAACGTCGTCATGGGGCGAGTGTTCCATTCCCGGGCGCGGGTCGCGAGATTTTCGCTGCGCGCTGCACTACACCCGGCAGAGGATCTCGCTGTGCAGGAGCGCGAACCAGCCGTCGTTCTCCCGCACCCACGCACGCCAGCCGGCCGCGATGCGGTCGAGGTCCGCCTCGGTGGCGAGCCCCAGCGCGAGCGCCCGGTCCGCATAGGCCGATCGCAGCGAGCGGTCGGCCCACGACCCTCCCCACCACTCGCGATCCTCGTCGGACGCGAAACACCACGTGCTCGCCGTGTTCACGACGTCGCCGAGACCGGCCTCGTGCGCCCACGACCGCAGGCGACGACCGGCGTCGGGTTCACCGCCGTTCGCCCGCGCGACGGCCTTGTAGAGCGTCAGCCAGTCGTCGAGTTCGGGTGTCGGCGGATACCACGTGAACGTGCCGTAGTCCGCATCGCGGGCGGCAACGATTCCGCCGGGTCGACACACCCGCTTCATCTCGCGCAGAGCCTGCACCGGATCGCCGACGTGCTGCAGGACCTGATGCGCGTGCACCACGTCGAAGCTGTCGTCGGGGAAGTCGAGTGCGTGGACGTCCGATACGACGGTCTCGATATTCGCGATCCCGCGCTCGGTGAACTCGTTCCGCGCCAGCGAGAGCGCCTCGTCGTTCATCTCGACGGCGGTGACGACTCCGGGCGCGACGAGTTCCGCGAGGTCGGCGGTGATGGTGCCCGGCCCACACCCGACGTCGAGCAGTGTCATGCCTGTTCGCAGGCGCGGGAGTAGGTAGCCGGCGGAGTTCTCGGCGGTGCGCCATCGATGGTTTCGCAGCACCGATTCGTCGTGGCCGTGGGTGTAGACCGTCTCGTCGCCGTCCATGCCTCGACGCTAGCAACTCCGGTCAGATGATGAGATCACTATCCCATTCCTCAGGATTCTGCGATCCACAGCTCTCGCGGGCCGTGAGTGTTACGTTGTTGCACACCAACACGGCAACCGAGGGACCGCCATGACCTTCAGCCTCGCGCTCACCCCGGCGCAGAAGGACCTCGTCGAGCGGACGCACGCTTTCGCGGAGAACGTGATCCGGCCGGTGGCCGCCGAGCACGACCGCGCACAGGAGTTCCCCTGGGACGTCCTCGAGAAGGCCGCGGACGCGGGCTTCTACAGTCCGCTGTTCTATCGCGACCTGATCGGCGACCCGACCGGCCTGTCCCTCCCCCTGTTCATGGAGGAGCTGTTCTGGGGTTGCGCCGGAATCGGGCTTGCCATCGTGATGCCCGCGCTGGCGCTGTCGTCGATCGGGCAGGCCGCGACGCCGGAGCAGATGCTGCGCTGGGCACCCGAGTGCTTCGGCGAGCCCGGCAACCTTAAACTCGCCGCACTGTGCATCTCCGAACCCGAGGGCGGCAGCGACGTCCGCAATCTGCGGACCACCGCGACGCGCGACGGCGACGACTGGGTGATCGAGGGCCACAAGATGTGGATCGGCAACGGGGGCATCGCCGACGTGCACGTCGTGAACGCCACCGTCGACCCGGAGCTGGGGCATCGGGGGCAGGCGCTGTTCGTGGTTCCCGGCGGAAGCCCGGGCATCGAACTCGTCCGCAAGCTCGACAAGCTGGGCTGCCGTGCGTCGCACACGGCGGAGCTGAAGTTCCATCGGGTGCGGGTGCCCGCCGACCATCTGCTCGGCGGCGACGACAAACTGCAGCACCGCATGCGGAAGGCCCGTGAGGTGCAGGAGGAGGTGGCCACCGGCGCGCCGCGGCGGAAGTCGGCCACCCTCGGCACGTTCGAGCAGACCCGTCCGATGGTCGCGGCTCAGGCGCTGGGGATTGCCCGCGCCGCGCTCGAATACGCCACCGAGTACGCGAACCGGAGGGAGGCGTTCGGCGGTCCGATCATCGACAACCAGGGCATCGCGTTTCCGCTGGCCGACCTCGCGACCCAGATCGACGCCGCACGGCTACTGACGTGGCGGGCGTCGTGGATGGCGGCGGCAGGCGTGGAGTTCCGTCACGGCGAGGGCTCGATGGCGAAGCTCGCGGCGTCGGAGGTCGCCGTGAAAACCACCGAGCGGGCGCTGCAGACGATGGGCGGGTGGGGGTACATCAGCGACCATCCCGTCGAGAAGTGGTACCGGGACGCCAAGCTGTACACCATCTTCGAGGGCACCAGCGAGATTCAGCGGATGGTGATCGGGCGCGCACTGGGCGCCGCAGACGGCGCCCCGCCACTGCACTTCGATCAGCCGACCGAGGGATCCGCGTTCAACCGCCGGTTCGGCAGGGGCACGTCGGTGCGCACGAAGGCCGGCGAGTTCGCGATGTCTGTGAAGGACCGGATGCCCGAGTCCGCGCAGCGGTGGGCGATGAAGATCCTTGCCCCACCGAAGAAGTGAACGAGTGCGAAATCAGGTCCAGAGGGCGGCCACCAGCACGGTGACGATGCCCAGCCCACCGACGACGTGGACGAGGTTCGGGCGTTCCTGCCCTCGCTTCTGCTTGCCCCGGACGATCTCGGCGAGCGCGACCACCACGAGGGAGAGCAGAAGCTTCACGCCGATCTTGACGTGGTTGTAGTCCTTTTCCAGTGCGGCCTCTCCCAGCCCGACCAGGATCAGTCCCGTCACGAACTGGAGCCGCGCACCCCACACCATCACCTCGGAGATCCGCGGCGCCGCGAGCACCGCGAAATAGCCGCCGACGAGGGCGGCCATGCCGAGCAGGTGGCAGACGAACACGAGGTTGTAGACGACGGTCATCTCCGCAGCCTAGCGACCGGCCCGGTCAGCGCGAGACGATTCCGGCCTCGATCGCCGCCTCCCGGTACGACGCGGCGAGGGTAGCGACCGTTTCGTGGGCATTGAGCCCGCTGGGATTGGGCACCAGCCACAACTCCGCACCCTCGAGGGTGCGCGGCTGTTTGCCCTTCTTCGCGGCCCGCTCCCCGAATGCCGTGCGATAGGCGGTGATTCCGGCGACGGCGACCACCCGGGGAGCGGTATCGCGGACGACGCCGCGCAGCCGCTCTGCGCCGACGGCCAGTTCCGCACCGGTCAGCTCGTCGGCCTTGGCCGTGGCGCGTGGCGCCAGGTTGGTGATACCGACGCCCCGCTCGATCAGGTGATCGCGATCCGCGTCCGACATGCCCGCCGTCGGGTTGATCGGCCGCTCGATGATGCCGGCGCCCAGCAGAGCCGGATAGAAACGGTTGCCCGGACGTGCGAAATGCGCCCCGGTCGCGGCCGTCCACAGTCCCGGGTTGATGCCGACGAACAGCAGGCGGCAGCCCGGTCCGATGAGATCCGGAACCTCGGCGTCCCGGAACGACTCCAACTCGGCGCGCGTGAAGCTCACAGCCTGCCCGCCTCCGTATTCACAGCCGGCCCGCCTCCGTATTCACAGCCGGCCCGCCTCCGTATTCACAGTCGGCCCGCCTCCGTCAGCCCGGCGACGGTGTCGGCCAGGGTCTCCGCCGAATCGCGGTACTTCACCCCGAGTTCGGTTTCGCTCGGCCGGTCGTCCGTGTCGGGCATCCGCGTGTAGTACTCCATCGCGGCCTCCGAGATCGGGGTGTCGAAGGGGACGAACCGGTCGATCGCGTCGACCAGCCTGCCCACCAGGCGCAGCGCGGAGTCCGGCACCGGGTATACGCCCATCCGTCTGCCGGTGATCGTGGCCAGCATGTCGGCGATCCCGGCGATCGGGATCCGGGGACCTCCGAGCATGAACCGGCGGGCGCCGCTCCCCGACTGGAGGAGGGCGGCGTGCGCCGTGGCCACCTCACGCACGTCGACCATCGTCCATGCGGCGCTTCGCCCGGGCAGACCCCGCAGGTGGACGGCGGCCTCGACTGCCTGGGCGGCCTCGCCGAACTGGTTTCCCGCGGGCGGGCCGACGATCATGCCGGGGTAGGTGATCGCGATGGGTGCGCCGCCGGCCTGCAGGTCGCGCGCGTACTGCTCCACGCGCGCCTTGCTGCGGCCGTAGGCGTCGGAAGGTCCGCACACCGGGAGGCCGGGGGTGAGCAGCCGGGCCCCCGGCTGGAACAGGGCGGCGATGCTCGAGACGTAGACGATCGGATCGAGGCCGAGCTCGACCGCGGTTCCCAGCACGTTCTGCGCGCCGGCCAGGTTGGTCGCCAGCATCTCCTCCGCGCGCCGCGGGTCGACCGCGACCACGGCCGCGGCGTGGATGACGGCGTCGCAGCCGTCCAGCGCTCGGCGCACGGAGGCGGCGTCCGTGATGTCACCGACCACGTGATCGGACGTGTCGAGCCCGAGCGCCGCCGCACTGGTCACGAGGCGAGCAGGATCCCGCACGAGGAAGCGCACCCGGTGACCGGCGTCCACCGCCGCCTTCGCGCTCCACGCTCCGACGAAACCTGTTCCCCCCGTGACCAATACCAGCACGGGGTATTACACCGTCCTGGCGAGACGGTTAGCGAGCATGGTGGTGAACCGGGCCGGATCGTCGAGTTCGCCGCCCTCGGCCAGGAGCGCCATCCCGTAGAGGAGTTCCGCGGTCTCCCCCAGCGCCGGGTCCTCGTTGCGTTCGCCGTGCGCTTCGCGCAGCCCGGTGACGAGGGGGTGAGTGGGGTTCAGTTCGAGGATGCGCTTCGTGGTGGGGACGGGCTGCCCGGACGCCCGGTACATCCGCTCGAGTGCCGGAGACATGCTGAACGCGTCGCCGACGATGCAGGCCGGCGACGTGGTCAGCCGCGTCGACAGCCGCACCTCCTTGACCTGCTCGGTCAACGCGTCGGCCATCCAGGAGAGCAGGCCGGCGAAGTCCTTCTCCTGCTCCTCCCGCTCCGACTCGTGCGCCTTCTTGTCTTCCTCGGTGTCGAGATCGACCTCACCCTTGGCGATCGACTGGAACGACTTGCCGTCGAATTCCGGAACGGCGCCGACCCACATCTCGTCCACGGGATCGGTGAGCAGCAGCACCTCGAAGCCCTTCGCACGGAAGGCCTCCATGTGCGGGGAGCTCTCGAGCAGCTGCCGGGATTCGCCGGTCGCGTAGAAGATCTGCTCCTGACCGTCCTTCATCCGCGCCACGTAGTCCTCGAGCGAGGTCAGCTCCTCCTCGCTGTGGGTGGACGCGAACGACGAGATACCGAGCAGCGCATCCCGATTGTCGCTGTCCGACATCAGGCCTTCCTTGACCGCGCGGCCGAACTCCGCCCAGAACGTGCGGTAGTCGTCGGGCCGCTCGGCCTTCAGGTCCTTGATCGTGGTGAGGACCTTCTTGGTGAGCCTGCGGCGGATGGCGCGGATCTGCCGGTCCTGCTGCAGGATTTCACGGGAGACGTTGAGGGAGAGATCCTGAGCGTCGACCACACCCTTGACGAAGCGAAGGTATTCCGGCATCAGCTGGTCGCAGTCGTCCATGATGAAGACGCGCTTGACATACAGCTGCACACCCGTCTTCCCGTCCCGCATGAACAGGTCGAACGGCGCGTGGGACGGAATGAACAGCAGGGCCTGGAACTCGAATGTGCCCTCGGCCTTCATCGGGATGACCTCGAGCGGTTCGTCCCAGGCATGGGCGATGTGCTTGTAGAACTCCTTGTACTCGTCCTCGGAGACGTCGTCCTTCGAGCGGGCCCACAGCGCCTTCATCGAGTTGATCGTCTCGGACGTCGTGGTGACCTCGTCCTCGCCGTCGCCCTCCGCGGGGACCGTGCGCTCGACGTCCATCCGGATCGGCCACGCGATGAAGTCGGAGTACCGCTTGACGAGTTCCTTGATCTTCCGTTCCGACGTGTAGTCGTGCAGGTGATCCTCGGTGTCCTCCGGCTTGAGGTGCAGGGTGACGGAGCTGCCCTGCGGGGCGTCGTCGACGGCCTCGATCGTGTACGTGGCCTCGCCGCTCGACTCCCAGCGCGTGGCCTCGCTCTCGCCGGCCTTACGCGTCAGGAGGGTCACCTTGTCTGCGACCATGAACGTCGAGTAGAAGCCGATGCCGAACTGCCCGATCAGTTCCTCGGAGGCGGCGGCGTCCTTCGCTTCCCGCAACTTGCGGCGCAGGTCCGCGGTGCCGGATTTGGCCAGCGTGCCGATGAGGTCGACGACCTCCTCGTGAGACATGCCGATGCCGTTGTCGCGGACCGTGAGCGTGCGCTTGTCCGCGTCCACCTCGATCTCGATGTGCAGATCCGACGTGTCGACGTCGAGGTCCTTGTTGCGGAACGCTTCGAGCCGCAACTTGTCCAGCGCGTCCGAGGCGTTGGAGATGAGCTCCCGCAGGAACGAGTCCTTGTTGGAGTACACCGAGTGGATCATGAGGTCCAGGAGCTGGCGGGTCTCCGCCTGGAACTCCAGTTGTTCGATTTTCGTGCTCACTTCGATTCCCTTCGACAGCAGAACCCTCGACACCAGATTCGTCGGAATGATATCCCGCGGCAAAATTCCGGATTCATCGCGGCGAGCTACCGCTGGTGGCCCGTCAGCCGGCGGCGTCCTCCTTCAGAGTGTGCGCGACCAGCGCGTTGGCATGACCGTGGCCGAGTCCGTGCTCCGACTTCAGCCAGCTCACCAACTCCATGTGCTTGGTCAGCTCGGACGAGCGGATGAGCGTCTGCCACTCACTGATCGGCCGGCCGTACTTCTCCTCGATCGACGGGAAATACGACGCGGGACCCTTCACCGGTTCAGCCATGCGCGACACGCTACCGGCACCCGCCGACACATCCTGTCCGACAAGCATCTTCAGGAAGCGACACTCAGACGGAATGTGCCCATTCGGCGAGCTGCCGCGACACCTCCCGGTAGCCACGCTTCCCGCTCGAAACGGCGATGACCGATTTCGACGCAGAAGCCGCCTCGCAGTTGGCCCGGGATCCGTAGTCTGACCGTATGTACCGGTCACGCGCGAAGAGAATTCCGGCAGGGTGACAAAGTGGCGGAGCTGATTCTGGGACCGCTGCTCAGACATGTCGGCACGGGCGATGCGACGGTGTGGGTCGAGACGTCGGAGGCGTGCACCGTCCGGGTCCTCGGCCACGAGGAACGCACGTGGAACGTGTCGGGTCACCATTACGCGCTCGTCGTCGTGGACGATCTGGAACCGGGATCGACCACTCCGTACGACGTGACCCTCGACGGCCGTCCGGTGTGGCCGTTGCCGAATGCCGTCCCGTCGGTGATCCGCACGCTCCGCGAGGACGACGACGCCCTCGTCCTGACGTTCGGATCGTGCCGGTTCGCCACGATGTCCACGACGGAGGACAACCGGCACCTCGGCGCCGACGCCCTCGACGCGTACGCGGTGCGGATGGCCGGACAGTCCCCGGACCGGTGGCCGGACGCCCTGCTGCTGCTCGGGGACCAGGTGTATGCCGACGAACTCTCCCCCGAGACCGAGGCGCGGGTCGCCGAGATCCACGACGTGAAGGAGCCACCCGGCCCGCAGGTGCGCAACTTCGAGGAATACACCTGGCTGTACGCCGAATCGTGGTCTGACCCTCAGGTGCGCTGGCTGATGTCCACGGTGCCCACGTCGATGATCTTCGACGATCACGACGTGCGCGACGACTGGAACACGTCCGAGTCCTGGCGCGACGACGTCGAGGCGACGTCGTGGTGGGAGGAGCGCATCGTGGGCGCGTTGTCGTCGTACTGGGTCTATCAGCACCTGGGGAACCTGTCACCGAGCCTCCTCGCCGAAAACGATCTGTACCAACGTGTTCGGAAGCACGGCGGCGACGTCGAACCGATGCTCCGGGAGTTCGCGTCGGCCGCCGACGAGGAGGCGGACGGCGCGAAGGGCACGCAATGGTCGTATCGACGCGACCTCGGGGTCGCACGGCTGCTCGTCATCGACTCGCGGTGTGGGCGCATCCTCGCCGACGGCCGCCGCGAGATGGTGTCCGACCCGGAGTTCTCCTGGATCGAACGTCAGACCGAGGGCGACTACGACCACCTGCTCGTCGGGACGTCGCTTCCGTGGTTGCTGCCCCGTGCCCTCCACGACCTGGAGTCCTGGAACGAACGCCTCGCCGCCGGATCACGCGGCCCCCGGGTGGCGGCCTGGGCCGAGAAGATCCGGCGCGGGGCGGACCTGGAGCACTGGGCGGCGTTTCGTGACTCGTTCGACCGGCTCGCCCGGCTCCTCGCCGACGTCGGCAAGGGCCACCGGGCCGGGCCGCGTGGCCGCGCGCCGTCCACCATCTCGGTGCTGTCCGGCGACGTCCACCACGCCTACGCCGCGCAGGCCCACTACCCCGAACCGCTGCAGTCACTGGTCTATCAGCTGACGTGCTCACCCCTCCACAACTACGTCCCGGCGGCCATGAACGTGACGTTCCGGATCTCGTGGCGGCGCGCCACCGAGCGGACCGTGCGTTTCATCCTGGGCCGGGTGTCGCGGGTGCCACCGGTTCCCCTCGACTGGTCCAAGGTCGCCGGACCGTTCTTCGGTGATCAGGTGGCGACCCTCCACCTGAAGGGACGGTCGGCCCGCCTCGTGATGGAACAGGCCCGCAACGACAGCGACGGCACACCCCGGTTCAAGACCATGACCGACCTCGAACTGGCGACGGGAAAAGACTACTGACGCTGCTCGGCCGCCGCCTTCAACTGTGCGAGCCCCTTCTCGAAATCCTTACCCACCATCTTGTCCATCGGGAAGACGACTCCCACGATCCTGAAGAAGAGGTTGTTCTTCCCGGTCATCTGCCACCGGACGGTCGTGCCCGCGCCGTTCGGTTCGAGGAGGAACGTCGTGACGTTCTCCGCCTTGAACGGTTTGAGGAAGGTCAGGTCGAGCACGACCTTCGAGCCGGGGACCGACTCGGTGATCACCATTTGTCCCGAACCCGCCTTGCGGTTGCCCTCCCAGGCGTAGGAGGCGCCCACTCCCGAATCCGGGCCGGAGTACGTGCGCTTCAAGTCGGGATCGACGTCCTCCCACGGCGACCACGCCTGCCACTTCCGGAAGTCGTCGAGGAGGGGCTGAACGACGTCGGGGCTCGCATCGATGACGGTGGAACGTTCGACGAGGAACTCGGCCGAAGCCATGCGGTCTCCATTCGGTGTCGGGTGTGGCGGACCGAGGTCGCGACCACCTCTCACGTGGAAGATAACGCCTCGCCACCGGTCGCGCGCGCGGTATCGTCGGGAGCGACCCGTACGACATGGTGGGGGTAGCAGTGACGACCGAGACGGATCTGATCCGCAATATCGCCCTGGTGGGGCATCAGGGCAACGGGAAGACGACTCTCGCGGAGGCGATGCTCTTCCGCGCCGGTGTCGTCACGCGGCCCGGGCGTGTCGAGAGCGGCAACACCGTGCTCGACACCCAGCCGGAGGAACACGACCGCACCCAGTCGCTGACGCTCGGCCTCGCCTCGTTCTCCTGGAACGACTACCGGATCAACCTTCTCGACCCGCCGGGCTACGCCGATTTCGCCGGCGACGCGATGACGGCGCTCCGGGTCGCCGACGTCGCCGTGTTCGTGATCGACGGGGTCAGCGGTCTGCAGGTGAACGACGAACTGCTGTGGCAGGCGGCCACCGAGCGAGCCATCCCGCGCATCCTGTTCGTGAACAAGATGGACAAGGAGCGGGCGTCGTTCGACGTGGTCTTGGCCGGGATCCGCGACCATTTCGGGTCCGGCGTCGAACCGGTCGACCTGCCCGTCGGCGAGGCGTCCGCGTTCACGGGGGTCGCCGACCTCCTCACCGAGCACGTCATCCTCTACGACAGCGGGTCCGCGAACACGAGCGACGAACTGCCCGCCGACATCGCCGACCGCGAACACGAACAGCACGAGCATCTCGTGGAGGACGTGGTCGAGATCGAGGACGACCTGCTCTCGAAGTATCTCGACGGCGAAGAGATCTCCGTTCCCGAACTCGAGCACGCGCTCCGCGCGGGTTTCGCCGCGGGTTCGCTGTGGCCGGTGCTGTGCGGGTCGGCCGTCGATGCGATCGCCGTCGACCGGTTGCTCGACTTCGTGTGCCGGATCGCGCCGGCACCGTCGGAGGTCCCGGGCATCGAGGTCCGCGGTGACAGCGACCGGGTCGCCGAGGTGCGGTGCGATCCGTCCGGCGACCCGCTCGCGTACGTCTTCAAGACGCAGACCGACGAATACGTCGGGCAGGTGGCGTTGCTGAAGATCCTCTCCGGCTGCGTGCACGCGGACGATGTTCTCGTCAACCAGCGCACCGGCGCGAAGGAGCGCCTGCACAACCTTCTGCGCGTCCTCGGCAGCAAGCACACCCCGATCGACAGCGCGGAGGCCGGCGACATCGTCGGCGCCATCAAACTCACCGACGTCTCGACGGGCGACACCCTCGCGCCGATCGGCTCACCGCTCACCGTGCCCCCGATCGTGCACCGCCGACCCGTCTACGGGATCGCGGTGGCCGCCGAGAGCGCCGGCGACGAGGACAAACTCGCGACTGCCCTGGCCGAACTCGTCAGCGACGACCCGACGTTGGAGGTCACGCGCGACAGCGAAACCCACCAGACGGTGGTCCGGGGTGCCGGCGACGTGCACGTGCAGGTGGCGCTGACCCGGTTGAAGCGGCGGTACGGCATCACCCTCTTGACCGAACCGGTGAAGATCGCGTACCGCGAGACGTTGCTCGGCACCGTGGAGACGGAGGGCCGGCACAAGAAGCAGAGCGGCGGCCACGGCCAGTTCGGGGTGGCGACGGTCCGCTTCGAGCCGCTCCCCCGCGACGAGGGCTACGTGTTCGTCGACGAGACCCGCGGCGGAGTGATACCCAAGTCCCTCATTCCCGCGGTCGGCAAGGGGATCGCCGAATCGATGGGACGCGGAGGCAGGCACGGGTTTCCGCTCGTCGACCTGCGTGCCACCGTCCTCGACGGCAAGCATCACTCCGTCGACTCCGACGATTTCAGCTTCCGGATGGCGGGGGCGCTCGCCCTCCGTGCGGCCATCGACAAGGTGGGCACTCTCGTCCTCGAACCCGTCGACCACGTCGAGGTCACCGTGCCCTCGACGCTGCAGGGTGACGTGATGGCGGATCTCGGCCGGCGACGCGGCCAGATCGAGGGCACCGAACCGGCAGGGGACGGCGAGGTCACCGTCATCGCGTCGGTGCCGACGAGCGAGGTCACCGACTATCCGGTCGCCCTGCGCTCGATGACGCACGGGCGTGGCCGTCTCGCACTGAGTTTCAAGTGCTACCAGGAGCGGCCCGAACCGCGCTGACAGTGCCCTTCCAGCGTGTACGCAGCGTTCTCCCAGCTTCCCGCGGTGTAGTGGTGTCTCACTCACAGAGGAAGGGCATCGATCATGCGTTCACAATTGGTTCGCGGCATCGGTGGAGCGGCGATGGCAGTAGGTCTCGCATGTTCCGTCGTCGCGTGTAGTTCGGGCGAGTCTTCGTCCGGCACTTCGTCGACCGGCACTGCCGGCAGCGCCGTGCAGGGCGGCTCCGCCCCCGCGGCGATGAGCGACGAACTCCAGGCCTGCCTCGAGGATAACGGCGTGCCCGCACCGCCCGACCAGGCCGGCGGCGGGGCACCGGGCGGGGTGGCGCCGCCCAGCGGCGAAATGGCACCGCCGGAAGGCGGCGACGGTTCGGCCCCACCCCAGGGCGGCGCGCCGGACGCGTCGAGCGCTCCTCCCGGGGTCGACAGCGCGACGTGGGCGGCGGCGCAGGAAGCGTGTTCGTCACTGGCGACGGGCACCACCGGTTCGTGAGCCGCCGCTAGCTCTCACGACCGGCCCGCAGCCGCGCGGCGAGTTCCGCACGGCTGCGGACCCCAGCCTTCGCGTACACCGATTTCAGGTGGTCCTGGACGGTGTTCGCGGTGATGCCGCGACGGCGTGCGATCTCGGACGTCGTGTAGCCGGCCAGCACGTCGGCGCACACGTCACGCTCGCGTGCGGTCACCGCATACGCTGCGAGTAACAACCCGGTGAGCTCACCGCCGGCGGCGGGTTCGACGGTGACCACCGTCTGCGGTTCGTCGCCGCCGATCAAGGCCGTGGCGCGCACCAGAATCCAGCCGCCCTCCGCGTCGCGCACACGCGCCTTGAAGATCCCCGAACCGCTCGACCGTGCCCCGAACGTCGCGGCCCGCAACACCACGGTCAACCGGCCCGGGGCGACCTCGTCGAAGCGGTCCTGCCAGCAGCGGGCCGCGGCCGTGAGCGCAATCGGATCGCCGGCGGCGTCGGTGACCACCACTGCCGGACCCTGGTCGCCGTGACCAGTTATTGCCGGGGCGTGCACGGACGCAGCCCTCGTCGCGACCGCCAGGCCGGGAGCCACGAGTGTGAGGAACTCGAGCTCACGGTCGGTGAAATCCGGCCCGGACCGCACGAATCCGGCTGCGCCCCAGCACACACCGTCGACGCGGAACACGATCCGGACCTCGCTGCGGAGCCCCAGCGGCGCCCACACCGCGCCGTGGCGGAGGCTGTGCGCGACCTCGTCCGCGGGTAGGTCCGAGGCCCGCGCGACGGTCCGGCTGCTGCGGGCGAGTTCGGCGAATGTGGCCGGATCGTCGCCGTTGTACTCGGATTCGGCGAGCAGCGGTTCGTACTGCTGCGGTATCCGGTTGCGGCCGCTGGTCATCGAACTGATCGCGAGTGTCTCCGGGTCGAGCATCGCCCAGCACGTCAGGTCGGTGCGCACCGTCTCCCCGACCAGTTCGATGGCGCGCTCGTGCAGCTGCGTGACGCCGGCGCCCGATCCCGCGAACGCGAGCACCTCCCGGCGCAGCTTTTCCGCCCGGACCTCCAGCATGAACACAGTATGCGCTGGTCACCGGCACACCACCATCCCACATTCCTGGGATGGGTAGAGCGGTGCACCGGTCCTACCGTCGCAGTATGTCCACCCACGTTCACGTAATCAGAGCAGGCGACGGCAGGCGGTTCACCGCGCCGGACGCCGACATCACGGTCCTGGTCGGTGGCGATCACACCGGCGGAACATACGAAGTCTTCCTCGTCGAAGCGTCCCGGAGCGCACCGGACGGTCCACTGCACGCCGAGCCGTGGTCGAAGTCCTACCACATGCTGCGCGGCCGGATACTCGTCCAGGCCGGGGACATCGGGTACGAACTCGCGGCGGGGGAAACGGTCGCCATCGAGGCGGGAACGAGGAATACGTTCACGGTCCTCTCCGAGTCCGCCGACTTCCTCCTCGTCGCCGCCGGGGCGTCCCACGGCCGCCTCTTCGGTGAACTCGACGTGGTCGGCCGTGGCGGGCACTCGCCGGAGGTAGTGGCCCGACTGCTGCACGACGTCACCGAACGGTACGGCGTCGAACTCGCGACCGGGGCGGGTGCGCCGTGATCCTCGTCGCGCAGTTCGCCACTCTGATCGCCGCAGGCGTGCATCTGCTGGCGTTCGTGTGGGAATCGTTCCTGTTCCGTAAGCCGTCGGTGCACGAGGGCATCTTCCGCATACCCGGCAGCGACGTGCACGCCGCCCACCTGTGGGCGTTCAACGTCGGCTTCTACAACCTGTTCCTCGCCTCCGGCGTCATCGCCGGCGTCATCCTGTGGTGGGCCGGTCAGGACACGCCGGGTCGCACACTCGTCGTCTACACCTGCCTCTTCATGTTCCTCGCGGGCATCGCCCTGGCCGCGTCGGATCGCATGGCGCTGAGCCGGCAGCGCGGCGACGGCGTCGTCGGCGCACTGTCACAGAGCGGGCCACCGCTGGTGGCGCTGATCGCGCTGGCCATCGGGTGACAACCGTCGGCTGTCGATTGCCAGGAACTTCTCAGGGTCGACCGATCGAATCCTTATCGTCCGTCGGCATGATGGACGTCATGCCCCAGGTGACCGTTCTCGCCGTCGGTGGTACCGGAGAGTCGCACCCCGATGACCACCGGCGCCACGTCTCCGGGCTATTGCGTGAGGTCACCGATGCCCTCGACGACCGGTTCGCGTGTCGGTGGGTGGGCTATCCGGCGTCGTACGGGCCGGTCGCCGCGGGCGGACTCAGCTACCGGCAGAGCACCGAGGTCGGCGTCCGCCGGTTGATCGACGCGATGGACGACGTTCCCGGTCCGGTCATGCTGATCGGGTACTCGCAGGGATGCACGGTGATCCGTGAGGTGCTCGGGCAGATCGCCACCGGCCCACGGCACGCAGGCAACCTCGCCGCCGTGGGTCTCGTCTCCGACCCCGAACAACCGGCGGGAGTGGTACCGGGATGCCGCGGGCGCGGAGTCGCGGGCGTCGGCGCCCCGATCCCCGAGTCGGTCCCGGTCCAGTGGATCGCACACCCGGACGACATGATCTGCAATGCCAGCGAGGACAGCTATGTCCGCGACATCGCGGACCTCACCCGGTGGATGTCGTTCCGCGCGCTGCGGACGTGGCTCGCGCAGACGTGGGAACTGATCCGCAGCAACAGCTTCCAGAATGCGGGAAAGACACGGATCAGCCCACGGCAGTGGCGCACCGACCTCCGCCGGCTGCGGACCGCGATGATCGAGGTGCTCGGCTACTTGCCGCCGCGCCTCGCCTGGCGCGGTGTGCGCGTCGTCAACGCGCGGGGCGGGCGGCACATCGCCTACGCCAGCGAACCACTCGACGCGAGCGGGCTCACCGGATGTCAGATCCTCGCCCAGTGGCTGCAGGTTCGGGCGACGTTCGAACCGCCCCTGCGCGTCGCCGCGTGACGGTCAGGCATCGCCGCGTGACCGCAGCGGGGTGAGCATTCTGCGGGGTTCCCGCAGGGCCACGGCGACGGCGTCGCTGCGAGGGTGGACTGCCTCCCCCGGCCCGGGGGCGACCACGAGGTCTTCCGGTCCCGGGATCGTGCCGCAGTCGGGGCACCGGCCGAATCGGTCGAGTTGTGTCCCGCATTCGGCGTGTGAGAACACCCGGCCGGGGTAACTGCCGGGCGACACGTACTGTTCGCCCCATTGAGAGAGCGCATAGATGCTCGGCCACAGCGCCTTTCCGGCCTCGGTGAGCTCGTATTCGGGATGGCCACCGTCGGCGACGCGGACGAGGACACCGGCGTCGACGAGAGCGCCCAGCCGATCCGTCAGGACCGCGCGGGAGATGTCGAGATGGGCGAGCAGATCACTGAAGCGGCGGACGCCGTAGAAGCAATCGCGCAGCACGAGCATCGTCCACCGCTCGCCCACCACTTCGAGCGCGCGGGCGAGGTTGCAGTTCTGCTGCGAGTACCCGGTTCCCAGTGCCATTCCCCCATGCTAACCCAACTCGGTCTTGTCACCAGACCAAAATAGTTCTAAGTTCAGTCTTGTGAACAGACCAACTGCGGTTGCCCCACCCGCCCGCACGCTCGCACCCCGCCCGGGAACGACGCTGTCCGTCGCGTCGCTCGGCACGTTCGTCGCCCTGATCGCGTTCTGCGCCCCACTCGGCAACATGCCCACCGTCGCCGCGGCGCTGTCGGCAGGCCCCGCGGCGCAGACGTGGATTCTCAGTTCGATGAGCGTCGGCCTGGCCGCGGTCCTGCTGACCGCGGGCGCACTCGCCGACGACTACGGCCGGCGTCGGGTGTTCCACTGGGGCGCTTGGCTTCTCGCGCTGGGCGCGGTGGTCGGTGCGGTCAGTCAGGAACCCGTCCTGTTCATCGTCGGGCGACTGATCCAAGGGGTGGCAGGCGCAGCGCTCATCGCGGCCAGCCTCGGCGCCGTCGCCCACGCCTTCGCCACTCCGACGGCACGCGCGACGGCGAGCGGGATCTGGGGCGCGAGCGTCGGCGCAGGCATCGCGGTCGGTCCCGTGCTCGCAGGACTCCTCGACCTCGCCGGATGGTGGCGCGGCCTGTACTGGGCACTCGCGGTCGCGTCGCTCGCGATCGGACAGGTCGCGACGCGCGCGCTGGCGGAGTCACGGTCCGCCGTCCCGAAGCGGATCGACGTCCCGGGTGCGGTCACACTCTGCGCCGCGATGGTGCTGGTCCTCGTCGCACTCGTCGAGGGCAGGCAGGGCAACACTCCCGCCACCGTCATCTGCGGTGTCGGCGCCGCCGCGTTCACCCTCGCGTTCGTCGGCGTCGAGCGGCGGCGCCCGTTCCCGATGCTCGACCTCGCCCTGTTCCGCAGGCGCGACTTCCTCGCCGCCACCATCGCCGCCCTCGCCACCGGGGAAGGCATCATCGGCCTGATGTCGTTCGCCTGCACGTTCCTGGTCAAGACGATGCACGTCAGCACCCTCACCGCAGCCGGGGTGATCGCACTGTGGTCGGGCACGAGCGTCGCGGCGGCACTGCTGGCGCGGAAACTCCCGGCGCGACTCGCCGGGACCCCGCAACTCGTCATCGGACTCGCCGGCGTCGGCGTCGCCATGCTCACGATGACGGGCCTGTCCCCCGCCTCGTCCCCGCTGCGCCTCGTCCCAGGCCTACTGCTCGCCGGCATCGCCAGCGGCCTGCTCAACGCCGGACTCGGCCGCCAAGCCGTCGCCAGCGTCCCCGCCGACCAGGGCGGACTCGGCAGCGGCGCCAACAACACCGCCCGCTACCTCGGCTCCTCCATCGGCGTCACCGTCGTCAGCATCATCGCCCTCGACCCCGCAGGCACCATCGACGGCATGGTGACCGGATGGAACTACGCCGCCGTCACCACCGGGCTGATCTCCCTCGTCGGCGCAGGAGTCGTCGCACTCCTCGTGCGGGGAGAGGCGGTCAGACGTTGAAGCGGAACTCCACCACGTCGCCGTCGGCCATCGTGTAGTCCTTGCCCTCCATGCGGACCTTGCCTGCGGCCTTGGCGGCGGCCATGGATCCGGCGGCAACGAGGTCGTCGAAGGAGACGATTTCGGCCTTGATGAAGCCGCGCTCGAAGTCGGTGTGGATGACGCCGGCGGCCTGCGGGGCCGTGTCGCCCTTGTGGATGGTCCAGGCGCGGGATTCCTTGGGACCTGCGGTGAGGTAGGTCTGCAGGCCGAGGGTGTGGAAGCCGGTGCGGGCGAGGGCGTGCAGGCCGGGCTCGGACTGGCCGATGGAGTCGAGCATCTCCTGCCGGTCCTCTTCGTCCAGTTCGAGGAGTTCCTGCTCGACCTTGGCGTCGAGGAACACGGCGTCGGCGGGGGCGACGGAGGCGCGCAGTTCGGCGACCTTCGCTTCGTCGGTGAGCACGGCCTCGTCGGCGTTGAACACGTACAGGAACGGCTTGGTGGTGAGCAGGCTCAGCTCGCGCAGCAGCGCGAAGTCCAGCTTGTCCTTCGCGCTGAACAGGGTCTTGCCGGAGTCGAGGACTTCCTGCGCCTTCAGCGCCTCCTCGTGGATGGGCTTGAGCTCCTTGTTCTTCTTCGCTTCCTTCTCCAGGCGCGGCAGGGCCTTCTCCAGCGTCTGCATGTCGGCGATGACGAGCTCGGTCTCGATCACCTCGATGTCGGATGCCGGGTCGACGCGGCCGTCGACGTGCACGACGTCGTCGTCGTGGAACACACGAACCACCTGGCAGATGGCGTCGGCCTCGCGGATGTTGGCGAGGAACTTGTTGCCGAGGCCGGCGCCCTCGGAGGCGCCCTTGACGATGCCGGCGATGTCGACGAACGACACCGTGGCGGGCAGAATGCGCTCGGAACCGAAGATCCGGGCGAGCTCGGACAGCCGCGGGTCGGGCAGTTCGACCAGGCCGACGTTGGGTTCGATGGTCGCGAACGGGTAGTTCGCGGCCAGCACGTCGTTGTTGGTCAGCGCGTTGAACAAGGTGGACTTGCCGACGTTGGGCAGTCCGACGATTCCGAGGGTAAGGCTCACGGTCGTTGGATTCTACGGCGTCGGCGCCGGATCAACGACCACGCCCTCACCAGCTGTTGGTATTGCTGTTCGCGACGAGGGCGATGATCAGGATCGCGTACCCGATGACGAAGACGACGATCAGCGCCACCCAGATCCACAGGGCGATCTTGCCGAGCGACTTGGCGCGGTCGGACGCGTACTGGGCGCCCTGGTAGTCGCCCATCGCCCACTTCGGGTAGACGTCGTGAACGTGGTTGAACGCGGCGAACGCGAGCGGCCAGAAGAAGAGGACGGCGGCCACCGCCCACCCGGCGTTCGACGGAGGCAGCGGCGGCGGCCCGTACTGTCCCGGGTAGGGCTGCGACTGCGGCTGTTGCTGCTGCGTCGGGTACTGGTAGCCATAGGCACCCGTGTCGCCCTGCTTCGGCGGCACCGGATTGCTCGACGATTCCGGATTGATCGGTGACTCCGTCATGACATCCCCCTGTCGTGGCAGCTGACCTCGTGCCTCCACTATCCCACCCGTCTCCCCATGTGAGTGGGAAAGTGCGCCGGAGTACGCGTCGGCACTCACGTGAGGTTCTAGTCTCAGCACGTGACCCGATGGTTGATCGTCCTCGCGATAGGGATCCTCGGCCTGGGCGCTCTCGCCCTGACCGTCGCTGTGGCCACGGGATGGTGGTTCGCCGCCCTCCTCCTGCTCGCGACTGCCGCCCTGGGAACGTGGGACCTGCTGCAACGGCGGCACAGCGTTCTGCGGAACTACCCGGTGCTGGGACATGCGCGGTTCCTGCTCGAGAAGATCCGCCCCGAGATCCAGCAGTACTTCATCGAATCGTCCACGGATGGAACACCCTTCGACCGCGACACCCGCGACCTCGTCTACGAGCGCGCCAAGGGCACGCTCGCCGAGGAGCCGTTCGGCACCGAACGGGACGTCCACGCCGTCGGCTACGAGTTCATGGTCCATTCGCTGCGCGCACGGATGGCCCCGCCCGAACCGCCGACGGTCCGCCTCGGCGGACCGGACTGCGAACAGCCGTACGACATAGCGCTTCTCAACGTGTCGGCGATGAGCTTCGGCTCGCTCTCGGCCAACGCCATCGAAGCCCTCAACGCCGGGGCCGCGCGGGGCGGGTTCGCACACGACACCGGCGAGGGCGCGATCAGCCCCTACCACCGCAAGCACGGCGGCGACCTGATCTGGGAGATCGTGTCCGGCTACTTCGGCTGCCGGACGGAGGACGGCGGGTTCGACCCCGCCAAGTTCGCCGAACACGCGGCACTCGACCAGGTGAAGGCGATCTCCATCAAACTGTCGCAGGGCGCGAAGCCCGGACTGGGCGGGGTGCTGCCCGGAGCGAAGGTGTCGCGGGAGATCGCCGAGACGCGCGGCGTGCCGGTCGGAAAAACGGTGATCTCCCCGCCCGCGCACACCGCGTTCTCCACCCCGAACGAGCTCATCGACTTCATCGTCACCCTCCGGAAGCTCTCCGGCGGCAAACCCGTCGGGTTCAAACTGTGCGTCGGATCGCGCATCGAGTTCCTCGGAATCTGCAAGGCGATGCTCGAACGCGACGTCACCCCGGACTTCGTGATCGTCGACGGCTCCGAGGGCGGAACCGGTGCGGGTCCAGTGGAATTCGAGGACAACATGGGCATGCCGCTCACCGAGGGGCTGATGCTGGTGCACAACGCGCTCACCGGCACCGGCCTGCGGGACCGTGTCAAGATCGGCGCGTCCGGCAAGGTCGCCAGCGCATCCGACATCGTCAAACGGATCATCCAGGGCGCCGATTTCACCCTGGCGGCCCGCGCGATGATGTTCGCCGTCGGGTGCATCCAGGCGCAGATGTGCCACACCAACCGCTGCCCCGTCGGGGTCACCACCCAGGACCCGGCGCGGACCCGCGCACTCGACGTCCCCGACAAGGCGGCCAGGGTGTTCCGGTTCCAGAAGTCGACGGTGGCAGGCGCCCGGCAGATGGTGGCGTCGATGGGTCTCGACAGCTTCGACCAACTGACACCGGCGATGCTCAATCGGCGGATCGACGGCGTCACCACCCGCACCTACGCGGAACTGTACGAGTGGCTGATGCCCGGCGAGTTGCTCGAGGACCCGCCGTCGGATTGGCTCACCGACTGGATCGATGCCGACTCGACGCGCTTCTGACGTCGTTTTTTCGTCGAACTGAACGTCGGCGCAATAGGGTGACGGGGGCCACAAAAGATGTGGCACCTGTCGACGGCGTCGCCCCTGGCACACAATGACGACGGGGACGCCGGGAAGGAGTTCGCGATGGCCCTGAGAGCCGCCCCCGAATCCGAGGTCGAGTACCTGAGAACGGATCCGGATCTGCCGCCGGTCGGCGTCGTGGACCGCACCCCGATCTCACCGGCGGCGCGGATCACGTTCGCCGTCCTCGGTCTTCTCGGCGGCATCGCCTGGGTGATGATCGCGTTCGTTCGCGGCGAGAACATCAACGCCGTCTGGTTCGTCGTGGCCGCCGTCTGCACCTACCTCATCGCCTACCGCTTCTACGCGCGGTTCATCGAGCGCAAACTCGTCCAACCCCGCGACGACCGGGCGACCCCCGCCGAGATCCTCGAGAACGGGAAGGACTACATGCCGACGGATCGGCGGGTGCTGTTCGGGCACCACTTCGCCGCCATCGCCGGCGCAGGGCCCCTCGTCGGCCCCGTCCTCGCCGCCCAGATGGGTTACCTGCCCGGCACGCTGTGGATCATCATCGGCGTCGTCTTCGCCGGAGCCGTCCAGGACTTCCTCGTCCTGTGGATCTCGACTAAACGCCGCGGCCGCAGCCTCGGCCAGATGGCCCGCGACGAACTCGGCGTCGTCGGTGGCATCGCCGCCATGATCGGCGTCTTCGTCATCATGATCATCCTCATCGCGGTGCTCGCCCTCGTCGTCGTCAACGCGCTCGCGGAAAGCCCGTGGGGTGTCTTCTCGATCGCCATGACCATCCCGATCGCCCTCTTCATGGGCGTCTACCTGCGGTACCTGCGCCCGGGCAAGGTCGCGGAGGTGTCGCTGATCGGCGTCGTGCTGCTGCTCCTCGCCATCGTCTCCGGCGGCTGGGTGGCCGACACCGGATGGGGCGCCGACTGGTTCACGCTGTCGAAGGTGACCATCGCCTGGCTGATGATCGCCTACGGTTTCGCCGCCTCCGTCCTGCCCGTGTGGCTGCTCCTCGCCCCGCGCGACTACCTGTCGACGTTCATGAAGATCGGCACGATCGTCCTGCTGGCCATCGGCATCCTGGTCGCGCAGCCCGCCATCAAGATGCCCGACGTCACGACGTTCGCGATCCAGGGCAACGGCCCCGCCTTCGCGGGTTCGCTGTTCCCGTTCCTGTTCATCACGATCGCGTGCGGCGCGCTGTCCGGCTTCCACGCCCTCATCTCCTCCGGCACGACGCCCAAACTGCTGGCGAAGGAAAAGCAGATGCGTCTGATCGGCTACGGCGGCATGCTCACCGAGTCGTTCGTCGCGATCATGGCGCTCGTCACCGCGTGCATCATCGACCAGCACCTGTACTTCGCGCTCAACGCGCCGGCCACCCTCACCGGCGGAACCCCCGAGACGGCCGCGACGTATGTGAACAGCCTCGGACTCTCCAGCCCGAACATCTCCGCGGACACCCTCGCGCAGGCCGCGGCGGGCGTCGACGAGGAGTCGATCATCTCGCGCACCGGCGGTGCCCCGACGCTCGCGTTCGGCATGTCGGAGGTGCTCAGCCAGTTCCTCGGCGGCGCTGCCCTCAAATCGTTCTGGTATCACTTCGCGATCATGTTCGAGGCGCTGTTCATCCTCACCACCGTCGACGCCGGCACCCGGGTCGCCCGATTCATGCTGTCGGACTCGCTCGGCAACTTCGGCGGACCTGCCCGCAAGTTCAAGGATCCGTCGTGGCGGATCGGCGCGTGGGTGTGCTCGCTCGCCGTCGTCGGACTGTGGGGTGCCATCCTCCTGATGGGCGTCACCGACCCGCTCGGCGGCATCAACACCCTGTTCCCGCTGTTCGGCATCGCGAACCAGTTGCTCGCCGCGATCGCGCTGACGGTGGTCCTCGCCATCGTCATGAAGAAGGGCCTGTTCAAGTGGGCCTGGATTCCCGGTGTCCCCCTCGTGTGGGACCTGATCGTCACCATGACCGCGTCGTGGCAGAAGATCTTCTCCGGCAACACCTCCGTCGGCTACTGGTCCCAGCACGCCGCGTTCAAGGAGGCGAAGGAAGCGGGCAAGACGAGCTTCGGATCCGCCAAGACCCCCGAGGCCATCGACGCCGTCATCCGCAACACGTTCATCCAGGGCACCCTGTCGATCGTGTTCGCCGGCCTCGTCCTCGTCGTCGTGGTGGCCGGAGCGCTCGTGTGCCTCAAGGCGTTCCGGGCCGGTGGACTGCCGACCACCGAGGCACCCGAGGAACCGTCGAAGATCTTCGCGCCGGCCGGGTTCGTCACCACCGCCGCCGAGAAGGAACTCGACAAGGAATGGAACGAACTCATCGCCTCCGGCGCGGTCCGCGCACCGGGCGCGGCCCACACCCACACGGACAGGGCGCACCATCATGATGAATAGGGTTGCGGGGGCCGTCCGGACCGCCTGGTGGTGGACGGGGGCGCTGATGGGCGACCACGACTACAGCAGGTACGTCGAGCACCTTCGCCGCCACCATCCGGACGCCGAGGTGCCGAGCGAGCGGGAGTACTGGCGAGCGCGCTACGCGGACGCCGACGCCAACCCGGGCGCCCGCTGCTGCTGACCTCACCGTGCCGTCCCGGCGTTCCCCAGTACTGTCAGTACTGATCGGCTGAGCAGACACGGCAGGGAGGACCATCTGTGACGGAGAAGCAAGCCCCGGCACCGTCCGGGAGCGCGGTCACGAAACCGGACCGCGGACACCTCATCGGGGTGGGTGCGATGTGGCTGGCCAAGTGGTCGCTGGTCCTCGTGGCAATCTCGCTGGGCGCGTTGCTGTTCGGATGGATCATCGAGAAGCTGTGGGTGATCGTCCTCCCGGTGCTGCTGGCCGTCGTGGTGTCCACCGTGCTGTGGCCGCCGACGCGGGCGATGACGAAGCGGCGCATCCCCCCGGCGGCGGCCGCCGCGACGACGCTCGTTCTGTTCATCGCCGTCGTCGCCGGGATCATCGCCGGCATCGTGCCGTCTGTCGTCAGGCAGGCCCCCGAGCTGGCCAACAAGGCCACCCAGGGCATCAACCAGGTGCAGGACTGGCTGAAGGGTCCGCCGATCAACCTGCAGGACGATCAGATCGACCAGGGCATCCACACGATCATCGTGAAGGTCCAGGAGAGTGGAACGGTCATCGCGTCCGGCGTGTTCACCGGTGTCAGCACCGCCAGCTCGCTGCTGATCACGCTCGGCCTGGTACTGGTGCTGTCGTTCTTCTTCATCAAGGACGGCCCCCGGTTCATCCCGTGGCTGCATTCCGTCAGCGGCGGCCGCGCGGGCCGTCACCTCGAAGAGGTACTGGGCCGCATGTGGGACACACTCGGCGGGTTCATCCGCACCCAGGCACTGGTCAGCCTCATCGACGCCGTCTTCATCGGCGCCGGACTGGTGATTCTCGGCGTGCCGCTCGCACCGGTCCTCGCGATCCTGACATTCATCGGTGGCTTCATCCCGATCGTCGGTGCGTTCGTCGCCGGCGCACTCGCCGTGCTGGTCGCGCTGGTCGCCAACGGTCTGACCACTGCGGTGATCGTGCTGATCATCATCCTCGTGGTGCAGCAGATCGAGGGCAATGTGCTGCAGCCGGTACTCCAGAGCAAGAGCATGAAACTGCACGCCGTCGTGGTGCTGCTCGCCGTCACCGCCGGTGGCTCCGTGTTCGGGATCGTCGGAGCCTTCCTCGCGGTGCCCGCCGCCGCCGTCGCCGCCGTGGTGGTGCGCTATATCGGTGAGCAGATCGACGAGCACAGCGCCGAAAGCAACATCCCCGACGCCGTCGCCGCGAACGAAGACCTCGACGACGCCGAACGGGAGGGCGTCACCGTCGACGAGACCGCCGTCGCGTCCAAGCCGGACTGACCGGCGGTCAGCCGGCCACCACCTCCACGGTGGAGCCGGTGCGTCCGCGGATCACGTGCAGCCTGCTCGGGATTCTCTGACGCATCTCGTCGACGTGACTGACGATCCCCACCACCCGGCCGCCGTCACGCAGCTCGTCGAGGACGCCCATCACCGAGTCGAGAGTGTCCGCATCGAGGGTGCCGAATCCCTCGTCGATGAACATCGTGTCGAGCACGACGCCACCCGACTCGGCCGCCACCACATCGGCGAGACCGAGCGCCAACGACAGCGACGCCAGGAACGACTCACCGCCGGAGAGGGTCTTGGCCGATCGCACCACCCCGGTGTAGTCGTCGCGGATGTCGAGCCCCAGGCCGCCGCGGCGGCCGCGCGGACCGGCCTCGTCGCTGTGGACGAACTCGTAGCGCCCGGCCGACATCCGGCCGAGCCGCGCAGACGCCGACACCGCAACCTCTTCCAGCCGGGCCGCCAGCACATACGACCGCAGCGACATCTTCCTCGCGTTCTGGCCACGGCCCGCGATCACCTCGGCGAGCGCGGCCAGCTCCTCGTGTGCGGCCTGGATCGGCGCAATCGCCTCGGCGGTCTTGTCGAGCTGACCGACGTACCGTTCCAGATCGAGCAGTCGGCGCTCGGCGTCGGACGCCGCCGCGACGGCGACGTCCACGACCTCCGCCGCCGTGTCGTGCGCCTGCTGGACGGCCGCCAAGTCCACGGGTTCCGCGTCGGCGACAGCGGCGACCTCGGGGTCGTCGAGGACGCGGCGGGCCCCGACTTCGGCATCCCTCGCCGCCGTCAGGGCGGCCTCGATCTCACTTCGGCGGGCGGCCGACCGGACCGCGGCCACGGCGTCGTCGATGCTGCCGAAACCGGCGTCCCCGGCGAGCGCGCCGGCCTTGGCCGCGAGTTCACGGGCCGCGGACTCGGCTCCGGCGCCGGCGTCCCGCGCGTCCAGCAGTTCCGATGCCGCCTCGGCGAGGGCGTCGAGTCGGGTGCGCCGGTCCTCGACGCTCGGGTCGTCGCCCGCCGCCCGGTTCACCCGGGCCCGGATGTCCCCGAGCTGCGCTGTGCTCGCCGCGATTCGCTCGGCCACCGTGGCGGCGTCGGCTCCGACCTCCCGCGACCGTTCCTGCAGCCGGCTCTCGCGGTCCCGCAGTTCGGTGAGAGTCGCGGACCGGCGTTCCACCTGGTCCCCGAGCGCGATCGCCTCCCCCACCGCCGTCTCCGCTGCCGAGAGTGCCTGCGCGAGTTCGTCCGCGTCACCGTCGCCGCCGCGCTGCACGAGCACGTCGATCGCGCGCTCCGCCGCGCCCAGCTTCTCGGTCGCGGTCGTCGACGCCGCCGCGGCCTTCTGCTCCGCCGCGCGTGCCGTGTCCTCGTCGGCCTTCGTGACCGACAGCTCGGATGGTTCGGCTGGCTGCGGGTGCTCGGGTGAACCACACACCTGGCACGGGACACCGTCCTCGAGCGTGCCCGCCAGCTCGGCGGCCATGCCCGCGATCCGGCGTTGCAGCAGGTCGAGCCAATGTTCCCGCGCGGCCTGGTGCTGCTCGCGGGCGTCGAACGCCGCGCGTTGGAGCCGATCCCGCTCGACGCGACGGGTGCGCAGGTCCGCCGCCGCGGAGGCGGCGTCGGCTGCCCGGTCCCGGGTGTCGACGAGGCCGGGCAGCGCGGCGCGGGCCTTCTCCGACGAGTCGAGCGCCTTCTCCGCTTCGCGCAGGGCGAGTGGCAGTTGGTCGCGCTCCCGGGACAGCGCGTCACCGGCCTCGGCGAGTTCGGCCTGCCGGGCGCGCAGCCGCTCCACCTCGACGGCGAGGCGGTCGGCGGCAACGGATTCGGCGAGCGCCCCGTCGAGGCGCACGATCTCGTCACGCCAGGCGCGGATACCGGCGCGGATGTGTTCGCGTTCGTCGGTGGTCGGCGGCCAGGACAACTCCGCAACGAGGTCGGCGCCACCCACCCTCGCGCGCAGTCCGTCGGTGATCGCCTCGACGTTCCGCGCTGTGACGGCGGCCTCGGACCGCGCGGTGTCGGCGTCACGCGCCACCGTCGCGACCGGTTCGGCCCGGCGCGCGTCCGCCAGTTCGGCGGCGAGTTCGGCCCGGTGGTCGGCATCCGTCGTGTGGGAGTCGAGTTCCGTTTCGGCCCGCCGCCGGCGGTTCTGCAGTTCGAGGACGCGGCGCGCCTCCGTGAGCGCGTCGCGGGCAACCTTCGCGCGGCTCCTGGCCTTCTGCAGGTCGTCCGCTGCCAGGTCGCGGGTTTCACGCGCCTCGTCCTCGAGCTTGTGGGCCCAGGACACCGGATCCGCATCGGCGCCGCCCTCGAGGCCGGCGGCGGTCGCGACCCGCGCGAGCAGCACGTCGACGGCCCGCTGGTGTTCGTCGAGTTCGTGGGCGCTGGTGCGCCTGCGGTCGAGGAACCACTCCTCCACCGTCCCGAACCGGGTGGTGTCGAACAGCCGCTCCAGCAGCTGACCGCGCTCCTCGGTGTCGGCGCGCAGGAACTTCGCGAACTCGCCCTGCGGCAGCAGCACCACCTGGAAGAACTGGTCGGCGCTCATGCCCATCAGCCGCCCGACCTCGTCGGCGATATCGGGGATCCGGGACAGGTTTTCGCCGTGACCGTCGAGCCAGGTCAGGGTGGCCTTCGCGTTCTCCTTGATCGTCCCCGACCCTCGACGCTTGGGTCGCTCGAACTCCGGGCTGCGGACGAGCCGCAGATGCCGGCCGGCGATCGTCGCCTCGAGCGTCACCGTCGGAACGGATCCCGCGGGCGCATGGTCGGACAGGAGCCGCTTGCCGTCCTTCCGCGCCCCGGGCACGGTGCCGTACAGCGCGAACGCGACCGCGTCGAGGACCGTCGTCTTCCCGGCCCCGGTGTGACCGTGCAGCAGAAACAGCCCGTCTGCACCGAGCCGATCGAAATCGACTTCCACGGATCCTGCGAACGGCCCGAAGGCCTCGACCTCCAGTCGATGCAGCCTCATGCCGTCTGTTCCAGCGCGACGACCTCGGCGGTGTCCTCACCGGACCGGTCGGCGAACCCGAGCGCGGCCTCCATCAGCCGGATCTCGCCGGTCGACGGTTCGCTGCGCACATCGGTGAGGAAGCTGCGCGTGATCTGCAGATCGCTGCGCCCGTGCACCTTGTCGCGGTAACGCAGATCGTCGGCACCGTCCGGGCGTTGCCACTCGAGGTGGACGGCGAAGGGGAACCGGGACTGCAGCGAGCGCATGGCGTCGACGGGACGTTCCGGGTCGGTGAGCACCGCCGACACGTAGCAGTCCTCGGCGTCGCGGAACGCGTCGTCCTCGAGCAACTGCTGCACCGTCCCGGTCAGCTGCTTCAGGCCGCGGACCACCGGCAGATCGACCCGCTCGACGGAGTGCAGTCCGTCGGCGTCGAGGTCCACCAGGAAGACGGCCTTGCCGTGGGTGCGCTCACCGAACGAGTACGGCAGCGGCGAACCCGAGTACCGGATGTTCTCGGTGAGGGTCTGCGGCGAGTGGAGGTGGCCGAGGGCGACGTAGTCGACCCCACCGAACGCCGACGCCGACACGGTCTCGACGCCGCCGACGGAAATGGACCGCTCCGACCCGGTGGCCTCCGCCCCGACCACGAACGCGTGGGCCAGCACCACCGATCGGGTACGTGGTGCGTCCTCGCGGCGTGCGTCGAGGTCGGTGCGGACACGACCCATCGCGGCGTCGAGGATCTCGGCGTGCGACCGCGCGGACGGCACGCCGAGTTGCGCGCGGGTGATCTCGGGCTCGAGATAGGGAATGCCGTAGAACGCGACGGGACCGTGCGCGTCCTCCAGCACGACGGGCGCGCCGATCCCGGCGACCGTCGTCATGAGATGCAGCCCGCCCGCCCGGGAGAACGCGGCACCCGCGCCGAGCCGTGCCGCGGAGTCGTGGTTGCCGGACGTGGCGACGATGACCGCGCCCGCGTCCCGGACGGCCTCGAATCCGCGGTTGCACACGGTGACGGCGTCCGCGCTGGGGATCGACCGGTCGTACACGTCTCCGGGAACGACGACGACGTCCACACCGTGCTCGACGACGAGGGCGGCGATCGCGTCGAGCACACGGGCCTGGTCGGTGAGCAGGTCCACCCCGTGGAACGTGCGTCCGATGTGCCAGTCCGAAGTGTGCAGGATCCTCATGTCCCGAGACCGTAGAGCACGGTGCCGACAACCTCGAACACCTCGCCCGCGTGGCGTCCGGCCGAACGGGCTGTCGGTGGGCGGGTGCACCATGAGCCACATCGCCACATCGAGTCCCGGGTCACAGTCACCGCCCGCAAGCTCCACGACCTCGACGTGTTCGACGACGACCTCACCGAGGTCAGCGCGGTCGATTCGTGGTCGCGATGCACAAATCTCGAGGATCTCTCGGGCTCCACCGGTCACGCCAACGGAGCTACTCGACAAGTTGCCGCTACTGTCGTTGTGTGTCTGCAACCCAACGTGCTCGCTCTGGGGTGCCGCTCGACAGGCGGTCGATTGTCCCTACGGTCCCCGGTCTCCCCTGGTGGGGTGTCATTCTCCTGGCCGTCGGAGTCAGTTTTGTCGGATTCGCTGTCGATGCGGCTCGTGGCACCGAACTCACGGCGGCGTTCTCCACCTTCTACTTCCTCGGCTGTGTCCTCGCCGTGGCGGCTGCCGGCAACCGGGCGCTGTTCACCGCGATCGTCCAGCCGCCGCTGATCCTGTTCGTGGCGGTGCCGCTCGGGCAGAGCCTGATCGCGGAGGAGAACAGCACCGCACTGAAAGACCTGGCGATCAACGTGGCGTATCCGCTGGTCAACCGATTCCCGGTGATGCTCGCCGCCACGGTGGTGACGCTGCTGATCGGTGGCCTCCGTCTCTTCCTGCTGCAACAGCGCAAGACCGGTCCCGCCCGGACGTCGGAGCGTCGACGTGCGCAGAAGGAGCAGCGGACGCCGCGCGCCGCCCGCCCCCGGCGCACCGCCGAAGGGTCGGAGCAGTCCCCGCCGCCGCGTCGGGCGCGGGACAGGGACACCGCAAGGGACGCCGCACGGGAGCACCCCCGGTCGTCGCGGCGGGCAGCCACACCGCCGCCCCGCCGATCGTCCTCGTCGGGCGGGCGTACGGCGCCCCCACCACCGATGGTCGACCGGGCAGCGCAGGCACCCCGTTCGGCACCGCCACGGACCACGCAGGCACCGCGTTCGGTGCCGCCGCGGACCATGCCGCGGCCCAACCCCGACGTGCCCGCCCACCCCATTCCGCAGGTGCGCTACCGCGATCGGTACGAGCCGCCGTTCGAGACGGAGCAGCCCCGCTGACTCGGCGACAGCGCCGGTAGCGGACCGATCAGGTCCGCGCGGCGCGAAGCTCGCGCGGCAGCGCGAAGACCAGCGTCTCGTTGGCCGTGGTGACCGGCTGGACGTCGTGGAATCCGTGCTCGTCGAGCAGATCGATCACACCGCGCACCAGAATTTCCGGCACGGACGCACCCGAGGTGATCCCCACCGTCCGGACGCCGTCGAGCCAGGCCGGATCCACTTCGCGGGCGTAATCGACGAGGTACGACGCCTTCGCACCCGCACCCAGCGCGACCTCGACGAGACGCACCGAGTTGGAGGAGTTGCGGGATCCGACGACGATCACGAGATCGCATTCCGGCGCCATCGCCTTGACCGCCACCTGACGGTTCTGGGTGGCGTAGCAGATGTCGTCGCTCGGCGGGTCCTGCAGACTCGGGAAACGCTCCCGCAGGCGGGCGACCGTCTGCATCGTCTCGTCGACACTCAGCGTGGTCTGCGACAACCAGATGACCTTCGATTCGTCGCGGACCGTCACGGCGTCGACGGAATCGGGGCCGTCCACGAGCTGCACGTGATCGGGGGCCTCGCCGGCCGTGCCCTCCACCTCCTCGTGGCCCTCGTGGCCGATGAGGAGGATGTCGAAGTCGTCGCGGGCGAACCGCTTGGCTTCCTGGTGGACCTTCGTGACCAGCGGGCACGTGGCGTCGATGGTGCGCAGATTGCGTGCGGCGGCCGATTCGTGGACCGCGGGAGACACGCCGTGCGCGGAGAACACGAGCAGCGCACCCTCGGGAACCTCGTCCGTCTCGTCGACGAAGACCACACCCTGGTCGCTCAGCGTCTCGACGACGTGCCGGTTGTGGACGATCTCCTTGCGCACGTAGATGGGGGCGCCGTGCTTCTCGAGCGCCTTCTCCACCGTCTCGACGGCGCGGTCGACGCCGGCGCAGTAGCCGCGGGGCTCTGCGAGCAGTACCCGCTTCCCGCCGTCGGCACGCGACGCTCCCGAATCTGCCGAACGTGTGATACCCACATTGAGTGGAACAGCCGAAGACATGGTTCCAGACTACGGGTCACCCCGGACGGACGACACTTTCGCGGGGCCTCGGCGGGGTAGTGTGCGCATCGTCGCACCGAAGTCGTCGACGCTGTGGGCACGTCGGCTACCCAAACGTGCCGTTGTCAGGCAGGCTGTGGGAATGATTCGTCCCCCGTTCGTGGCGCGTGTCGCCGCCGGAATCGCCGTGACGGCCGTCGAAGAGGCCAGGAAACTGCCGACCACCGCGGCGACCCTGCCCATGACCGCGGTCAGTCAGGTGCTGCAGACCACGATGCGCGTTCAGCAGTCCATGACGGCGCTGGCCATCAAGGGCGACCAGGCGTTCGCGCTCATCCACTGGACCCACGACGACGAGCAGCCCGCGTGGGCCGTCTTCGACGAGGACACCGATCCGGCGCCCGGCGTCGACGGCTCCACCGAGGAGCGGTCCACCGGACCGGGCCGGTTCGCGCTGTACTCGCTGAGCCCGCAGGACGAGCGAACACCCGAGAAGGTCCCGACCCCGAAAGCCGCACCGGCCGCCACCAACGGCGCCGCCACCACGAAGACGGCGAGCAGCAAGCCCGCCGCCCGGCCCGCCGTGGCCGAACCCGAGATCGCCGTCGTCCTCGACTATGGCACGCTGACCCTCGCCCAGCTGCGGGCGCGTCTGCGCAACCTGTCCGTCGAGGACCTGACGACGCTGCTGGACTACGAGAACGCGACCCTGGCCCGCGCGCCGTTCCAGACCATGCTGACCAACCGCATCACCACCGCCAAGGCCAAGTGACCTCCGCACAGCCCCGCGCAGCCAGTACCGGACCGAGCACCGCCGAGCAGCCCTGGCCGGTCCGCACCGTGTCGGCCAAGGTCGCACAGTGGATCGACCGGCTCGGGAGTGTCTGGGTGGAGGGACAGATCACCCAGATCAACGCCCGTCCGGGCACCCGGACGGCGTTTCTGGTGCTGCGCGACCCGTCCGTCGACATGTCGCTGTCAGTGACCTGCTCCCCGCAGTTGCTGCAGAACTCCCCCGTCCCGCTCACCGAGGGCAGCCGGGTGGTGATGTTCGGCAAGTTGTCGTTCTACACCGGCCGCGGTTCGGTCTCGTTGCGGGTCACGGAGATCCGCGCGATCGGGATCGGCGAACTCCTGGCCCGGATCGAGCGGTTGCGCGCGCTGCTGGCCGCCGAGGGCCTGTTCGACCCTCGGCTGAAGCGTCCGCTGCCGTTCCTGCCCGGCACCATCGGGTTGATCACCGGGCGCGCCAGCGCCGCCGAGCACGACGTCCTCAGCGTGGCGCAGCGCCGCTGGCCAGCCGTGCGTTTCGAGGTGCGCAACACACCGGTGCAGGGCGCGACCGCGGTGCCGCAGATCCTCGACGCGTTGAAGGAACTGGACGCCGACCCGCACGTCGACGTGATCATCCTCGCGCGCGGCGGAGGCAGCGTGGAGGATCTGCTGCCGTTCTCCGACGAGACACTGTGCCGCGCGATCGTCGCGTGCCGCACCCCGGTGGTCAGCGCCATCGGCCACGAACCGGACAGTCCGCTCAGCGACCACGTCGCCGACCTGCGGGCCGCGACGCCGACGGACGCCGCCAAGCGGGTGGTGCCGGACGCCGTCGCCGAGCAGGCACTCGTCGGCGAACTGCGGTCGCGGAGCGCGGCCGCCCTGCGCAACTGGGTGCAGCGCGAGTCGCATCTGATCTCCCAGCTGCGCAGCAGACCGGTCCTCGCGGACCCGGTGCGCGCCCTCGACCATCGGTCGGACGAGGTCGAGCGGCTGCGGGACGCCGGGCGGCGTGACATCAGCCGGGTGATCGCCGCGGAGAACACCACGATCGAGCATCTCCGGGCCCGGCTGACGACCCTCGGGCCCGCCGCGACCCTGGCCCGCGGCTACTCCGTGGTCCAGCGGATCGTGCCGGACGGCGACCCGGAGGTCCTGCGTTCGGTCGACGACGCCCCGCCGGGCACCCAGATCCGTGTTCGAGTCGCCGACGGCGCAATCCGCGCCGCGGTGATGGGAAAGGACAAGTAGGAACATGAGCAACCCCACCGGAAACGACACCGATATCGCGGAGCTCGGTTACGAGGCGGCGCGCGACGAACTCGTCGACGTGGTCAAGGTGCTCGAACAGGGCGGCCTCGACCTCGACGCGTCACTCGCACTGTGGGAGCGCGGCGAGGCGCTGGCCACACGCTGCGAGGAGCACCTCGCGGGGGCACGCAAGCGCGTCGAGACTGCCCTCGCCCGTGCCGAGGACGAGGGTTGACACTCGTCGTCAGGCGGCGAGGATCGGGGCGTCCGCCGCCGCGGCGGTGAGCTGCTCGAACGCCTCGGGTGACGCACTGCCCGTGACCAGGAGCCGGACGTCGCCGAAGTCGGACACCCAGATCGGTTCGACACCCTCCCCGCCGTACACGATCCAGCTGTGACCTGCGATGTCCTCGGTGCCCGTCGCCGTGCGCGGACCACCCGCGACGAACGGCACGAGCACCGTCTCGACGGCGTTGCTCTGTGTCAGCTGGATGTAGCGGCCGGCCTCGGTGATGAATCCGACGGTGCTCGAATCGCCGCCGCCGTCACCGCTGACGATGCTGCGGCTGCCCGAGTTCGGTGTCCAGCCCTCCGGCGTCTCCGGCTTGCGCACCGGGAACGGCAGGTCCTGCGCGTCGTATTTCAGCGCCGCGTCCACGTCGAAGCTGGGAATCGGGCCGCTCGTGGGTCCGCCCGGGCTGAACGTGCACTGGCTGGCGATACCCGCGATCAGCACACAGAACAGGACAAGGGGTACGAGCGACCACACCATGTCGCGGTTGTTGTGCAGGATGCGGGGTTTATCAGATGCCACGTCCACCAGTATCCAGGGTCGGTCCCGGAACAACGATTCTCGGTCCCGCGAATCGCGCCCCAGCAGCGCACGTCACACTTCTTTCTGGGAGAATCAGCACGAAGATCCACCCGACAATCGGCGGCCGACGGCCACCGACACAGCGTCGGCGTACAACGTCGACCGTGACTGCACCAGGAGGCACTGCCCATGACGGCTAGCACCACTTCGAGTCGCCGCGAGGCCCCGGACCGAAATCTTGCTCTGGAATTGGTCCGAGTCACCGAGGCTGGTGCGATGGCTGCCGGTCGCTGGGTCGGCCGTGGCGACAAGGAGGGTGGCGACGGCGCCGCCGTCGACGCCATGCGCCAGCTCGTGAGCTCGGTCTCGATGCGCGGCGTCGTCGTCATCGGCGAGGGCGAGAAGGACGAAGCCCCGATGCTGTTCAACGGCGAAGAGGTCGGCAACGGCGACGGGCCGGACTGCGACTTCGCCGTCGACCCGGTGGACGGCACCACCCTGATGTCCAAGGGCATGCCGAACGCCATTTCCGTCCTCGCGGTCGCCGAGCGCGGCGCGATGTTCGACCCGTCCGCGGTGTTCTACATGGAGAAGATCGCCGTCGGACCCGACGCGGCCGATGTCATCGACATCACAGCCCCCGTCGCCGAGAACATCAAGCGGGTCGCGAAGGTCCGCAAGGCCTCGCCCTCCGACGTCACGGTGTGCATCCTCGACCGTCCCCGGCACGCCCGGCTGATCGAAGAGGTCCGGGACACCGGAGCCCGGATCCGCCTCATCTCCGACGGCGACGTCGCGGGTGCGATCGCCGCCGCGCGTCCGGAGTCGGGCACCGACATCCTGCTCGGTACCGGTGGCACGCCCGAGGGCATCATCGCCGCGGCCGCCATGCGCTGTATGGGTGGTTCGCTGCAGGGCCGGCTGGCCCCGACCGACGACGCCGAACGCCAGAAGGCCATCGACGCAGGCCACGACCTGGACCGCGTGCTGACCACCGAAGATCTGGTGTCGGGTGAGAACGTCTTCTTCTGCGCCACCGGCGTCACGGACGGCGACCTGCTCCGCGGTGTCCGCTACTACGGTGGCGGCGCCTCGACGCAGTCGATCGTGATGCGGTCGAAGTCGGGCACCGTCCGCATGATCGACGCGTACCACCGTCTGGAGAAGCTGCGCGAGTACTCGTCCGTGGACTTCACCGGCGAGGACGGCGCCGTCCCGCCGACGTTCTAGGCCCTTCGGGCTCGTGCGCCTTTCCGGTTGCTGCAGCTACCGGAAGGGCGCACGGGGAGCACCCCCACGACGCGCTCGAAAGTGGCATGTTTGACGCATGACCGAGAGCAACGAGCAGCAGTACCGGATCGAACACGACACCATGGGCGAGGTGCGGGTGCCCGTGGATGCGCTGTGGCGCGCGCAAACTCAGCGCGCCGTCGAGAACTTCCCGATCAGCGGTCGAGGGCTCGAGCGCACCCAGATACGCGCGATGGGTCTGCTGAAGGCGGCCTGTGCGCAGGTCAACAAGGATCTCGGCCTCCTCGACGCCGAGAAGGCGGATGCCATCATCGCCGCGGCGGGCGAGATCGCCGAGGGCAAGCACGACGACCAGTTCCCCATCGACGTCTTCCAGACCGGTTCGGGCACCAGTTCCAACATGAACGCCAACGAGGTGATCGCGTCGATCGCCGCGGCGAACGGTGTGGTCGTCCACCCCAACGACGACGTGAACATGTCGCAGTCGTCCAACGACACCTTCCCCACCGCGACGCACGTCGCGGCGACCGAGTCGGCGGTGAAGGATCTGCTTCCCGCCCTCGACCACCTGCGCCTGGCCCTGCTCGACAAGTCCACCGAGTGGAAGACCGTCGTGAAGTCGGGCCGCACCCACCTCATGGACGCCGTCCCGGTGACGCTCGGTCAGGAGTTCGGCGGGTACGCCCGTCAGATGGAGGCCGGGATGGAGCGGGTGGTGGCCTGCCTTCCGCGGCTCGGTGAGCTGCCCATCGGCGGCACCGCGGTCGGGACGGGGCTCAACGCGCCCGACGGATTCGGCCCGAAGGTCGTCGCCGAACTGGTCAAGGCGACGGGTGTCGACGCTCTGACCCCAGCGAAGAACAGCTTCGAAGCGCAGGCCGCGCGTGACGGGCTGGTGGAGGCGTCGGGCGCGCTGCGCACGATCGCGGTATCCCTGACCAAGATCGCCAACGACATCCGCTGGATGGGGTCGGGTCCGCTCACCGGGCTCGGCGAGATCCGGCTCCCCGACCTGCAGCCCGGCAGTTCGATCATGCCCGGCAAGGTCAACCCGGTTCTCCCGGAGGCCGCCACCCAGGTCGCCGCACAGGTCGTCGGCAACGACGCCGCGGTCGCCTGGGGCGGTGCGGCGGGCGCCTTCGAGCTCAACGTGTACATCCCGATGATGGCGCGGAACCTGCTCGAATCGCTGACGTTGCTGGCCAACGTGTCGCGGCTGTTCGCCGACCGGTGCGTGGTGGGGCTCGTCGCGAACACCGAGCACCTCAGGACCCTCGCGGAGTCGTCGCCGTCCATCGTGACGCCGCTGAATTCCGCGATCGGGTACGAGGAGGCCGCGGCCGTCGCCAAGCAGGCGCTGAAGGAGAAGAAGACGATCCGGGAGACCGTGGTCGACCGTGGTCTGATCGGCGAGAAGCTGACCGAGGAAGAACTCGACAAGCGTCTCGACGTGCTGGCGATGGCGAAGGTGAAGGACTGACCCAGCAGATGTGAGAGGGCCCGCACTCGATTCGAGTGCGGGCCCTCTCACATCTACGGCCTACAGCAGCGCGGACAGCTCGTCGCGGGCCTTCTCGCCTTCGGTGCCGAGGTCGGTGCGTCCGGCGATGTTCCACGAGCGGAGCAGCGGGGCGAACACCTTCTCCCCCTGCTGGGCGGGGTCGTAGATGCCGGCTTCGGCGAGCACCGCGGTGCTGTCGGTTCCGCCGGGCAGTGCCACGCTCGGCACGTCGAACGCGGCGATCCGCGAGGCGATGGCACGCATCGTCTGGTCGGGCACCAGCTCGAACGCGGCCTCGACGACGTCCCGGTAGAACAGCGACTGCAGTTCGTCGTCCGAGGCCAGCCGCTCGGCGATCACGGCCACCAGTGCGTCCTCACCGAGTGCGGCGGTGTTGTGATGCCGCACGGCAGCGGCCTTCTCCTCGAACGCGGAGTTCGCGAGCATCTCGATCAGATGCATCGGCGGCATCGCGTAACCGCGAACCATCTCGTCCATCCGGGCGCGCTCGAGGGCGACGGGATCGACGGCACGCGTCACCATCAGGTAGTTCCGGAGCACGATGGAGTGCCGGTTCTCCTCCGCGGTCCAGCGGCCGACCCAGCGCCACCACGGTCCCACCAGGGCCAGGTGCTTGGCGATCTCGCGGTGGTATGCGGGCACGTTGTCGGCCACCAGGACGCCGACCGTCAGAGCGAGCGCCTCGACGTCGCTCAGGGTCGACTGATCTGCCGACCAATCCGTTCCACCCATGAACGCGAAGTTCGTGCCCTGGTCCCAGGGAACCAGATCGTGCGGCTGCCAGTCGTCCGCCTCGGCGATGTGGCGTGTGAGGTTTTCGTCCACCACCGGGGCCAGCTCACTGAGCAGCTGCGAGTCGTTTTTTTCAATCGGCATCCGCACACCGTAGCGTCCGCGGCCCGGAGCCGGGTCGACCACCGGTGGATTCGACGTGAACAACGCCGGCGTTGTGACGAAAACAGCCAGGTCATGGGCTTGCAATCGCTAGGCTGACGGTAAGCCCCGGGCCCGAGCAGAGGATCACCCATGCGCAGACTTCGGAACCTGACGATACTTCTCTCGGCACTCGCGCTCGGCGGGTCACTCGTGACCGGGTGCGGTTCCGACGCGGACGACGCGGGTTCCGCCGACGCGTCCGGCGCGAACCCGACATCGGAGTCCTCCGGCCCGCCCAACCCGGCCGCCGTCTCGGGTGTCGACATCCCCGACGGCCGGATCGACGACGCCGTGGGCCGCCTCGACGACCTGGCGAACGAGTTGATGGAGAGTTCCGGACTGCCGGGCATGGCGGTCGCCGTCGTCCACGGTGGTCAGACCGTCTACGCAAAGGGATTCGGGGTGCGCGAGGCGGGCACCGATCAGAAGGTGGACGCCGACACCGTGTTCCAGCTGGCGTCGATGTCGAAGCCGGTGGGGTCGACGGTGGTGGCCCGTCAGGTCGATGCCGGCGTCGTCGGCTGGGACACCCCCGTGGTGTCCGAGCTGCCCGGCTTCGCCCTCGCCGATCCGTGGGTCACCGAGCACGTGACGGTGGGCGATCTGTACTCACACCGGTCGGGCTTGCCCGATCACGCCGGCGACCACCTCGAGGACCTGGGCTACGACCAGCAGCAGGTGCTCGACAAACTCCGGCTCGACCCGCTGAACCCGTTCCGGATCACTTACGAGTACACCAATTTCGGGCTCACCGCGGCCGCCGAGGCCGTCGCTGCGGCCTCGGGGACGGATTGGGCGACGCTCTCCGAGCAGGCGATCTACGGGCCGCTGGGGATGTCCTCCACGAGTTCTCGGTTCGCCGACTACGAGGCCCGCAGCGACCGCGCCGTCGCGCACCAACTCGTCGACGGCAAGTACGTCGCCGACGCGGTACGCAACCCCGACGCCCAGTCCCCGGCCGGCGGGGTGAGCTCGTCCGTCAACGACATGGGCAAATGGCTGGCGATGCTGCTGGCGGACGGAACGTTCGAGGGCAAGGAGATCGTCTCCCCCGAGGCGCTGCAACCGGCGGTCAGCCCTCAGATCGTGTCCAGCCCACCGCGTTCGATGGACAGCCGTCCGGGGTCGTACGGTTACGGGTTCAACGTTTCGACCACGTCGGCCGGCCGGGTCTCCCTCAGCCACTCCGGCGCGTTCCAGCTCGGGGTGGCGACGAACTTCGTCGCGATTCCGTCCGCCGATGTCGCGATCGTCGCCCTGACCAACGGCTCGCCCATCGGAATTCCCGAAACCCTCACCGCCGAATTCGCCGACCTCGTCCAGTACGGCGAGATCCGCGAAGACTGGAAATCGTTGTACCGGCAGGCCATCTCGCCGATGCTCGATCCCGAGGGCAGCCTCGTCGGCCAGACGGCCCCCGCGAACCCGGCGCCACCACAGCAGCCGCTGCCGGCCTACGCGGGCACGTACGACAACGCGTACTGGGGCCCCGCGGTCGTCACCGAGAGCAACGGCGCACTGACGCTCGGGCTCGGGCCCGCCGGGCAGACGTACCCGCTGACCCACTGGGACGGCGACACCTTCACCTTCGCACTGAGCGGGGAGAACGCTCCGCCCGGAACCATTTCGAAGGCCACGTTCGCCGGTAACGACGTCACACTCGAGTACTACGACACCGAAGGCATGGGGACATTCGTCCGCTGAGCCGACACAACCGACGGGGAGAAGATCACATGAGCACGAATTCGCATGCGCCCACGGGAACGGATCGCACGGAGACTGCGGATGTCCAGGTGGTCCGGGCATTCCTGGACGCGCTCGTCGCAGGCGACCCGGACGCCGCGCAGCAGTATCTCCACGACGACATCGTGTGGCACAACGTGTCGCTGCCGAAGATCCGTGGCATCGGCTCCGTCATGCGGATCCTCCGCGGAATGAGCCGTCCCGGTGTCGGATTCGACGTGCGCCTGCACCACATCGCCGACGACGGAACGGCCGTGCTGACCGAACGCACCGACGTCCTGATCTACAAGCGGCTGCGCAGCGAATTCTGGGTGTGCGGCACGTTCGAGATGAGGGACGGCACGATCGCCGTCTGGCGCGACTACTTCAGCAACCGCGATTTCCTGTGGGGCACACTCAAAGGCATCGTGAAGGCCTTCTGACGTAACCGCCCGATGCCGCACGGATAATGCGACATCGGGCGGATCACACTGCGGGGCAGTCGCCTACGGCGTCGGCCCGAACTCCTCCAGCATCTCCGTCACGAGCGCCGCGATCGGCGAACGCTCGCTGCGGGTCAACGTGATGTGCGCGAACAGCGGATGCCCCTTGAGCTTTTCGATCACCGCAGCCACGCCGTCGTGACGTCCGACCCTCAGGTTGTCACGCTGCGCGACGTCGTGCGTGAGGATCACCCGGGACCCGGTGCCCAACCGGGACAGCACCGTGAGCAGCACGTTGCGTTCCAGCGACTGCGCCTCGTCCACGATCACGAACGAATCGTGCAGCGACCGTCCGCGAATATGCGTGAGCGGCAGCACTTCCAGCATGCCGCGGCTGATCACCTCGTCCATCACCTCGGTGCTGGCCAGTCCGTCGAGAGTGTCGAAGACCGCCTGGGCCCACGGGCCCATCTTCTCGCTCTCACTGCCCGGCAGATAGCCGAGTTCCTGGCCGCCCACCGCGTAGAGCGGCCGGAAGACAACGACTTTCCGCTGAGTGCGACGCTCCAGCACCGCCTCCAGCCCCGCCGTCAACGCCAGCGCCGACTTGCCGGTGCCCGCCTTGCCGCCCAGCGACACGATGCCCACGCTGTCGTCGAGCAGGATGTCGAGAGCGATCCGCTGCTCGGCCGAACGTCCGTGCAGGCCGAACGCCTCCCGCTCCCCCCGCACCAACTGCACCCGCTTGTCGGCGTTCACCCGGCCCAGCGCACTCGACGAACCACCCAGCAGCCGGATACCCGTGTGGCACGGAAGTTCCCGGGCCTCCTCCAGGTCGACGACGCCTTCGGAGAACAGTTCGTCGATCGAGGAGGACGCCACGTCCAACTCGGTCATTCCCGTCCAACCCGACGGAACGACGTCGTGGGCGTGGTATTCGTCGGCAGGAAGGCCCACCGCACCGGCCTTCACCCGCAGCGGGATGTCCTTGCTGACCAGGACGACGTCACCGCCCTCGGCCTCGAGGTTCAGTGCGCAGGCCAGGATCCTCGAATCGTTGCTGTCCGTGCGGAATCCGACCGGCAGAACCGACGGGTCGGTGTGATTCAACTCGACCTGCAGGGTGCCGCCGTCCGTGCCGATCGGCACGGGCTGGTCGAGTCGACCGTACTCGAGACGGAGGTCGTCGAGCATGCGCAGCGATTCTCTTGCGAACCATCCCAACTCGTGGTGATGCCGCTTCCCTTCGAGCTCGCTGATCACGACGAGGGGAAGCACCACGCGGTGCTCGGCGAACCTGGTGACGGCCCAGGGGTCGGACAGCAGTACGGAGGTGTCGAGTACGAACGTACGCACTGCAGAATCCGAAGATTTCCTGGGGGCGACGGACGACTGTCCGGCGCGGGCTGAGACGGAGCGTGAAGCAGTCACGTTGGCTCCTAGGTCTGCGCGGCACCCACGCAAACTCGGTTCGCTGGACCGGTCCGTCCCTGGTGTGTCACCACACGAGGGCCGGGCGCCGGCCCCCTCGCACTGAGTGTGTCAGCCACGATCAGGACCTCCCGTACAAGCAACTTCCCCGCTGCCTGTTACCCCCGACGGTACTGCCAAACACGCCGATCGGCTGACCGAGCGGCGGGCGTGTCGGTGAACAACTGGTTACACGGAGAAGGCGCTTCGCGCCCGTGCGCGGTTAACGAGTCTGTGCAGTCGTCAACCACGCACGGGCGGCGGAGCCGCCTAGATCAGGCGCCAGTCCTCGAGGCCCTCGTACAGCGGGAAGTCGGCGGCGAGCTTGGAGACGCGGGCCTTCAGCGTCTCGACGTCGGACGCACCGGCGAGCGCGGTGCCGATGATGTCGGCGACCTCGGTGAACTGCTCGTCGCCGAATCCGCGGGACGCGAGCGCCGCGGTGCCGATCCGGAGGCCGGACGTGACCATCGGCGGGCGCGGGTCGAACGGCACGGCGTTGCGGTTGACGGTGATGCCGACCTCGTGGAGGAGGTCTTCACCCTGCTGGCCGTCGAGCTGCGAGTTGCGCAGGTCGACGAGCACGAGGTGCACGTCGGTGCCGCCGGTGAGGACGCTGACGCCCTTGTCCACGACATCCGAGCCGGTCAGGCGCTCGGCGAGGATCTTCGCACCGGTGAGGGTGCGCTGCTGACGGTCCTTGAACTCGTCGGTGCCCGCAATCTTCAGCGAGACGGCCTTCGCGGCGATGGCGTGCATCAGCGGCCCGCCCTGCTGGCCGGGGAACACGGCGGAGTTGAGCTTCTTCGCCCACTCCTGCTTGGCCAGGATCAGGCCGGAGCGGGGGCCGCCGAGCGTCTTGTGGACGGTGCTGGACACGACGTCGGCGTACGGCACGGGCGACGGGTGCAGCCCGGCCGCGACCAGGCCCGCGAAGTGCGCCATGTCGACCCACAGGTACGCGCCGACCTCGTCGGCGATGGACCGGAACGCGGCGAAGTCCTCGTGCCGCGGGTACGCGGACCAGCCGGCGACGATGACCTTCGGCTGCGCGGCGACGGCGATCTTGCGGACCTCGTCCATGTCGATGCGGTGGTCTTCCTTGCTGACCCCGTACGACTCGACGTCGTAGAGCTTGCCGGAGAAGTTCAGCTTCATGCCGTGCGTGAGGTGGCCGCCGTGCGCGAGGTCGAGCCCGAGGAGCTTCTCGCCCGGGTTCATCAGGGCCATCAGGACCGCTGCGTTGGCCTGCGCGCCGGAGTGCGGCTGGACGTTCGCGAAGTCGGCGCCGAACAGTTCCTTGGCGCGGGTGCGGGCGAGGTCCTCGACGACGTCGACGTGCTCGCAGCCGCCGTAGTAGCGGCGTCCCGGGTACCCTTCGGCGTACTTGTTGGTGAGGACGCTGCCCTGCGCCTGGAGCACGGCGCGGGGAACGAAGTTCTCCGAGGCGATCATCTCCAGCGTGTCGCGCTGACGGGCCAGCTCACCTGCCATGGCCTGGGCGACTTCGGGGTCGAGTTCGGCGAGGGGGGCCGTGTTGACGTCGGTACCGGGCACAGCGGTCATCGAGGAATCTCCAAGCTGGATGCGGAAACGAATGCTCCCAGTCTACGAACTACCCGTGAGGACTTCCTAACCGCCCGCGGTGAGGTATCCCTCACCGGCACGCAGGACGCTGGGAACGAGCGGCTCGTCGAGCAGCCGGCGGAACCGTTCCGACCGTTCTGCGCCGACGGGCACCTCGGCCAGCCAGCCCCCGAGCAGGCGGTACCCCTCCACGTAGGTGCTGGTGTACGCCCGCCACAGCGGGGAGGACAGGAAGCGCAGCGACTGCCGTGCCCGCTCGGGGGTCGACAGGCTCCACCGCTGCAGGAACGCCGCGACGTCGTCGTGGCTGCGACCCTCGTCGTGCAGCATCATCGCCGCGTCCTGCCGCACCCCGAGCAGCTGTCCGGACGCCCCGGACAAGCGTTGCGCCTGCTCACCGTCGAATCGCAGACCGAGGTCGGCGTAGATTTCCTGCGCCCACAGCCCCCAGTCGGACCCGACGATCGCGTCGAGCGCGAGGTCGGCGAGGCCCTCGGCCATCAGGCACTGCGGGGTGTTGACGACGAACAGCGTCTGCTCGAGTTGTCCGGCGCCGACGAGTCCGGCCTCCTTCCGGCAGTGCTCGGTGTGGTGGCCGGGGTACGACTCGTGCGCGATCAGCCGCGGCAGGTTCGCCATGTGCTGCTCGAGGTCGGAGTTGATCGCGACCTTCGAGCGGTAGTCGCCGAGGTAGTAGTTGAACCCGGACCACGGCTTGTCGCCCACCACCTCGTACTCCACCACCTCGGACTCGGGCAGCGCGTAGTGCTGCCGCACCAGGTCGCGCAGGGCGCTCGAGAAGGCGTCGACGCATTCCTGCAACCGGTCGGCGGGAATCGCGTCCTTCGCGCGGTGGATCCGGATGCGCTCGGCCAGCGGTCCCGGGCCGGGCAGCACGGCGTCCATCTTGCGGTGCGCCTCCCGGTACTGCTCCTCGTCGCCGCGTTCGATGCGGACGTCGAAATATGCCTCGACCTCGTCGACGAAGCCGACGTCGTCACCGGCGAACTTGCGCCCCGAGCATTCGAGGGCGCGCAGGTGGACGTCGAGGAACCGGGTCCGCTCCTCGGACAGTCCTGCCGACGGCAACTCCGCGCGCAGGTTCGCCGCGGTGCGGGCGAGGTCCCGCGGATCGGGCTTCGGCGCGTTCTCCACCTGCCTGCGCAGCGCGGGATCGCCGGTGTACGCGTCGACGAATCCTTCCTCCAGCCGGTCGAAACCCAGCCCGAGCAGCAAGTATTCGCGAACGAACGAATCGGATTCCATGCCGTCCGACCTTAGTCGCAGACACGTCTGCCTGACCCGCCGACAGCGCAGCCTGTGGCACCAAGCACAATCCGACTATGCAACCGCTACTCGCCAGCGCGACGACGACGGCAGAGATTCTGGGCATGGACCGCTCACTCCCCCGTGCACCCGAGTGTGAGCGGAACTGATGGCGCGGACGAGCGAGTCCAGTCCGTACGTCGAATTCGACCGGAAGCAGTGGCGCACACTGCGTAAGTCGACGCCGCTCGTCCTCACCGAGGAAGAGCTGTTCGGACTGCGGGGCCTCGGCGAGCAGATCGACCTCGAGGAGGTCGCGGAGGTCTACCTGCCGCTGTCGCGTCTCATCCACCTCCAGGTCGCGGCCCGGCAGCGACTGTTCGCCGCGACCGCGACGTTCCTCGGCGAAAAGCATCCCGACCAGCAGGTGCCGTTCGTGATCGGTGTGGCGGGCAGCGTGGCGGTCGGCAAGTCCACCACGGCCCGTGTCCTCCAGGCCCTCCTCGCGCGGTGGGAGCACCACCCGCGCGTCGATCTGGTGACGACGGACGGGTTCCTGTATCCGACGGCCGAGCTGAACCGCCGCGGGATCATGCACCGCAAGGGCTTTCCCGAGAGTTACGACCGCCGCAAGCTGCTGCGGTTCGTCACCGAGGTGAAGTCGGGGGCCGAAGAGGTAGCCGCGCCGGTCTATTCGCACATCTCGTACGACATCATCCCCGGCCAGTATCACCTGATCCGGCAGCCGGACATCCTCATCATCGAGGGGCTCAACGTGCTGCAGACCGGTCCGCGGCTGATGGTGTCGGACCTGTTCGACTTCTCGATCTACGTCGATGCCCGGATCGAGGACATCGAGAACTGGTACATCCAGCGATTTCTCGCGCTGCGGAAGACGTCGTTCTCCGATCCCGACGCGCATTTCCACCACTACGCCGGATTGTCGGATCGGGACGCGACGTCTGCCGCGCAGGAGATCTGGCACAACATCAACCGGCCGAATCTGGTGGAGAACATCCTGCCGACGCGGCCGCGCGCGACGCTCGTGCTCCGCAAGGATGCCAATCATTCGATCAACCGGCTGCGCCTGCGCAAGCTGTAGGTGAGCGGCAAAGCGTGTTCCGGCACGCTTCGCCGCTCACGTCAGACGCCGAAGCGCCGGTGCCGTGCGGCGTAGTCGCGCAGGGCCCGGAGGAAGTCGACGCGGCGGAACTCGGGCCAGTACGCCTCCGTGAACCAGATCTCGGAGTACGCGCTCTGCCACAGCAGGAACCCCGACAGCCGCTGTTCCCCGGACGTGCGGATGACGAGGTCAGGGTCGGGCTGGCCGGAGGTGTAGAGGTGGCCGTCGATGCCGTCGACGGTGATCGATTTCACGAGTTCGTCGCCCGCCAGTCCGGCGAGGAGTTTCTCGCTGAGCAGCGACTGCACGGCGTCGGCGATCTCCTGGCGCCCGCCGTATCCGATCGCGACGTTGACGTGGGTGCCGGTGCGCCCCTCGGTTCCGGCGGCCGCGTCCCGCAGTCGACGGGACTGTTCGGCGGGCAGGAGGTCGAGGGCGCCGACGATCTTGACGCTCCAGTTCTTGTCCGGTCCGGAGATCTCTTCGACGACGTCGGTGATGATCTCGAGCAGGGTGTCGAGTTCCTCGGGGTCGCGGCGCAGGTTCTCGGTGGACAGCAGGTAGATGGTGGCCATCTCGATGCCCGCGGCGTCACACCAGCCGAGCATCTCGGAGATCTTGAGGGCGCCCATGCGGTGGCCGTGGCTGACGTCCTCGAAGCCGTTCTCCCTGGCCCACCGCCGGTTGCCGTCGCACATCACGGCTATGTGCCGGGGGTGCTGTAGACCGTCGAGCCGCTTCAGTAGTCGACGCTCGTAGATGCTGTACAGCAGTCCTCGCGCACTCACCTGGAGATCACCATGACACGCAAGACTACGCCGCAGCCGTAGGTGATCCGCGACGGCCGTCACACAGCGCACGACTTCCTGCTACCGACGGGTACGCTCTCACCACAAGCTAACCTACGGTTGCGTAGGTTAGCGCCACGCACAGCGAGAAGAGGTGTTCAGTGACCGCTTTCGGCCTCGACGAACTGCCCGTCAAGCCCCGACTGCGAGGGTGGATCCACCTGTGGGCCTTCGGCGTCTCCGTGATCGCCGGCCTCGTCCTCGTCACGCTGTCGGGCACGCAGGTGTCCGCGGAAGCAGCGCTCGCCACCGCGGTCTACAGCCTCACGGTGTGCGGCGTGTTCGGGGTCAGCGCCACCTACCACCGCATCCACTGGAACACCGTCTCCGCCCGCACGTGGATGAAGCGCGCGGACCATTCGATGATCTTCCTGTTCATCGCCGGCAGCTACACCCCGTTCGCGGTGCTGGGGCTGCCGCCCGACACGGGCCGGACGCTGCTGATCGTCGTGTGGGCGGGGGCAGTCGCCGGGGTCGCGCTGAAAATGCTGTGGCCGACGGCACCGCGCTGGGTCGGGGTGCCGCTGTACCTGCTGCTCGGCTGGGCCATCGTCCCGGTGGCACCCGAACTGACGCGCGAGGTCGGCGTCCTGCCGATGCTGCTGCTGCTGATCGGCGGCATCCTGTACTCGGTCGGGGCGATCCTCTACGCCACCAAGTGGCCCAATCCGTGGCCCACCACGTTCGGGCATCACGAGTTCTTCCACGCCGCCACCGTCATCGCAGCGTTGTGCCACTACATCGCCGTGTGGCTGGTGGTGTTCCGCTAGGCCCGACTACCGGCTCAACGCGGCGGCGAGGTCCTCGGCCGTCGACACGGGGCGGTCGCACACGAACCCACGACACACGTACGCCGCCGACGCGCCGCCGACCAGCGGCCGGTCGGCGAGCAGCGGGGACGAATCCGGTTCGCCGCCGATGACGACGGCGCCGCCGGGAGCGAGCCTGCGCGCCTCCCGCAGCAGGGCGGAATCGCCGTCGGTGGCCACCGCCACCTGGATCGGGCCGCGCACCGAGGCTTCTGCCACGGCGAGCCAGTGCCCGGCCGATCGCGGTGCGCGCTCGAGGAGCAGCGCGACGCGGTCGAGGGATGCGGCGGCCGCGGCCGCGTACCGGCCCGAGGCGTCCGCGTCGGCCACCGCGGCCGCGGTGAGCAGCGCCTCGGCCAGGCACGACGCCCCGGACGGCGTCGCACCGTCGACCGGGTCGCGGGGACGGGTCACGAGGGTTTCGGCGTCGTCGGCCGTGTCGAACCAGCTCCCGGGACGCTCGTCGTCGGCGAAATGGATCAGTGCGCGGTCCAGCAGCGACTGCGCGCGCGCCAGCCATTCGGCGCCGCCGGTCGCCTGATACAACGCGAGCAGCCCGGTCGCCAGGCAGGCGTAGTCCTCGAGCACCCCCGCCGGCTCGCCCACCGACGTTCCCAGGGACGCCCGCCGCAGCCGACCGTCCACGACGTGCACGTCCAGCACCGCACGCGCGCACTCGGCGGCGGCGTCCACCCATTCCGGTCTGCCGAGTCCGGCACCCGCCTCCGCCAGCGCGGTGATCGCGAGGCCGTTCCAGGCGGTGACCACCTTGTCGTCGCAGCCCGGCTGCGGCCGCGCCGCACGCCGGGCGAGCAGGGTGCCCCGGATCCGGCGCCAACGGTCCCAGTCGTCCGGGTCGCGCGGGAGTTGCAGTACCGACGTGCCCGCCTCGAACGTCCCGTCCGCGGTCACCGCGAACACCCGGGCCGCCCACTGCCCGTCATCCGGTCCGAGAACCTCGACGAGCTGATCGGGGGTCCACACGTACGTGAGTCCCTCGACGCCCTCGGTGTCGGCGTCGAGGGCGGACGCGAACGACCCGTTCTCGGTGCGCAGATCGCGCAGCAGGAACTCGACGGTCTCCTCGGTGACGCGGACGGCCAGGTCCGAACCCGTCCGCCTACCCAGGTGCGCGTAGGCGCGCAGCAGCTGGGCGTTGTCGTAGAGCATCTTCTCGAAGTGCGGCACCACCCACGCGGCGTCGACCGAATAGCGAGCGAAACCGCCGCCGAGCTGGTCGTAGATGCCGCCGCGCGCCATCGCCGACGCCGTCCGCGCCACGACGCCGAGCACGTCCGCGTCACCGGACCGCTCGTACGTGCGCAGCAGGCCTTCCATCAGGGCGGACGGCGGGAACTTGGGGGCTCCCCCGAACCCGCCGCGTTCGGCGTTCTCGTCCCCCAGCACGGTCCGGGCGGCCGCGTCCAGCAGTGCCGCGGTCACCCGGACATCACGTTCGGGGATGCCGCCGGCTCCGCGCCGCAGTTCCGCGACCACCGAAGCGGCCGCGTCGTCGACATCGCCGCGGCGGTCCCGCCACGTGTCCGCGATGGCCCCCAGCAGCTGGGTGAACGACGGCATCCCGCCACGCGGCTCCGCCGGGTAGTAGGTGCCGCAGTAGAACGGGGCCCCGTCCGGGGTGAGGAAACACGTCATCGGCCAGCCGCCCTGGCCGGTCATCGCGACCGTGGCGTTCATGTACACGGCGTCGAGGTCGGGACGCTCCTCGCGATCGACCTTGACGCACACGAAATGCTCGTTCATCAGCGACGCCACCGCCTCGTCCTCGAAGGACTCGTGCGCCATCACGTGGCACCAGTGGCACGCCGAGTATCCGATCGACAGCAGGATCGGGACATCCCGCTCCCGCGCCCACTCGGTCGCCTCGGGACCCCACTGCTGCCAGTGCACCGGGTTGTCGGCGTGCTGCCGCAGATAGGGGCTGGTGGACCCACCGAGCGTGTTGCGTTCGCGTGGGTCCATGTCCAGCTCCTGTTCGACTACTTCTGCAGGTTCGGCGGGGTGTCCGTGGGCTTCGGCGGTTCGGTCTTGCCCGCGCCGCCGCCGTGGATCGCGCCGCGGTCGGTGCCCTCGTCCACTTCCTGGTCCGGTTCGGGATGTTCCGGCTCGAACGTCTCGGGCAGGTTCTTGAGCTTCTTGTTCATCGAACGCACCAGCAGCACCACACCCGCGAGCAGCGCGAGAATGACGACGAGGCCGATGGGCGAAGCCTTGCCGAACTCGGGACCGGACGGGGTGCTCGGCGTCTGCGCCAGGATGTCTGCCGCGCCGGCCACGATGTTCACCGTCAGCGCATTCACTGCTGGCCGTCCTCGTGGATGCCCGCGAACAGATCGCTCTCCGGGATGGAGGTGGTGACCCGCGTCTTGGCGAGCTCGAATTCCTCGGTCGGCCAGATCTTCTGCTGGATCTCGAGCGGAACCGCGAAGAACGAGCCGTTCGGGTCGATCTGCGTCGCGTGGGCACGCAACGCGTCGTCACGCTGCGGGAAATAGTCGCCGCACGTGATCTGGGTGGTGACGCGCGCCATCAGGTCACCCTGCTCGGTCTTCCACTTCTTGAGCCACTCGGCCATCGGGAATTCCTCGCCGCGGCGCTCGTACTCCTCCTGGAACTGCAGGAGACGTTTTCGGATGAAGCCGTGCGAGTAATAGACCTTCTGCACCTTCCACGGCGCACCGGCGTCCGGAAACTGCTCCGGGTCGGCGGCGGCCTCGTAGGCGGCCATCGACACCTCGTGGCAGCGGATGTGATCGGGGTGCGGGTACCCGCCGTTCTCGTCGTACGTGGTCAAGACGTGCGGACGGAACTCACGGATGGCGCGCACCAGGGCCTCGGTCGACTCCTCGAGCGGAACGAGCGCGAAGCAGCCCTCCGGCAGCGGCGGCTTCGGGTCGCCCTCCGGGAGGCCGGAGTCCACGAATCCCAGCCACTGGTGCTGGACTCCCAGGATCCGCGCGGCCTCGGCCATTTCCTCGATGCGCACCTCGTGGATGCGGTCACGCACCCCGGGCACGTCCATCGCGGGGTTGAGGATGTCGCCACGTTCACCACCGGTCAACGTCACGACCTTCACTTCGTTGCCCTCTGCGGCGTAACGGGCCGTTGTCGCGGCACCCTTGCTCGACTCGTCGTCGGGATGCGCATGGACGGCCATGAGCCGGAATCCGCTCACGTATTCGTTCACCTCAACTTCGCCAGTAGCCGTTGCCGGCTTGTCCGTGTCGCGCGCTCTCGCGTCCGCCATCGCTGACGGCGCACCGACGCACGTCCTCTATAGTTCCACCCGAGAGTTCCGCTTGCAGCCGTGCCCCCGCTCGAGTGCTGTGAGTTACGTGGAACCGGAGCGGTACGAGAGTTGAGAGATGACGAGAACGCTTCCCCCGGGCCGATACACAGCCGCGGCAAAGCCCGCGCGCCCGAAGCGCTGGCTCGTGTGGGCGCTCTCCGCGGCGGTCGTCGTCGGCGGCGTGATCGTGGCGCTCGTCGCATACGACAAGTTCGCCGTCTCCGAGATCGACAGTGAAGCCACGTCGTTCGATCTGGTGAGTGATTCACAGCTCGACATCACGTTCACCGTCACCCGGGAGGATCCGTCGCGCGCCGCAGTGTGCATCGTCCGATCCCGCTCCAAGGACGGTTCCGAGACCGGCAGGCGCGAGGTGTACATCGCCGGCGGCGACAGCCAGACGGTGAAAGTCACCGCTCCCGTCTACACGTCGCGCCCCCCTGCAATGGGCGACATCTACGGCTGCAGCCTGGACGTTCCGGCCTACCTGACCGGCGGCTGACACCCCCGCAGCCGAGCGACCGTTCGGGTTATTCGGGGTTTGCGCTCCCCGATCGTGCTAGAATCGCCTGGTACACGGTTCCGTTTGGAACCGTGTATTGCTGCATTGGCGGCAAGGCGGACGACGAACGGCCCCGGCCGTCGAATCCGCCGAGCCGTTGATCACTGCTGTTGCAGTGGTCTGTCGAGGGAGCCCGGCGGCTCCAACTACGAGGGAGTGATCGAGATGACCGAGACCCAGGTGACCTGGCTGACCCAGGAGTCACATGACAGGCTCAAGAGCGAACTCGACCAGCTCATTGCCAATCGTCCGGTCATCGCCGCCGAGATCAACGAGCGTCGCGAAGAGGGCGATCTGAAGGAGAACGGTGGCTACCACGCGGCCCGTGAAGAGCAGGGTCAGCAGGAGGCGCGCATCCGTCAGCTCCAGGAACTCCTGAACAGCGCGAAGGTCGGCGAGGCCCCCACCCAGTCGGGTGTCGCACTGCCCGGTTCCGTGGTGAAGGTCTACTACGACGGCGACGAGAAGGACACCGAGACGTTCCTGATCGCCACCCGCGAAGAGGGTGCACGCGACAACAAGCTCGAGGTGTACTCGCCCAACTCCCCGCTGGGTGGCGCACTGCTCGAGGCGAAGGTCGGCGAGACCCGCGAATACACGCTGCCCAACGGCAGCAGCATGAAGGTGACGCTCGTCAGCGCGGAGCCGTACCACAGCTGATCTCGGATCAACCGCCGAAAACTCCGGTCCGGGCCCAGTGCCCGGGCCGGAGTTTTCTGCATCGGGCCCGGCGGATGTGATCAGAAGACCCGGCGGGCCTTCATGTCGGCGAACACCGGTCCGATGCGCACCACGTCGCCCGTCGTCGGGGCGTGCAGCATCTGCCCGTTTCCGACGTAGATCGCCACGTGACCCGGCCCACCCGACTGCCAGTTTCCGAACAGCAGATCCCCGGGCCTGGCTTCCGACAGCGGCACCTCCACACCGACATTCCACTGCGTTTCCGACGTGCGGGGCAGTTTGACGCCGGTGGCGGCGTACACGGCGAACGAGGTCAGCCCCGAGCAGTCGAACCCGCCGCCGGACGGACCGTTGATGTTGCCGCCGCCCCACACGTAGGGCAGGCCGATGAACCGCATGGCCGCCTCCACGACGCGGCTCGTGTCGCCGGCGGCCGCACCGTAGAAGAACGGCGACAGCATCCGCGCAAACGACTCCTCGAGCGATCGGATGCGTGCGACGTACGGCTGCGTTTCGTGCTCGTAGTCGAACTTGCCGGCGGGCATGCCTCCGGCGGTCCGGACAGCACCCGCACCGGCATTGTAGGCGGCGATCGTGAGGTCGAGGGTGTCTCCCTTGACGACGCCCTCCTTCTTCCACCCGTCGATCTGACCGAACAGGTCGCACAGCATCTGACCGGACGCCATCATCGGATCGGCGACGCCGTTGATGTCGACCTTGCCGTCGCCGTCCGCGTCCTTGCCGTACCGCGCCCAGGCTTCGGGCATGAACTGGCCGGGACCGCGGGCACCCGCCCGGGACACCGGTGACGTCGCGCCGTAGCGGAACCCGTTCTCGACCGAGTACAGGGCCGCCAGTGTCGGCGGCTTGATGCCCTCGCACAGCGCTCCGGCCTTGCGGATCCACGGTGCGAAGACGGCGATGGCGCCGACGGGCGCGAGCGAGACCCCGGGAAATCCGGCGGGAACGGACGGGATCAGCGATCCGAGCCCGCTGATGAGGGCCGGTACCCCCGGCAGAGCGGCGAGGCCCCCGATCGCGGTTCCGACGTCGGGGGCACTCATCACGGGGGGCTGGTCGAGCGGGGCGTCCGGCAGGGCCGGTGGCGGTACGGGGGCGGGCGGCGGCGCCGCCTCGACGGCGGGTGGCGGCGGAATGTAGGGGTCGGTTGCCTGCTTCACGACGTCCGAGGCCTGCGCCACCATCTGCTCGGCCTGCACGCGCGCCGGTTCGGGGAGGGTCGACAATGCGTCGTTTACTTGTTTCTGAACGTCGGGTGAGGCCTGCTCGACCACCTGAATTGCTTCTGCTGCTTGATCTTTCACCGGCTGCGGTATGTCCGCTCCCTGAACGATGGCCCCCGCTGCGGTGGTGATCGCCACGATGATCGCCGCTGCATCAACTGACATACGTGCGCTCCTCCTCCTCGGTGCACCTAACCGAGTGAGTTCACGTTACGACGGGGCACAGCAGATGCGAGGCGATTCTGCGGGATTGATCCGTTTCCTACCGTGACCTGCGGGAGAACGGCACCCGACGAATCCCGTCCCCTCCATCACCCACTGACCGGCACGAATCGTTCGCTGAGGATCGCGACCAGGTCACCCCCATCCGTGGTGTCGTCGTCCAACGCCCGGAGGAGCGACGCGCGGCGGTCCTGCGAGATCGGTTCGATTCCGCCGAAGATCTGCCACGTGTCCCCCGCCGGGACGACGCGGGCACAGATCAGATTCCCGGGATGCAACTGGTGGCTCGCGGTGACTTCCCTGATGTCGCGCCGGTCGCCGGTGCGCAGGTCCCGCAATGTCAGACCCGCACCCGGCCGGACCTCCTCCACCTCGTGCAGCGACCGTTCGACCTCCTGCCACTGTCGCGCGAGCGCGAACTCGTCCGGGGGCAGCAAGTCGCCGCGGCACTCGACGAAGTCGGCGAACGCACCGCCCTCGAACAGTGCGACGTCGGTGACCAGAGGGTCCTCCAGCGCCTCGAACAGCGCCGCGTCGCCGGGCCAGTTCTCGGAACGGATTTCGGCGTAGTCGATGATCTGATCGCGCCAGCCGAGTTCCTGCGCGTGCAACTTCGCTTTCTGGTACAGCCACCCGGCCCGCTCGGACAACGCATGGTCGCCCTTGCCGAGGTGGCACGTCTTGTACTTCCTTCCCGACCCGCACCAGCAGGGATGGTTGCGGCCCAGCCCCGGCCGCGGCGTCGGCTGAAAGTATTCGAGCACCGCGTGCAGCGGCTCCGCATCCCCGGCGGCCATCCGGTTCAGCAACGACAGCCCGCGGACGGCATCGCCGCGGTCCGAGGCGAAACGGGCAAGGTCGAAGAGAGCGAGATCGAATGCTCCGTCCAGGACGAGCGCGTGTTCGTAGTGTTCTTCGGCCTGTTTCGGGAAGCCCTGCATCTCGGTGGCCCGGCCGGCGATCCACGCGGCAGCGGCTTTCACTTCGCGCGGTCCCGACACGAGCAGCCGCTGCGCTGCGAGCAGGAGCACCTCGGGGTCGACGTCCACGTCGAACAACTCCTGAGCGGCGACTTCCATGACAGCCGGATCGGCGAGGGCTGCGTAGCGCTCCGGCCTGTCGAAGAACCTCGCCTGGATGTCCTGGTCCTCGTCTTCCTCGAGCGCGGTGACCAGCGATACCAGCGTGGCGACGGCCACCGCCGCGTCCATGTTCACCCCGAGCTCGTCGGCGTACACGCCGATCATCAGGTCCCGGCCGTAGGCCTCGAAATCGAATCCGCGACGGGCGACGAGTTGCCCGGACCTGTCGAGGTCGGCTGCCTCGACTATTTCCGCCAACGGCAGCGCCGGCACGGTGAACGCCGCCGGATCGTCGACCAGGAGATGGCAGACCTCCTCCTCGAGGTCGATCACCGAAGTCTCGTTCAGCCGACGAGTGAGCCGCAGCGCAAGTTCGGGAGCGTCCGCGACCGGCTCGCCGACGACGTCGAGGCGCACTCCGTCGTGCGTGGCGGTCACCGCCACCAGATCCCCGGGAGAACACCGCGCGAGTGTGCCGCGGGGAAACATGAGCACTTCCTCGTCCGGCCAGTTCGCGCCGACGCCCCCTCTCGCGGCGAATTCGTCGGCCTCGTCCTCGAGGAACACGACCTCGAAGCCGTCGACGTCGGGGTCCCCGGATGCGAGGCGCGGAAGTGCGCCGAAATCGTCTGGCGCCACGACATCGGCCGCGATCTCCTCCGCGGTGAGGCGGTGCGTGAGGAGGCGTCCCGCGAGCAGAACGTCGAGCGCCACCCATCGGTCGTCGGGGAGAGTTCCGAGAAGCGGCGCGTCGAACTCCACCACGTAGTCGATCAGGTCGTCGACGCCTCCCCAACCCGAGTCCGCAAGCGCGACTGCCAGCTCCCGGTCGGACAGGGGGCCGCGCTCCCGCAGCACACCCAGAGCGGCATCGAGCAGTTCGTCATGGTCCGCGATCACGGATCCGATCGTAGTGACGACTCCGTCACTACGGTGGCTGTCGGGCACGACTGCGCACTCGGCGCGGAGAGCCAGATTCTTCCCAGGTTGTTCTAAGGTTCGTCGGGGAAGCTGGTCGGCATGAGTGAAGACCGACGGATTTCCCGCCTGCTTCCCGTTCGCCGCGTGTTGGCGGCAGCCGGAATCGCCGGACTGGTCGCCGGTGGCGGTATGGCGGCGGCCGCTGATCCCGCGACCCCCGATTCGACGGTGGCAGCGCCCCTCGTCTCGGCCGGATTCGGCGCACCGGACGCCGTGTCCAGCGGTTCCTGAGATCCCGCCACCGGAGAACCACCACATGACCAGCGCACGCAGCGCAACCGAATGGTCCACCTGGGGTGTGCACGCACGGATCGTCGTCACCGACCCCGACGCCCTGAGCTCGGCGTCGAACCTGATCCGCGGTTACCTCGCGGCCGCCGACGCCGCCGTCAACCGCGACCGCGCCGACGCCGAGATCCGCGCGCTCGACGAGGGCCCGAACACGGTGACTCCGATGTTCGCGCGGTTCCTCACCGACGCCCTCGCCGCAGCCCGCACCACGGACGGCGCCCTCGACCCCACGGTGTCGGCGCCCGCACCCCATTCGTGGCGGTCGATCACCGTCGACGGCACCGAGGTCACACTTCCCGCCGGGGTGGAACTCGACCTCACGGCCACCGCGCGGGCGAGTTCCGCCGACCACTGTGCGTCGACGACAGCGGAGTTGCTCGGGTGCGGCGTGCTGGTCGCGCTCGGCGGCGACATCGCCACGGCCGGGGCCACACCGCCGGGCGGCTGGCAGGTCCAGGTCCAGGATCTGCCGGGCGATCCCACCTGCCAGGTGTCGATCCCGTCCGGTGCGGCCGTCGCGACCGCCAGCACCGTTAAACCCCTGCACCCCGACTCTGTCTCGTTGTGGCGGACCGTGTCGGTGGTTGCGGCGTCCTGCACCACCGCGCACGCGTCGAGCACGGCGGCGGTCGGGATGGGCGGCGGCGCGATCGACTGGCTCACCAACCTGGAGTTGCCTGCCCGGCTGGTCGATCAGGAGTTCCGGGTGATCACCCTGGGCGGCTGGCCGAGCTAGGTCCGGCCTACTCCTGCAAACGGACCGAGTAGCGGGCGTCGCGCAGGGCCTCGAGGAGATCCTGGCGGTGTCCGGGACCGCGGGTCTCGACGGTGAGGAACACCTCCACCTCGTCGAGTGCGAGCGCGCCGCCGGTGCGGGAGTGGACGACGTCGACGACGCTGGCGCCGTTGCCGCTGATCACGCCCAGTAGGCTGACCAGACCACCCGGTCGGTCCGGAATGGTCACGTGCACACCGAGATACCGGCCGGCCGCCCGGAGACCGTGGTTGACGACGTGGGTGAGCAGCAACGGGTCGATGTTGCCGCCGGACAGCACCGCGCACACCTTCCCGGTGAGCCCCAGCTCGTCCGTGGAGCAGCTGATCAACGCGGCCACCGCCGCCGCGCCCGCGGGCTCCACGATGAGCTTCGCGCGCTCGAGGCACAGGAGCAGCGCCCGCGACAGCGCGTCCTCACTGACGGTGACGATGGCGTCGACCTGGGAACCGACGTGGGCGAACGGCACGTCGCCGGGGCGGCCGACCGCGATACCGTCGGCCATGGTCGACATGGTCTCCAGCGGTATCGGGCGACCCTCGGCCAGCGACCGCGGCCAGGCCGCCGCCTGCTCGGCCTGGACCCCGACGATCCGTACGTCGGGCCGCGTCGCCTTCACCGCGGCGGCGATGCCCGCGATCAGACCACCGCCGCCGGTCGGGACGACGATCGTGCCGACGTCGGGTTCCTGCTCGAGGATCTCGAGCCCGACGGTCCCCTGCCCGGCGACGATGTCGACGTGGTCGAAGGGATGGATGAGGACGGCGCCGGTCTCGTCCGCGTACGCCTTCGCGGCGACGAGCGCGTCGTCCACCGTGTCGCCGGTGAGGTGGACGGTCGCGCCGTACGCCTTGGTGGCCACGAGTTTCGGCAGGGGTGCGCCGGTGGGCATGAAGACGGTGGACGGGATGCCCAGTTCGGTGGCGGCCCAGGCCACACCCTGCGCGTGATTGCCTGCGCTGGCCGCCACGACCCCGCACGCGCGTTCCGCGACCGCCAGGTTCGCGATCCGGTTGTACGCACCACGAGGTTTGAAAGATCCTGTGCGTTGCAGATTTTCGCACTTCAGCGACACGACGTGCCCGCATCGTTCCGACAGTGCCCGGGACGCGATCACCGGCGTCCGGCGCATGACGGGGTCCAGCAGCTTACGGGCTGCTCTGATCTGATCCAGCGTGACAGGCTCCACGCGGGTCAGCATAGGGCGCTCCGCGCCCCGTGGGTGGTTGACGAGTCCGGAGACTCCTTTCCCGCCCACACGGGCGCGGGGGAGATCTCTCCCCCACCCGTCCCTTTTTCCTCCCCCACCGAAGTGGGTTCCTCGGTCTCCGTTAAAGAGAGC
>NZ_JBHVEY010000018.1:103921-175080 GCF_042802055.1 Rhodococcus sp. NPDC057529
GAAAGAACCCAGGGGGGTTAAGTAGGGACCTCCCCGCCCCCTTGGGGGGGTGGAGGGGCCGGAAGACCCTCAACCAACACACGGGCGCCGGAGGCGCCTACTTCAGCGCCTGCTCGATGTCGCCCACCAGATCGGCGGCGTCCTCGATGCCGACGGACAGGCGCACCAGGTCGTCCGGCACCTCGAGGAGCGAGCCGGCGGTCGAGGCGTGGGTCATGGCGCCCGGGTGCTCGATCAGCGATTCGACGCCGCCGAGCGACTCGGCCAGCGTGAAGATCTCGGTGCGCGAGCAGAAGTCCAGCGCGGCCTGCTTGCCGCCGGCGAGGCGGACCGAGATCATGCCGCCGAAGCGGCGCATCTGCTTCTCCGCGACCTTGTGGCCGGGGTGCGACTCGAGCCCGGGGTAGATGACCTGCGACACCGCGGGGTGCCCGCTGAGCAGTTCGACGACCTTCTCGGCGTTGTCGCTGTGCCGCTCCATGCGCAGCGAGAGGGTCTTGATGCCGCGGAGGGTGAGGAACGCGTCGAACGGTCCGGGGACCGCGCCGGCACCGTTCTGCAGGAACGCGAACGCCGTGTCGAGTTCTTCGTCGTTGGTGACGAGTGCGCCGCCGACGACGTCGGAGTGCCCGCCGATGTACTTCGTCGTCGAGTGCAGCGCGATGTCGGCGCCGAGTTGCAGCGGCTGCTGCAGGTACGGCGACGCGAACGTGTTGTCGACGACGATCTTCGCGCCGGCCTCGTGCGCGATGTCGGACAGCGCCTCGATGTCACCGATGTTGAGGAGCGGGTTGGTGGGCGTCTCGACCCACACGAGCTTGGTGTTGGGCCGGATGGCGGCCCGGACCGCGTCCACGTCGGACACCGCGGCGGGCGTGTACTCGATGCCCCACTGGGTGAAGACCTTGTCGATCAGGCGGAACGTTCCGCCGTAGGCATCGTTCGGGATGACGAGGTGGTCGCCGGGGCGGAGCGCGGCACGGAGCAGGCAGTCGGTGGCGGCCATACCCGACCCGAAGGCGCGACCGTACGTGCCCGACTCCAGGGCGGCGAGGTTGGCCTCGAGCGGTCGTCGGGTGGGGTTGCCGGTGCGGGCGTATTCGAATCCGTTCCGCATGCCGCCGACGCCGTCCTGTGCGAACGTCGAACTCGCGTAGATGGGGACGTTGACGGCGCCCGTCTGCGGGTCGGGGTCGAATCCTGCGTGCACGGCCTTGGTGGAGAACCCCTGCCAGCTGATGTTGTCCGCTTTGCTGCGCTGCTCACTCATGGCCCCCAGCCTAGTGGGGACCTAATTCTCCAGATACTCCGCGATGGCGAAGGCGACGTCGAGCTTGGTCGCGTCGCTGACGGACGGGTCGAGCGCGTTGACGATGATGCTGTGCTCGGGTGTGAGCAGGGCCATGGCCACGACGTCGAGGACCACCCCGCCGAACTCGGCGGACCGGGGGTCGGCGACGACGTTCGTCCCGTTCCGCATCTCGACGATGACGGCAGGGTCGGTGACCTGCGGCCTGACCGATGCGGTGATGGTGCTCATCACGTTGGTCGGTCCCTTGGACCACGAGCAGGTGGGATCGGTCGATCCGGGGAGGACGGCCTCGGTGAGATGCGGCCGATCCGAGACGAGCCGGCCGAGCGCCGTCGTCAGCGCGGCGCAGTCGGCGGGCGCTTCGGACGGCGACGTGCCCGAGGACACCGATCCGACGCCGGACGATTCCGGCTGTGCGACGGCGGCACCCTCGATGCTGTTCCCACATCCGGCGGCGGCGAACCCGAGCAGGGCGACCGGAACCACCAGGACACGACGCAGACGAGCACTCACTGGGAACTCCCCCTCACGGACAGCGGACCGGCACCCCGCTGTGCACCGTACGTTCCGTGCGCAGCGGGGGCCGGTCTTTTCTCGTCCTGACCTAGGCGTGTCGTCTAGGAGCCGGCGCTGAGGAAACCGAGAAGGTCGTGACGGGTGATGACGCCCGCGGGCTTTCCGTCGTCGACGACCATCAGCGCGTCGGTGTCGCCGAGCGCCTTGGTGGCAGCCGACACCGGTTCGCCCGAACCGATGAGCGGGAACGGCTTGCTCATGTGCTTCTCGACCGGGTCGGCGAGGTGTGCGCGGCCCTCGAAGACCGCGCTGAGCAGGTCGCGCTCGGTGACGCTGCCTGCGACCTCACCGGCCATGACGGGCGGCTCGGCACCGACGACGGGCATCTGGGACACCCCGTACTCGCGGAGGATCTCGATGGCGTCGCGCAGCGTCTCGGACGGGTGGGTGTGGACGAGGTCCGGAAGTTCGCCGGACTTGCCGCGCAGCACGTCGCCGACGGTCTTCTCGTCGGGCTTGCCGTCGAGCGGGGTGCGGAGGAATCCGTAGGACGCCATCCACTTGTCGTTGAAGATTTTCGACAGGTATCCACGACCACCGTCGGGCAGCAGGACGACGATGACGGCGTCGGGGCCCTCACGCTTGGCGACCTCGAGCGCGGCAACGACGGCCATGCCGCAGGAACCACCGACCAGCAGGCCCTCCTCGCGGGCGAGACGACGGGTCATCTCGAAGGAGTCGGCGTCGGACACGGCGATGATCTCGTCGGGGATGGACGGGTCGTAGGCGCTGGGCCAGAAGTCCTCGCCCACTCCCTCGACCAGGTACGGACGGCCGGTGCCCCCCGAGTACACGGAGCCCTCGGGGTCGGCGCCGATGACCTTGACCTTGCCGCCGGACACCTCCTTGAGGTAGCGACCGGTGCCGGTGATGGTGCCGCCGGTGCCGACGCCCGCGACGAAGTGGGTGATCTTGCCGTCGGTGTCGGCCCAGATCTCGGGGCCGGTGGTCTCGTAGTGGCTCTGCGGGCCGCCCGGGTTGGAGTACTGGTTGGGCTTCCACCCGCCGGGGAGTTCGCGGGCGAGGCGGTCGGAGACGCTGTAGTAGCTGTCCGGGTGCTCGGGCGCGACCGCGGTGGGGCACACCACGACCTCGGCGCCGTACGCCTTGAGGACGTTCCGCTTGTCTTCGCTGACCTTGTCGGGGCAGACGAACACGCACTTGTATCCGCGCTTCTGGGCGACCAGCGCGAGGCCGATGCCGGTGTTGCCGGACGTGGGTTCGACGATGGTCCCACCCGGTTTCAGCTCGCCCGACGCCTCCGCGGCGTCGATCATCTTGACCGCGATGCGGTCCTTCGAGCTTCCCCCCGGGTTGAGGTATTCGATCTTGGCTGCAACGGTCCCGTGGTTCTCACCGATGACGGAAGAGAGCTTGACGAGAGGGGTGTTGCCGATCAGGTCGACGACGTGTTCCGCGATGCGCATGCCTCCATGCTCCCAGATGCCCTGATCCGATGCCCACAGACGTCCGGCACGGGGGCCCCGATCCGACTAGATTGGTGCCGACGCAGTCCGCTGGAACCCGTGAGATGAGCACCACGTAGCGGAAAGGTGAGACCAGTGCCCAAGAGGACCTGGCAGACCGGAGTGAAGGCCGGCGCCGCGGCTGTCGTGGCAGGTTCGAGCGCAGGCACGCTGTCGTGGGCGGCGTACTCGTATCTGATGTCGCAGGCGACGGCGGCCCGCGGGGTGATCGGGCGCAACGTCGCCAAGCCGCCGGAGGCCGACGGCGTCTACTCCCCCGGCGCCGCGGTGCCCGACCGGTGGCTGCGGACCACCCCCTACGACATCCACCTGATGATCTTCGGCGACTCCACGGCCGCCGGGGTGGGGTGCCTGTCGGCGGCGGAGGTGCCCGGCGTGCAGATCGCACGACGCCTCGCCGACGAGACCGGGAAGCGGATCCGGCTGAGCACCAAGGCCATCGGCGGCGCCACGTCCCGCGGGCTCAGCGGGCAGGTGGACGCGATGTTCGTCGCCGGGCCGCCGCCGGATGCCGCGGTGATCCTGGTCGGCGCCAACGATGTGACGAGCAAGAACTCCATCCGGGCGTCGGCGCGCAGGCTCGGGGAGGCCGTCGAACGGCTCCGCGCCCACGACTGCGCCGTCGTCGTCGGAACGTGCCCCGACCTGGGGGTGGTGACGGCGATTCCGCAGCCCCTGCGGACCGTGGTCCGGACCTGGGGGCTGCGACTGGCCCGGGCGCAGGCGGCCGCGACCAGCGCGGCGGGCGGCCACCCGGTGGCACTCGCCGACCTGCTGGCCCCCGAGTTCCTGGCGGCGCCCGACCGGATGTTCTCCTCCGACCACTTCCACCCGTCGGCGGCCGGCTACGAATTGGCGGCGATCCAGATCGTGCCCGTACTCGCGACGGCCCTGGGCGTGTGGCACGGCGGCCCCCTGCCCGATCTGCCGGAGGTGTCGGAGGCCGCGGAATCACGCAAGCTGTCGACCCGGATGACGGCCTCGCTCAACCGTTTCCTGTGGCGACGCGACGTCCGGCGACGCGCACCCGCCCGCCTCGACGAACTCCTCGCGATCGAGGAGGCGTCGGCGTCCGGGACGCGACGGGTCGCTGAGTGAGATGGCGGCGACCCCGGCGGGCTCCGGCAACGTAAGTTGTCGGGAAGGCCACAGAACGGGTGGTCTGAAACACAGTGCAGGCACCCGCAGTTGACAAAGGAGTTTTCATGCCCGAGGCAGTCATCGTCTCCGCAGTACGCTCACCGATCGGCCGAGCCATGAAGGGCTCGCTCAAGACCATCCGCCCGGATGATCTGACGACGCAGATGGTGGCCGCGGCGCTGGCAAAGATCCCCGAACTCGACCCCACCGAGATCGACGACCTGCTCCTCGGCTGCGGCCAGCCCGCCGGACAGTCGGGCTTCAACATCGCCCGCGTCGTCGCGGTGGAACTGGGTTACGACTTCCTGCCCGGCGTCACCGTCAACCGCTACTGTTCGTCCTCGCTGCAGACCACCCGGATGGCGCTGCACGCGATCAAGGCCGGCGAGGGCGACGTCTTCGTCTCCGCCGGTGTCGAGTCGGTGTCCAGCTTCGTCACCGGCAACGCCGACGGCCTGCCGAACACCAAGAACGCGAGGTTCGCCGACGCCGAGGCGCGCACCGCGAAGCTCGCCGAGGGCGGTGTCGCGTGGACCGACCCGCGTGAGAACGACCAGATCCCCGACGTCTACATCGCCATGGGGCAGACCGCCGAGAACGTCGCTTCGGCCACCGGCATCACCCGCGAGGAGCAGGACCGCTGGGGCGTCCGCTCGCAGAACCGCGCGGAGGAAGCGATCAAGAACGGCTTCTTCGAGCGGGAGATCACCCCGGTCACCCTGCCCGACGGCACCGTCGTCAGCACCGACGACGGCCCCCGCGCCGGCACCACGTACGAGGGCATCAGCCAGCTGAAGCCGGTGTTCCGGCCCGACGGCACCGTCACCGCGGGCAACGCGTGCCCCCTCAACGACGGCGCCGCCGCGCTCGTGATCATGTCCGACACGAAGGCGAAGGCCCTCGGCCTCACCCCGCTGGCGCGCATCGTGTCCACCGGGGTGTCCGGCCTGTCGCCGGAGATCATGGGTCTCGGCCCCATCGAGGCCGTCAAGAAGGCACTCGCCATCGCAGGCAAGTCCATCTCCGACATCGACCTGTTCGAGATCAACGAGGCGTTCGCGGTGCAGGTTCTCGGTTCCGCCCGCGAACTGAACATCGACGAGGACAAGCTGAACATCTCCGGCGGCGCCATCGCCCTCGGCCACCCGTTCGGCATGACCGGCGCCCGCATCACCAACACCCTGCTGAACAACCTCCGCGAGCAGGACAAGACGTTCGGCGTCGAGACCATGTGCGTCGGCGGCGGTCAGGGCATGGCGATGGTCCTGGAGCGCCTGAGCTAGGCGGCTCCGCCGCCTGTGCGTGGTTGACGAGTGCAGAGACTCGCTAACCACGCACGGGCGCGAAGCGCCTAGTCGCTGTTGAAGTAGCTCAGCAGTCGCAGGATCTCGACGTACAGCCACACCAGGGTGACGGTGAGGCCGAAGGCGACGCCCCACGCTGCCTTCTCCGGCGCCTGGGCGCGGATCAGCTGGTCGGCGGCGTCGAAGTCCAGCAGGAAGCTGAACGCGGCGATGCCGATGCAGACGAGGCTGAAGATGATCGCCACGGGACCGCCGTCGCGGAGGCCGAGGCCGCCTTCGGTGAAGAAGCTGGCGATCAGGTTGCCGAGGGCGAGGACGACGACACCGATGAGGGCGCCGATGATCATCCGCGTCAGGCGGGGAGTGACCCGGATGGCGCCGGTCTTGTAGACGACGAGCATGCCGAAGAACACACCGAACGTGCCGAGCACGGCCTGCCCGATGAGCGCCGCACCGCCGACTCCGCCGAAGGTGACGTCGGTGAACATGAACGACAGCGCGCCGAGGAACAGGCCCTCCGCGACCGCGTAGGCGAGGACGATGCCCGGGTTGTCCATCTTGCGGCCGAACGTGGCCACGAGGACCAGTACGAGACCGACGAGGCCGCCGCCGATGACGAGCGGGGCCGCGAGGTTCGCGTCGTTGCTCACCAGGAAGTAGGAGATGATCGCCGACACCGTGAGCACGCCGAGCGTGACGCCCGTCTTGGTGACGACGTCGTCGATGGTCATCGAACGGTGGTCGGGACCCGTCCGGTAGGGCTCGGCCTGCGTGTACTGCGGCTGACCGAACTGCTGCGTGACCTGCGCGGCGCCGGCCGTCGTAGATCCGAACGAGGCGTATCCGCCGCTGCCCTCTTGTTTGGGCAGGTTGCGGAACACCGGGTTACTGGTGGTGCGCACCGTGCACATCCCTTCTCGTGGCTCGCCGGGTGGATCCGGGTGTCTTGTACGTTGAACGTCCGGCACCCGACGCAAGTTCCCGTTCGTCGCTTTCGGGTCGGACAATTCGGACTCTACCGGTGCCGCCGGGACACTCGCCAGACGAGGCCGGTCGGCGTGGCGGTCAGGCCACCGACCGGGTGACCGTGAATTTGGGATTCCGCCCGACCACGTCGGTTCTGCCGACGAGCCGCTGCAACCGGCCGCGGTATCCGAGGTGGGAGTTGTACACGGTCCACAACTCGCCACCGGGCCGGAGCACGCGGCCGGCTTCGGCGAACATCTTCGACGCCCCACCGGTGTGGACGGCCGCGCCCACGTGGAACGGCGGGTTGCACAGGACGACGTCCTGGCTGTCGGTCGCGAGGGTGGACATGGCGTCGTCGCGCAGGGTGGACACCCGCCCGTCGAGACCGTTGGCGCGGGCGGTCGCGGCGGCCGACGCCACCGCCGCCGACGACTGGTCCGTCGCGATCACCGACACCTCCGGGAGGAGCCGGGCCAGGCTGACGGCGAGGATGCCGGTTCCGCAGCCGAGGTCCACGGCGTCCCGTGCCCGGGGGTTCACCCGGGGCAGGAAGTCGAGGAGGTATCGGGTCCCGATGTCCAGTTTGGGGCCGGCGAACGCCGCCCCGTAGGAGACGACGTCCAGCCCGATCTCGGCGAGATGATCGGTGACGGGGTACGTCTGCTGCGCCGAGTCCCGCGGTCCGCTCGCGATCAGCACCCGCGACTTCTGCCTGCCGAGGGTGGCGCGGACGTCGGCGAACGACCGCCCGAGCACGTCGTTCATGGCGGTGGAGATGTGCTTGTTGCGTCCGCCCGCGTAGACGACGACGGACGGGTCGGCGTGGCGGGCGATCGCCTCGGCGACCTCGGTGAGTTCGCCGAGGCTCCGCGGCAGCTGCATCAGCACGACCGTCGCCCCCGCGAGCAGTTCCTCGCCGAGCGCGCACGACCGGTACCGGTCGGCGAGCCCGACGGTCGCGGCGTTGGCGGCCAGGGCCCGTTCGCCGGTCAGCGGGTCCTGGTGCACGCGGATTCCGGTGGCACCGTGCGCCGCCGCGGCGCCGAGGGTGAGCGCGCCGTAGTGGTCGCCGATCACGGTGAGCGTCCCGGGAGGCGCGGCGGACAGGGCGGCCGCGGCCTCGTCGAGGATCAGCCGGTCGGCGGCGTCGACGGCCGTCAGGTTGGGGGCCTCGACGTCGGGGCGGCGGCGCAGCCGGGAGAACAGGTCGTCCCGGTCGAACACTTCGGAGTCGAGCACGTTACCGGGACACCCACTGCGCGACGTGGGCGACGGGTTCCCGGTGGGTGCGGAATCCGTTGACGGGGTTCTCGGTGTCGGGGTACCCGAACGAGATGGCGCACACCACCCGGCGGTCCTCCTCGAGCGCGAAGAAGTCATGGATGAACCGCGAGCTTCCCGCGACGGCGGCCTGCGGGATGGTCGCCACCCCGAGGCTCTGCGCGGCGAGCAGGAATGTTTCGACGTACAGGCCGCAGTCCACGGCGCCGTAGGTGCCGAGCGCTTCGTGGGTGGTGACGATCGCGACGTGCGGCGCCCCGAACAGGTCGAAGTTCTTCATCGTCTGCTCGGCGGACGCGGCCCGGTCGCCGGGGGCGATCCCGACGCTGGCGTACAGCTGCATGGCGCACTCGCGGCGGCGCAGTTTGTGCTCGCCCACGTATTCGCGGGGCCAGTCGAAGTCGGATTCCTGCGGATGGGTGCGGACGTAGTCCGCCAGTCCGGCGCGGAACCGCTCGGTGCCCTCCCCCTCGGTGATCGCGACCTGCCACGGCTGCGTGTTGCACCACGACGGCGTCTGCTGGGCGAGTTCGAGGATCCTCGCGATCACGTCGCGCGGCACCTGCTCGGGCAGGTATGCCCGGCAACTGATTCGCGCGTCGAGGAGCTGGGCCAGGGTGCGCTCGGCCGGGGTCGTGCGCGCTGTCGCAATGCCGGTATCCGTCACCGTCGAATTCTCCTCGGGTCTACTCGTTCTCGAACACCGCTCTCCGTGTCGCACGACCGCGATATGCTGGCGTCAGTGCACCGAGAAGGTGATTTCATTGAGTGTGCCACGACACCCGGAAAGCAGTTCCGGGCCGACCGACTCGGATCCGCAGGCTACCAAGCGGATCGTCGTGACCGACATCGTCGCGGAGCTGTCTTCGGAAGGATTCGACGACGCCCGCGAGATCGGCCGGGGAGGGTTCGGGGTCGTGTACCGCTGCCTCCAGACGGCCCTCGACCGCACGGTCGCGATCAAAGTGCTGTCCTCCGATCTGGACGGCGAAGACCGGGAACGTTTCCTGCGCGAGCAGCGTGCGATGGGAAAATTGTCGGGGCATCCGCACGTGGTCGACATCCTGCAGTCCGGGGTGACGCGCAGTGGCAGGCCGTACATCGTGATGCCGTATCACCAGCGCAACTCGCTGGACGCCTGGATCCGCCGCGAAGGGCCGCTGCCGTGGAGTGACACGCTGCGCATCGGCGTGAAGCTGGCGGGCGCCCTCGAGACGGCGCACCGCCTCGGCACGCTGCACCGCGACGTGAAGCCCGCGAACATCCTGCTCACCGGTTACGGCGAACCGCAGCTCACGGACTTCGGCATCGCACGCGTGTCGGGGGGCTTCGAGACCACGTCGAGCATGATCACCGGTTCGCCGGCGTTCACGGCGCCGGAGGTCCTGCGCGGCGACCCGCCGTCCGCGTCCTCCGACGTGTACAGCCTGGGCGCCGCCCTGTTCTGCCTGCTGACCGGGCATGCCGCGTTCGAGCGGCGGAGCGGGGAGCGGCTCGTCGCGCAGTTTCTCCGCATCGCCACCCAACCCGTTCCGGATCTGCGGGGCGAGGACATTCCCGACGACGTGTGCACTGCCATCGAGCGGGCCATGTCCGAGGAACCGACCGACCGCCCCGCATCTGCAGCGGAATTCGGGCAGGAACTCCGCGACATCGAGCGCAGGCACGGCCTCGACGTCGACGAGATGGCGCTCCCCGCCGCGGCCGACGAGTTCCCGCGCGCCGAGCACACCTCGACGCCGACCACGCAGTCCTCGCAGTCCGGGCGCAGTCGCAGCTACCGGCGCCGGTCCGGTGCCACCCCGCCGAGCGCCGCCGCCCGGTTCCGGCCGCCGACCCCGATGCGTTCGCTGGTGGAGCGCACCCGCCTCCTGGATCTACTGCGGCTGGGTCAGCGGAGGCGGTTGACGCTCATCCACGCCCCCGCCGGTTTCGGGAAGAGTACCGTCGCGGCCCAATGGCGCGACGTCCTCATCGAGGACGGCGCCGCCGTCGCCTGGTTGACGGTGGACAACGACGACAACAACGTCGTGTGGTTCCTGTCGCACCTCGTCGAGGCGATCCGCCGCGCCGAGCCGACGCTGGCCGACGAACTGGGCCAGGCGCTCGACGAGAACGGCGCCGACGCGGAACGGTTCGTGCTGACGTCGCTGGTGAATCAGGTCCACGACAGCAGGCGGCACGTGGTGGTGATGATCGACGACTGGCACCGTGTGACGTCATCGGACACGATCGCGGCGATGGACTTCATCCTGGAGAACGGCTGCCACCACCTGCAGATGGTGGTGAGCAGCCGAAGCCAGGCGGGACTTCCGCTCGCCAAGATGCGGGTGCGCGACGAGCTGGTCGAAATCGACTCCGTGGCTTTGCGTTTCGACCTGACGGAATCGCAGCGGTTCCTCGTCGACCTCGGCGGACTGCACCTCGACGACTCCGACGTGGAGGCGCTGGAGGAGACCACGGACGGGTGGGTGGCGGCGCTGCAACTGGCGTCGCTGTCGCTGCGCGACCGCGACGACCCCGGCGACCTCATCCGGCACATGTCGGGCCGCCACCACGCGATCGGCGAGTACCTGGCGGAGAACGTGCTCAGCACCCTCGAGCCCGCGCTGCTCGACTTCATGCTGGCCACGTCGATCACCGAGCGGGTGTGCGGTGAACTCGCGGGCGTGCTGGCGAACGTGACCCGCGGTCAGGCCCTTCTCGAGCAGGTCGAATCGCGCGACCTGTTCCTGCGCAGCCTCGACGAGGACCGCGAGTGGTTCGAGTACCACCACCTGTTCGCCGAATATCTCCGCCGACGGCTCGAGCGCGATCATCCGTCGCGCGTCGCGGATCTGCACCGTGCGGCCGCGCACTGGTTCGCCGACCACCACTACGTCAGCGACGCAGTGGATCACGCGCTGGCGGCGGGCGACCGCGACGTGGCCGTCGTGGTGGTCGAGGAACAGGGCATGTATCTGGTGGAGCATTCACGGATGGTCGCGCTGCTCGGCCTGGTCGACAAGCTGCCGCAGACGCTGGTCGAGTCCAGTCCGCGCATCCAGATCGCGGTGGCGTGGGCGAACATCCTGCTGCAGCGGGTGTCGCCGGCGCTGAAGGCCCTGTCGCTGGTCGCGTCGAGCCTCGAGTCCTCGTCGCTGAGCGAGTCCGAGCAGGCCGACATCCGGGTGGAGGGCGACATCGTCCGCGCCGTGATCGCGGTGTCGTCCGATCGCATCGCCGGAGTACCCGACCTCATCGCGGAATGTCTGGCCCGGCCGGAAACACTACGCGCGTGGGTGGTCTCGGCGGGGGCCAATCTCGCCTCCGCGGTCGCGATCGCCCAGTTCGACTTCGTGGAGGCCCGCCGCCTGCAGGAGTGGGCCACCGGCTACCACCAGCGGACCATCGGACCGTTCAGCAAGATGTACGGCTACTGTTTCGCCGGAATCGCCGCGTGGGAGCAACTCGACATCACGGCCGCCGAGGACAACTTCCGGCTGGCCGTGCAGACCGCGACGAAATCGATCGGCTCGCACTCGCACGCCGCACGTCTCGCGGGGGCGCTCCTGGGCGAGCTGATGTACGAGCTCGGCCGTCTCGACGAAGCCGAGCGACTTCTCGACGAGAGCTACGAACTCGGACCCGAGGCGGGCATAGTCGATTTCATGATCGCCCGGTTCGTGACGGGCGCCCGGCTGAAGGCGGCCCGCGGCGACGTCGTGTCCGCTGCCCGGCACCTCGACGAGGGAGCGTCCGCGGCGGCGTCGCTGGGACTGCCCAGGCTGCGGGCCCGGGTCGAGAACGAGCGGGTCCGGCTCGGCCTGCCCGCCTCGCCGCAGCCGCCGCCCACTGCCGGGAAACCCACCCGGGAACCCGATTTCGGTTTCGCCGAGATCATCGCGCAGCTCGACGACGCCACCGAGATCCGGAAGCAGTCGGCGGTCGAGCCCGACGTCGCATGTCGTCGCGCGCAGGAGTGGGTGCGCCGGGTCGAGCAGGAGCGCAGGCCGAGGGCGGCGATGCAGGCCAATCGCCTGCTCGTCGCGTGCCTGGTGGCCGCGGGACGGGTCGACGAAGCGAAGCCGGTGCTGGCGTCCATCGCCGCGACGTGTGTGCGAATCGGCTTCGTGCGCTACCTCATCGACGGCGGTCCGCGCATGGTGCCCGCCCTGACGGCACTCCTCGAGGACAGGCGAGCGGGCCGGTGGTCGTCCGACTGGCCGGATGTTCCGGCGGAGTTCCTGGCCGCGGCACTGGAGACGGCGACGCCGATCGAGAGCTAGCCGTGCCCTGTCGCCACTTCCGCCACGAACAGGAACCGCCGCGGCATATCGTGGACTGATGACCGATCCATCGCCGCAGGACGGACCACGGTTCAGCGGGCTGCGTGCCCTGTTCGTCAACTGCACCCTCAAGCGGTCACCCGATGTGAGCAACACCCAGGGGTTGATCGACCGCAGTGTCGGGCTGATGGAGAAGGAAGGAGTGTCGGTCGACCAGTTCCGGGCGGTGGACCACGACATCGCGACCGGCGTCTACCCGGACATGACCGAGCACGGGTGGCCGAGCGACGAATGGCCGGAACTGTTCCGGCGTGTCCTGGACGCCGACATCCTGGTGCTGGCGGGCCCGATCTGGCTGGGCGACAACGGTTCCGTCACGAAGCAGGTGATCGAGCGGCTGTACGGGTGTTCTTCGCTGCTCAACGACCACGGCCAGTACGCGTACTACGGGCGGACCGGCGGTTGCCTGATCACGGGCAACGAGGACGGGGTCAAGCATTGCGCGATGAACATCCTCTACAGCCTCCAGCATCTCGGATACGTGATCCCGCCGCAGGCCGACGCCGGATGGATCGGTGAAGCGGGCCCCGGCCCGTCGTATCTCGACGAGGGGTCGGGCGGCCCGGAGAACGATTTCACCAACCGCAACACCACGTTCATGACGTACAACCTGATGCACGTCGCCGCGATGCTGAAGAAGGCAGGCGGGTTCCCCGTGTACGGCAATCAACGCTCGGAGTGGGACGCCGGTTGCCGCCCCGACTTCGCCAACCCGGACTACCGCTGAACCGTCCCACCCGAGAGGGAAGCCATGTGCCGATTGTTCGGGCTGTCCGCCGCCCCGCACCGCGTCCGCGCGTCGTTCTGGCTGCTCGACGCCCCGGACAGCCTGGCGCAGCAGAGTCACCGCGAGCCGGACGGCACCGGCCTCGGCACGTTCGCGGAGGACGGGACGCCAGTGGTCGAGAAGCAACCGCTCGCCGCCTACGAGGACGCGGAGTTCGCGCAGGAGGCGAAGCACCGGTACTCGGCCACATTCGTCGCGCACATCCGTTTCGCGACCACGGGCGAACTGCTTCCGCAGAACACGCATCCGTTCGCCCAGAACGGTCGCGTGTTCGCCCACAACGGCGTGGTCGAGGATCTGCCGAAGCTCGAGGCGGAACTGGGCTCCGATCTCGCGCTCGTTCACGGCGACACCGATTCGGAACGCGTCTTCGCGCTCGTGACCAGTCACATCGGCAGGAACGGCGGCGACGTCACGGCAGGGATCACGTCGGCCGCGCGGTGGCTGGCCGACAACGTGCCGATCTACGCGCTCAACATCCTGCTCACCACCCCCGGCGAGTTGTGGGCGCTGCGCTACCCGGACACGCACGATCTGCTCTTCCTCGAGCGGCGCGCGGGCGGTCCGAGCGGCGGACGCCACCTCCAGCACGCGAGCACCCCCGGCCGGATCCGAGCCAGGTCCGAACATCTGGCCGAGCGTCCCGCGGTGGTCGTCGCCAGTGAGCAGATGGACGAGGACCCCGGATGGACGCCGCTGCAGCCGGGCGAACTGCTCCACGTCGGCCGCGACCTCGGCGTCACCCGCGATGTGATCGTCGATCGCCCGCCGCGGTACCCGATCCGCCTCGCCGACCTGAACGCCCGCGCGGCGGCCGCGCAGACCGAGAAGTAGCCGGCACCAGTCAGAACTCGACCCGCACGTGCCCACTGACGGGACGGGCCTGGCACGCGAGGATGTAGCCGCTCGCGATGTCCTCGGGGTCGAGGATCGACGCGTTGTCCATGTCCACTTCACCCTCGACGACCGTGCATGCGCAGGAACCGCATTCGCCTTCACGGCACGAGTACGGGACATCGAGGCCCTTGGACAGCATGACGTCGACGAGCGTCGCCCGGCGCGGCCAGGTGAGGGTGTGCGCCTCACCGTCGAGGCGCACCTCGACCGTCGACGCCGCTCCCGCTTCCGGCAGGTCCTCGACCACGACGTCCGCGAACGGATCCCCCGTCAGTGAGATGAACACTTCGGCGTGCACGCGGTCCCGGGGGACGCCGGCGAGTGCGAGCGACTCGTGGATCGCCTCCATGAACGGACGCGGTCCGCACAGGTACGCCCGGTGGTCCCGGAACCGGTCCGACAGGTTCGCCAGCTGCCGCGGCGTCGGCAGGCCCTGCACGCTCTCGAGCCAGTGCACGACGGTCAGCCGGTGTTCGTGGCGGGCGGCGAGGTCCCGCAATTCGTCGGCGAAGATCACCGACTTCTCGTCCCGGTTCGCGTACACGAGAACGACTTTCCCGCTCCCCTCGCTCAGCGCCGACTTGAGGATCGACATCACCGGGGTGATTCCGCTGCCCGCGGCGAACAGGATCAGGTCCTCGTCCAGGCTCGCCGGGGTGAACACTCCGGCGGGCGGCAGCACCTCGATGCGGTCACCGACGCCGACGTTGTCGCACAACCAGTGCGAACCGTACCCGCCCGCGGTGCGCTTGATCGTCACCTTCGGCAGGTCGTCGGTGAACGGCGAACTGGCCAGCGAGTAGCACCGAGCGACGGATCCCGTCCGATCGCTCGGAATGCGCAGCGTCAGGAACTGACCCGGCTTGTAGGCGAATTCGTGCCTGCGCTCGTCGGGCACGTCGAACACCAGCGACCGGGCGTCGGACGTCTCCTCCACGACGGCGGCCACGGTGACCACTACTGATCGCGAACTGCGTGGTGTTTCAACGGTCGTCATCGCGACGGTGCCCTCTCGCTACGGTAATTCGATCCTGCCGAAACTAGTGCAGTTCGACAGCGGTGGCCTCAGCCCTTCCCGCTGGGCGGGACCCGGATTCTCGCCCTCAGCCCCACCGGGACTGCCCGCCGTCCAGGGGGATGGTCGCCCCGGTGAGATAGCCGGCGTCCTCGCTCACGAGGAACACGACGGCCCGCCCGATGTCGGTCTCCGCATCACCGACGCGTCCGAGGGGGATGCCCGCCACGAACTCCGCCGCCTCGTCCGGGTTCCGGTCCATCCACCGGGCGAGGGCCGGACTCTTGGCGTGCGGGGCGACGGACAGCACGCGGATGCCGTCCCGGCCCCATTCGCAGGCCGCCGACCTGGTCAGCGAACGCATGCCCTCCTTGATCGAACCGTAGGCGCCGTAGTTGCTGGCGTCCCAGCGCACGGCCGCCGACGTGACGAGGTTGACGATCACGCCGCCGCCGCGCGAGACCATGTGCGGGTGGCACGACTGCATCATGCGCAGCGTCGCGAGCGGTCCCGTCGCGAACGACCGCTCGTACTCCTCGTCGATCACCGACAGGATCGGTCCCGGTGAGCAGTCGTTGGCGTTGTTGACCAGGATGTCGACGCCGCCGAACAGATCCACGGTCCGCTCGACGGCGGACGTGATGTCCTCGCGCCTGCTGACGTCGCACACCACGGGTGCGCTGCGGGCGCCGATCGCGGACAGTTGCTCGCACGTGTCGTGCAGTTTCGATTCCGTGCGTCCGGCGACCGCGATCGCCGCCCCTTCCCGCGCGAGGGCGAGGGCGATGCCCTGCCCGATCCCCTGGCCGGCACCCGTGATCAGTGCCACCTTGCCGTCAAGTGTGTTCATGTTCGCTCCCGTTCCCCTACCATCGAGACCAAGCAATTGCTTGGTCGTGCATATTCACTGATCACCGCCGAGCGCCGGGTCTCCCCCGCGCTCCTCACTCCGAAGGTCTCCGCCGTGACACATCCCCGTCCTCTCGATTTCACCGGCCGCTCCGTCGTCGTCACCGGCGGCACCAAGGGCATCGGTTTCGTCGTCGCCGAATCGTTTCTCGCCGCGGGTGCGAACGTGCTCGTGTGCGGACGGTCCGTGCCGGACACCCTGCCCGCACACGGCGATCGCACCGCCGCGTTCCGCGCCACCGACGTTCGCGACCACGCCGACGCCGCCGGACTGATAGACGACGCCGTCGCACGATTCGGCCGCCTCGACGTCCTCGTCAACAACGCGGGCGGGTCGCCCGACGCCGACGCCGCCACCGTGTCGCCGCGCTTCGTCGAGAAGATCGTCGCGCTGAACTTGCTGGCTCCCTTCACCGTCGCCCAGGCCGCCAACGCGGTGATGCAGCAGCAGTCCGACGGCGGCGCGATCGTCAACATCGGCAGCGTCTCGGCCCACGATCCGCAACCCGGCACCGCCGCGTACAGCGCCGCGAAGGCCGGACTGCTGGTTCTCACGAAAGCGCTTGCGCTCGAATGGGCTCCGAAGGTCCGGATCAACCACATCACCACGGGCCTGATCCGGACGGCGGGCGCGGCGGCCGTCTACGGTGACGACGGTGGCGCCGCCGTCACCCGGACCCTGCCGATGGGGCGGATGGCGGTGCCGTCCGACATCGCGGACGCCTGCCTGTTCCTGGCGAGCCCGCAGGCGTCGTACGTGAACGGTGCCGATCTCGCCGTCCACGGCGGCGGCGAGTACCCGGCGCGGTACCTGGCGACCCACCCCTGACCTCGACACCGAATGTCGCACCGGTTCAGTTGACCCGCACCGGTGCGACATTCGGCGTCGGAAGACGACCGTGCGGTCAGCCGAACGCGGCGCGGGCGCCGGCGATCACCGGCCGGTCGCCCTGGACGAGTTCGAACGACGCGTCACCCGGATCACCCCAGGCTCGCAATGTCGGCGCATCGCCCGGGTAGACCGGTGCGGCGAACCGCCCTTCCAGGCGGACGAGGTCGGCCGGGTGGACGTCCAGCGCCCGCGCAAGTTCCAATGCGCTCGCGGCGAGGGTGCACAGGCCGTGCATGATCGGCCGGGGCTGGCCGATCCGCTCCGCCGCCGCCGGGTCGATGTGGATGTGGTGCCGGTCGCCGGTGAGCCGGTACAGCGCCGCTTGGTTCTCCGCGGTCTGCAGCACAGCGTCCACAGCCGGTTCGTCCTCGGGCCGAGCCGGTTTCGCGGGGCCTCGATCGCCACCGAAACCCCCGGCGCCCGGCGCGAACAGCGACCAGGTGGCGACGAAGAACTCGGACTCGACGCGCACCTCGAACACGGCCGCCGAGCCCTTGTCCCACACCTCGCCGACCGACGCCGACAACTCGATCTCGCCGCGACGCGGAAGTGGCGCGAGCACCGTCAGTTCCTGCGAGCCGTGCAGCGCGGTCTTCGTGTCGAAGGCGCCCCGCGACCCCAGTTCGTCGGGCGCCCACTGGGCGAGCGTCAGAGCGAACGTGGGCAGCACCCGCAGACGCTCCTCGAAGACGAGGTCCAGTTCGGTGGCCCGCCCGCCCACCGCCAGTGCGTACAGGATGGCGTCGCGTTCGTCGTACCTCACGGTGCGGGTGCCGAGGTCCGCGCCTCGCCACGCTCCTGCCGTCGTGCGCTCGGTTGTCGTCATGATCAGTCCTCTCTGCCCAGGATCAGGCCGCTGGTGGGCACGGCGGTGCCCGCGGTCACCAGCACGTTGCCGATGCCGTCCGGTTGTGTGGTCGACGTTCCGCGGATCAGGCGTACCGCCTCGGCGATGCCGTTGACCCCGTGCAGGTAGGCCTCGCCGATCTGGCCGCCGTGCGTGTTCGCCGGGAGGCGGCCGCCGACCTCGAGGTTGCCGTCCCGGATGAAGTCGTTCGCCTCGCCGGGGTCGCAGAACCCGAGTTCCTCGAGTTGCGGCAGGACGAGCGGGGTGAAGTGGTCGTAGAGGATCGCCGCCGTGATGTCGCCCGGCGCGAGACCGCTCTGCCCGTAGAGTTGCCTGCCGACGAGACCCATTTCGGGTATCCCGGTGATGTCGGGCCGGTAGTAGCTGGCCATCATGTGCTGGTCCTTCCCGGACCCCTGCGCGGCGGCCTTGATCATCGCCGGGGTGGTGCGCAGATCCTTGGCGCGTTCGGCGGAGACCACGACGAGCGCCTGGCCGCCGTCGGTTTCCTGGCAGCAGTCCAGCAGGTGCAGCGGTTCGGCGATCCACCGCGACTGCTGATGGTCGTGGAGGGTGATGGGCCTCCCGTGGAACCAGGCGGCGGGGTTGACGGCGGCGTGCTTGCGGGCGACGACCGCGACCCGGCCGAAGTCCTCGCTCGTGGCGCCGTACCGGTGCATGTACCGGCGGGCGAACATCGCCACCCACTGGGCGGGGGTCGACAGTCCCTGCGGCGTGAGCCAGGCGTACGCGGCCCGGTCCGCGGTGCTGTCCATCGGTCGGTCGTGCTGCCCGAGTCCGTAACGCACACCGGACCGTTCGTTGAACGCGCGGTAGCAGACGACGACGTCCGCGATGCCCGTTGCCACGGCCATGGCCGCCTGCTGGACGGTGGCGCACGCGGCGCCGCCGCCGTAGCCGATGCGGGAGAAGAACTTCAGCTCACCGATGCCCGTGTTGCGGGCGACGAGTACCTCACCGTTCGTCTCGGCGGTGTACGTGGACAGTCCGTCCACTTCGGACGGGTCGATGCCCGCGTCGGCGAGCGCGGCGACGATCGCCTCGCACGCCAGTTGCAGTTCGCTTCGTCCGGAATGTTTGGAGAATTCGGTCGCGCCGATGCCGACGATGGCGGCGGCGCCCGACAGGGGGCTGGTCACCGGTCTCCTCCCGCAGGGAAGGCGACGACGACGGTGCCGGTGGCGTGATCGCCGAGGCTGTTCGTGCCGCGGATCTTCACGGTGACGAGGCCGTCGTCCTTCGCGACCACCTCACCGGTCAGGGTCATCGCGTCGCCGGGGTAGTTGGGGGCGCCGAGCCGCACCGCGATGCGGCGCAGTGACGCGTGCGGGCCGGCCCAGTCGGTGACGAACCGACCCACCAGCCCGTTGGTGGTGAGGATGTTCATGAACACGTCCTTCGATCCCCGCTCCACGGCGAGGTCCGGGTCGTGGTGGACGTCCTGGAAGTCGCGGGTGGCGAGCGCGGTGGCGACGATCAGGGTGCGGGTCAGCGGAATCACCAGTTCCGGCAGCCGGTCGCCGATCTGCACGGTCTCGTAGGTCGTGGCGCCCACGGTCGCGGTCATGCGACCACCCGCGCCCCGGACGCCAGCTGCGCGCCCAGACGTGCCAGGTCGGAGCCGGCGCCGCCGAACGTCGCGGCGAGCTGTTTGCCCCACAGCAGGTGCCGGTGCACCGGGTAGCCGGTGTCGACGCCGATTCCGCCGTGTACGTGCTGCGTGCGGTGGACGACCCGCTGGCCGCCGTCGGTGGCCCACCATTTCGCCACCGTCACGGCGGTCCCCGGGTCGTCCCCGCTCCCGAGGAGCCAGACGGCCTGCCACAGCGTCACCCGCATGGCTTCGAGGTCGATGTAGCAGTCCGCGAGCTGATGGGTGACGGCCTGGAATGTCGCGAGCGGGCGACCGAACTGGGTGCGCCCGTTGAGGTATGTGACGGCCTGGCGCACCGCGCCTTCTCCCACGCCCAGTTGCAGGGCGGCGACCGCGAGTTCCGCCCGTTCGAGCAGCCATCGCACCGCGGTGCCGTCCGCCGGGCCGACCGCTTCCGCCGGTGCCGCGTCGAATGCGAGATTCGCGCAGATCTCGCGGGTCGTCGACTCCGCCTGCTGCGCAGTCACTCCCGCGGTCCCCGGATCCACCAGGAACAGCGCCGGACCGGTCGGGGTGGTCGCCGACACGAGGACGTGTTCGGCGAGGTGGACCACCGGCACCGCCGCCTTGGCTCCGTGCAGCTGCCACCGGCCGTCCACCTCGCGGGCCGCCGTCGCCGGTTCACCGTCCGCACAGGGTCCGAACTCCTCGAGCCCGACGGTGAGGATCACGCTGCCGTCGGCCGCCGCGGGGACCAGTGCGCCCCGTTGGTCCGGCGTCCCGAACTCGGCGATCGCGAGTGCGCCGAGCACGTGCGGCCACAACGGAACCGGCGCGACGGTCCGGCCCTGCTCCTCGAGCAGCACGTACAGTTCGGCGAGTCCCGCGCCGCCGCCCCCGAGGTTCTCGGGCAGGGCGATGCCGAGCAGACCTGTGGTGGCCAGTTCGCGCCACAGTTCCCGGTCGATCCGGTCGGCGGTCGACTCGATCTCCTCGAGTCGCTCGGGTCGCGACTTGGCGGCGAACACGTCCGCGGCCAGTCCGCGCACCGCCTCCTGCTCCTCGCTGAAGGTGAAATCCATCAGTGGTCCTCCAATACAGGCCGGAATGCGGGAAGGGTGAGTTCGGGGTCGGCGTCGATCCAGTCCAGTTCCACCGGCATTCCGATGTGCACGTCCCCCGGTTCGACACAAGTCATGTTGGCGATCAGCCGGGTGCCCTCCTCGAGTTCGATCACCGCGACGATCAGGGGGTAGTCGAAGGCGTCGATCTTCGGGTGGTGGTTGACGACGAACGTGTAGACAGTGCCCCGTCCCGACGCATCGACGGTGTCCCAGTCGGTGGAGCGGCACTCGCCGCACATCGGTCCGGTCGGGTGCCGCAACACCCCGCAGCCCGTGCACCGCTGGATGACCAGGCGGTGCTCGCGGGCGGCCGCGAACCAGAAGGCGTTGTCGTCGTTCAGGGCGGGCCGCGGGCGCAAGGGGCGTGGGGCCGGCCGTTCGGCGGGCCGGAAGCGGAGTGTCCGCCACCGCTGGGTGCCGACGATCTCACCGTCGCCGTTGCGGTACGTCTTGAGGGTCGTGACGAAATGTCCGGCGCCGAGCCCGGTCTGCTTCTCCACGGACACGGACTCGACCACCTCGGCCGTGCTGACCCTGTCGCCGGGGCGCAGTTCGGCGAAGAATTCCTGGTCCGAATCCGTGGCGACGACGGACGTGAATCCCGCCTCGTCGAGTGTGTCGATCAGTTCCGTCCAGACCGGTGACGGGTCGGCGCCGGACATCCTGTCGGCGTACGTGCGCATCGTCCACACCTGCAGCATCTGAGCCGGCGCGACGGCACCGCCGCGGCCGGTGGCGCGTGCGGCGTCGTCGTCGAGGTAGACGGGGTTCGTGTCGCCCATCGCCTCGGCCCAATGCCGGATCATGGGGGTGTTCACCGGGTCGGGACCCCAGGTGGCCGGGACGATCGTCCGCCCCTCGAAGGCGCGGAGCCGGGTGAGGAGTTCGCTCATTTCACCCTCTTCTCGCGGACGAGCCCGAGGCCGAGGGTGCCGACCATGTCGCGGAGCACCTCGTTGACGCCGCCGCCGAACGTGTTCACCACGCTCTGCCGGGAGATCTGTTCGATCTGGCCGGCGAGAATCGCGCCCGGCGAACCCGGCCGCAACCGTCCCGCGGCGCCGAGGATCCCGAGCAGCGTGCGGTAGACGTCGACGTGGGTTTCGGTGCCGTACGTCTTGGTGGCGCCGGCGTCGGCGCCCGACAACTGATCCCGAGCGACGGCGGCGGTCATCTTCCAGTTCAGCAGTCGCATCGCCTCGAGCTTCGCGTGCGTGCGCGCGAAGTCCATCCGTACCCAGGGGATGTCGAGTGCGCCGTTCTCCCGCGCCCAGTCGAGAACCTGGTGCCACAAGCCGAGTGCGCGGCCGCCGAGCGCCGCGAGCCCGATCCGTTCGTGGTTGAGTTGCGCGGTGATCAGCTGCCACCCGCCGTGGACGTCTCCCACGACGTCCTGATCGCCGACCCGGATCCCGCTGTAGTACGTCGACGTGACCGTCAGCCCTCCCACGGTGTGGATGGGCGACCAGCTGAACCCGGGGTCGTCGGTGGGCACGATGAGGATCGAGATTCCCTTGTGTTTCGGGGCGTCCGCATCGGTGCGACACGCCAGCCACACGTAGTCGGCGGTGTTGGCGCCGCTGGTGAAGATCTTGTTGCCGTCCACGATCCACGAGTCCCCGTCGCGCACGGCCCGGGTCTGCAGCGAGGCAAGGTCGGTGCCGGCTTCCGGTTCGGTGTAGCCGATGGCGAAGACGATGTCGCCGGCCAGGATTCCGGGCAGGAACCGCGCCTTCTGCTCCTCGGTGCCGTACTTCATCAGCGTGGGCCCGACGGTGTTGACGGTGACGAACGGGAACGGCAACCCGGCCCGCTGCACCTCGTCGAAGAACACGAACTGGTCTTCGATCGACCGGCCCTGCCCGCCGTACTCGACCGGCCAGCCGACACCGAGCCAGCCGTCCTTGCCCAGCAGCCGCACGATGTCGCGGAAGTGTTCGCCGCCGACACCCTCCTCACCCGCAATCCGCCGTGTCTCCTCCGGCAGCAGCGCCGCGAAGTAGGTGCGCAATTCCCGCCGGAGTTCCCGCTGCGCGGGCGATTCCCTCAAGTCCATCGGCGATCTCCTCATGCCTGTGCGTGGCTGTCGCCACGTGTGTTCTGGACGCTAACCAGGCCTCCCACGCCGCACAGCCGCTGTCTCGGTCAGCGGGAGGCGGCTGTCGCGGAGGCCGCACGTCCGCTGAAATGGTGCAATGGCCACCGGATTCGCTCTCACCGAACTCACCGCCCGTTACGCGCGGGCCGTCGACCGGCGCGAGGCGGCAACGCTCGCGGCATTGTTCGACCCGGACGCGACGTTCGTCCTTCCGCCCGCGTTGACCGGCACCGGGACGGCGACGGAACTGCGCGGCAGTGACGTGCTCGCGTCCGCCGTCGTGGACGCGGTCTCCCCTCTGCAGGCCACCCGGCACGTCGTCCACCAGCAGGTGATCGACGTGGACGGGCCGATGGCGTCGGGCGAGACGTACTGCACCGCGCACCATGTCTACTCCGGCCGGAACGGATTCCGTGACAACCGGATCGCGCTGCGCTACCACGACCGATACGTGCTCGGCGACTCCGGCTGGCGGTTCGCCCGGCGCGAACTGATCGTCGACTTCAGCGAGGACGTACCGGTCACCGTGCCGGACTGAGTCCCAGGCGGGCCGAGCAGACGGCCATCTCGTCGACGACCTGGTCCAGGGACTGCGCATGCCGGGACGCCGACAGCACGAGCCGGTTCGCGCCCAGGTCCCGGGACCGCGCGAGCTTGGCCTCGTCCAGCCTCGGCAGCGTGGCACCCAGCACGAGTTCGACGTCGGCGGAATCGCGGCCGGCGTCCGCTGCCGCCGCCCGCATCCGGGCGATCGCCCGGTCGAGGTCGTCGCCGGCCAGGCCGAGCGGCTGGAACCCGTCGCCCAGCCGCCCGGCACGCCGCGCGGCCGCCGGGCTGTGTCCACCGATGTAGAGCGGGACTCCCGAGTCCCGGTGCGGTTTGGGCCAGCTCTGGGCGCCGCGGAAGGAGAAGTGCTCACCCTCGAAGTCGACCGCGGCGGTGCCCGACCACAGGGCCCGCATCACCGCGATCGCCTCGTCGGCGATCGCGCCCCGCCGGTCGAAATCGCCCCCGCAGGCTTCGATCTCCTCGCGCATCCAGCCGACACCGAGGCAGATGCGGAGGCGTCCCGCCGACAGCCGGTCCAGGGTGGCGAGGCGTTTCGCCAGCACCACCGGGTGATGGTTGGGCAGTACCAGTACTCCCGTCGCGAGACCCAGGGTCGTCGTGGCACCGGCGACGAACGACAGCAGTTCCAGGGGGTCGGGGAGGCTGCAGTCGTCGGGCAGATGCGACTTTCCGGTGGGCGAGTACGGGTATTCGCTCGCCGTGTCCGCGATGACGACCGAGTGCTCGACGGCGGAGATCTCGTCGAATCCGAGTGATTCGGCAGCCCTGGCGAATTCGAGTATCCACTCGGGCTCACCGGCCCGTCCCAGCTCGACGGGAATCACCACACCCAGTTTCATGTCACCCTCACCGTCACACGTGCAGGAATCGTTGCCGGCCGTGCGTGTGGAACTCCTGCTCCAGCGCGGCCTTCTCACTGTCGGTCATCTCGTGGTACTCGGGAACACCGCGTCCCACCCACCGGAAGATCGGATCGTCGCACCGCCAGCGCTGTTCCTGCAGGGTCCGCTTGAGCACCTTGTTCGATCCCGTCACCGGCAGGTCCGTCGACACCCGGACGAATCGTGGGGCCGCCTTCGTGCCCAGGTCGTCCTGGCCGCCGAGGAACGCGGCGAACTCGACCGGATCGAAATCGGCCGGGTCCGACACCTCGACGGCCGCCATCACCTGATCCCCCGACCTCGGATCGGGGACGGCGTACACGCCGGTGGCGATCACTTTCGGGTGGCGGCGCAGAATCCGCTCCACCATCAGCGCCGACGTGTTCTCGCCGTCCACCCGGATCCAGTCGCCCTTCCTGCCTGCGAAGTAGATGAAGCCGGCCTCGTCGACGTACCCGAGGTCGCCCGTCCAGTACCAGCCGTGCCTGATCCGGTCGGCGATCGCGTCCTCGTTCTTGTAGTAACCCTCGAACCGTGCCGCGCCCGCCTTGTCGACCATCTCGCCGATCGCCTCGTCCGGGTTGAGCACCCGGCCGTGCTCGTCGATCCGCGCCCGGGCCTTCTCCGCAAGCGTGTCGGGGTCGACGATGACGATGTTCTCGTTCGCGGGCCTGCCGAGCGCGCCCTCGGGGGCGTGGGGGTCGAGCGTCACCGAACCGGCGCCCTCGCTCGAGCCGTATCCCTCGTACAGTTCGGCGCCGAACCGGCGGACGAATTCGGCCTTGTCCTCCGGGGACGCCTCGGTCCCGAAACCGCGGACGAGCGTGTTGTCCCGGTCGTCGGGCTGCTCGGGTGTGGCCATCAGATACGCCAGCGCCTTGCCGACGTAGGTGAAGAACGTGGCGCCGAAGAACCGGACGTCGGGCAGGAATCCGGACGCGGAGAACTTGCGCGGCAGGCAGACGGTGGCGCCGTTGGCGAGCGCGGGCGCCCACAGCGCCATCAGCGCGTTGCCGTGGAACAGCGGCATGCAGCAGTAGTCGACGTCCTCGCGCACGTGCCCATACTTGGCGATGTTCGCGTACGCCAGCCGGGCGAGGCGGCCCTGGCTGCACCGCACCGCCTTCGACGTGCCGGTGGTGCCGGACGTGAAGAGCAGCAGGAACAGCGTCGACGGGTCGACCCCCGGACCCTCGGCCGGACTCTCCACGGCACGGGCCGCGACGAGGTCGCTGTAGGCCGGATCGTCGACCAGCAGGAACCGGTCCTCGGACAGCCCGAGGTCGAGACCCGCCAGCTGCGCCCTCCCCGCGGTGTCCGTGACGATCAGCTGGCAGTCGACGTACCGGATCTCCGCCGCGAGTTCCGCCCCCCGGCGGGTCGGATTGATGCCGACGACGGTGGCGCCTGCGAGCGCCGCGCCGCCCAGCCAGAACAGAAACTCGGGGGTGTTATCCAGCAGGACACCGACGTGGAACGGTCCGCCGCGGCGCAGCGAGGACGCGACGGCCCCGCGGGCCGCGCTCTCGCGCACCACCTGGTCCCACGTCCAATCCTGTTCCCGGGTGCGGATTCCCAGCCTGTCGTCGCCCAGCCGGTCGAGCAGCATGCGGGCGATCGTGGTGCGTTCCAACTCCAGCTCTCCTGTCGACACGGTGGTCACGTTCACGGCACGCGGAGCACGCAGTGGGTGCCACCGTAGATCGCCGTCATGCACTTGTTGCAGTGAATGCACAGTCCGGGGTTGTGGGTCTCGTCCGTGATCCGGTTGACGAGATCGGGTTCCCGCAGCAGTGCCCGTGCGACCGCCACGAACTGGAAGCCTTCCTCCATCGCCAGGTCCATGGTCGCCTTGCCGGTGATGCCGCCGAGCAGCACGAGCGGCATCGTCACGGCCGCCCTGATCTGCCGGGCGTCCTCGAGGAGGTAGGCGTCGCGGTAGGGGTATTCCTTCAGGAAATGCTTGCCGACCAACCGGATTCCCAGTTTCGTCGGCTGCGGCATGACGGCGGCGAACTCGCGGAGCGGCGCGTCGCCTTTGAACAGGTACATCGGATTCAGCAGCGAACTGCCCGCGGTGAGCTCGAGCGCGTCGAGTGAACCGTCCCGTTCGAGCCACTGCGCCACCTGAATGGCCTCGTCCACCCAGAACCCGCCGGGCACACCGTCGTCCATGTTCAGCTTCGCGAGGATCGCGATCCGGCCACCCACCGCGTCCCGCACGGCCCGGGCGGTCTCGAGCGCGAATCGGGCGCGGTTCGCCAGGGATCCGCCGTACTCGTCGGTGCGCCTGTTGACCTTCGGGCTGAGGAAGGAGCTGATCAGGTAGTTGTGGCCGAAATGGATCTCCACGGCGTCGAATCCCGCCTCCACCGCGCGGCGGGCCGCGTTCGCGTGCGCCTCGACGATCCGGGCGATATCGGCCGTCGACGCCGGCGTGGAGAAGTTCTGCGTCGTCATCCGAAAGGCACGGGACGGGCCCAATGCGGGGTACCCGATGTACTTCGCGGCCGCGACCGGTCCCGCGTGACCGATCTGCGCGGACACGGCCGCGCCCTCGGCGTGGATGGCGTCGGTCAGCTTCCGCAGGCCCGGCATCGTCTCGTCGGTCCACTGGATCTGGCCGGGCGACGTCCGTCCGTCCGGGGCGACCGCGCAGTACGCGACGGTCGTCATGCCGACGCCTCCGGCGGCGGGCCGCCGGTGGAATTCGATGAGTTCGTCGGTGACCAGACCCTTCGGTGTCAGGCCCTCGAACGTCGCCGCCTTGATCACACGATTGCGCAGAGTGATCGGTCCGAGCTTGGCGGGGGCGAGCGGATCGACCTTCACGGTGGGCGGGTCGAGATCTATCGTCATATGAGTTCCTCCAGCTGCGATTCGCTGTCGAACGTAACGGCGCCGGGACGGCACGGATCGCGGCAGTCTCGCTGAGTGGTAACCACGTCCGGGCGCCCGTCACGGCGTGCCATCTTGTGTCGGTACGAGTGCCCGAGGACGAAAGGTCGACCCGATGACTGCCCCTACAGATCCACAGTTGCACCTGGATCAGGTGATGTCGCGTCTCACCGGACCCGGTGGACGGTTCGAGCTCGTCGAGGAACCGGTGCTCGGCACCCGGATGCCGGTGATGAAGAACCGTGGACGCTCGGTCGGCGAACTCCTCACCACGTCACTGAGGTGGGGCGACCGCGACTACGTCGTGACCGCCGAGCGCCGGATGTCCTACACCGAGCACGCCGCCGCGGTCGCGGCCCTGGCCACAGCGCTGCGCGAGGACCACGGCGTCGGCAAGGGTGACCGGGTGGCGATCCTCGCCGCGAACACCCCCGAGTGGGTGGTCGCGTTCTGGGCCACCCAGGTGCTCGGCGCCATCAGCGTCGGATTGAACGGCTGGTGGGTTCCACGGGAGGTCGAGTACGGGCTGACACACAGTCGCCCCACCGTGGTGATCGCCGACGCGAAACGCGCCGCGACGCTCGCGGCGGTCGGCGCCGACGTCCCGGTCCTCACGATGGAGGAGGACCTACCCGCGATCTTCGCGCGGTACGCAGGTTCACCGATGCCGCACACGGACGTCGACGAGGACGATCCCGCCGCCATCCTCTACACCAGCGGCACGAGCGGCAGGCCCAAGGGGGCGTTGCACTCGCAGCGCAACATCCTGGCCGTCGTCGACTACCACCGCTTCAGCGACGCCGTGGTCGGGGAATTCAGTGGACGGCCCGTCGATCCCGACGTGCCGAGTCCGCTCCGCTACCTTCTGACGTCGCCCCTGTTCCACATCGCGAGCCTGCACAATCTGGTGATTCCGCGGCTGGCGACGGGCGGGGCGGTCGTCATGCACGAGGGCAGATTCGACGTCGACGCCGTGCTCCGTCTCGTCGAGCGGGAACGCGTCACCAACTGGGGCGCGGTGCCCACCATGGCGTCCCGACTGGTGGAGCACGAGAACCTGGGCAGGTACGACCTGTCGTCGCTCACGTCGTTCTCACTGGCCTCCGCGCCGTCGTCGGTCGCGTTCCAGGGACGTCTTCGCGAGAGGGTGCCGTTCGCGCGCAACGCGCTCGTCGACAGCTACGGGCTCACCGAGTGCAGTACCGCGATCGCCGTGGCCACCGCCCCCGAACTCGAGCAGTTCCCGGGCACCCTGGGGCGGCCTATCATCACCGTGAGCATGGAGATCCGCGACCCGTTTGGAGAGTGGCTGCCCGACGGCGTCGAGGGTGAGGTGTGCGTGCGCAGCCCGTTCGTGATGCTCGGCTACTGGGAGGACGAGGCCGCCACCGCCGCCGCGATCGCCCCGGGCCGGTGGCTCCGGACCGGCGACTTCGGGATCGTCGAGAACGGCCGCCTCCGGCTGACCGGACGTCGCTCGGATCTGATCCTGCGCGGCGGCGAAAACGTGTATCCCATCGAGATCGAGCAGTGCCTCGACGAGCACCCCGACGTGCTCGAGTGCGCGGTGATCGGGACACCCCACGAGGATCTGGGGCAGGAGGTGGCCGCCGTGGTGGTGTTGCGACCGGGTGCTGCGGCCACCGAGGCGGAACTGCGGGACTACGCGGCTGATCGCCTGTCGTATTTCAAGGTCCCGACCCGCTGGCGGATCAGCACGGACCTGCTGCCCCGCAACGCGACCGGCAAGATGATCCGCCGCGACATCACCGTCTGACAGCCGAATGCCGCGGGGGTGCAGTCGAACTGCACCCGCGCGGCATTCGGGCGAGGAAGGACGGGGCGAACGTCAGCGGATGAGGTTGCCGAGATCGACGGGGATCTGCGCCCCGGTGATGTACTTCGCTTCGTCGGAACACACCCAGGCGACGACGGCGGCGACGTCTTCCGGCTGGGTGATGGTGTAGGGCAGCGTGTTCTGGTAGATCGAGCCGAGAGTCGACGCGTACTTCGTGATGAGCGGGTGCAGGTCGCGCATCTTCATGCCGGTGTCGACCCCGGCCGGGTGCACGGTGTTGACGCGGATGCGGTGCTCGCCGAGTTCGTTCGCCATCGTCTTGGCGAGCCCGGTGATGCCGTGCTTGGTGGCGACGTAGTGCCCGGTGAACGGGGTGCCCTTCAACCCGGACACCGAACTGGTGAAGACGACGGCGCCGCCCTCACCCTGTTCGATCAGGTACGGAATCGCCGCCTTCGCGGTGTGGAATGTTCCCGTGAGATTGACGTCGACCGTCTCCTGCCACTGCTCGGCGGTGATCTCCCACGACAGCGCCCCCGAGCAGATGCCCGCGTTTGCGATCACGACGTCGAGGCGGCCCAGCCGGTCGATGCCGTCGGCCAGTGCCCGCGAGAGGCCGTCGAAGTCGCGCACGTCGGCGGTGGCCGCGACGATCCGCCTGCCCGTCGACTCGACGAGCCGAACCGTCTCGGCCAGGTCGTCCCGGGTGGCGCCGGGATAGGGCGTGGACGCGAATTCGGTGCAGGCATCGATCGCGATGACGTCGGCGCCCTCGGACGCGAACCGCACGGCTTCGGCGCGACCCTGCCCGCGTGCGGCGCCGGTGACGAAGACGACCTTGTTCTCGAAACGCTGCGGTGACGTCACGGTCTGCTCCTCTAACGGGGTCATCGTGGGCGGGGCACGGTCTTGTCGACGAACAGTCCCTCGACGGAGACGCACACCTGGCCGTCCGCGGTCCGGATGTCGCCGGCGGTGGTGATCTTGCGGCCGTCGACCGAGATCAGCTTCCCGGTCAGGGTGAGCGGTTCGAACAGCGGCGTCGGGCGGTGGTAGCGGGTGCTCAACTGCGCTGTCATGCCCGCCTTTCCAGCCCAGGCGTTGGCGACGCCGAGGACGTGGTCGAGCAGCAGCGCGGACACGCCGCCGTGGACGTGCCCGGGCGGCCCCTGGTACGGGATGGTCAATGTGACGGTGCCCTGTACCGATCCATCGGACAGTCCCTCGAGGACCAGGGGCGGTGCGAGTGCGTTCTCGGGTCCGGTGACGGGGTCGTGCCGGGTGACGCCCTCGCCGTTCCACATGTCGATGAGCCGCTCCGCGACGGCGGGCGCGTGTTCCTCGAGGTGCTCGGCGATGCTGTTCAACTCCTCCGCGACGCGCTCGAGGTTGGCGTTGCCGCGGTCGGTGCGCAGCAGCGTGTCGACCACGCGCCGGGCGGCCCCGGTCGCCCGGTCGACGGCGGAACCGTCGGGTGGCGACGTGAGCACCGTTCCCGGCGGACTGTTCTCGAACGTGGGGTGCGTTCCGACGCTCATCCTGTCACCTCCATCGTCGCCTGGGTCAGCACCGGCTGCCCGGCCCGGTCGGGGCACGTCGCGCGGAGGGTGAGCCGGTCGCCCTCCTGCCAGACCGCGGTCTCGACGGTGTCGCCGGGGTACACCGAGCCCGCGAACCGCACCGCGTAGTGGCGCAGTCGCGTGGGATCGCCGTCCAGCATTCCGTCGACGACGGCCTTGCACACCACACCGTACGACGCGAGCCCGTGCAGGATCGGCCTTTCGAACCCGGCCGCGGCGGCGAACTCGGGGTCCGCGTGCAGCGGGTTGAGGTCGCCGCTGAGCCGGTACAGCAGCGCCTGCGCCGTCCCGGTGCGGGACACGAGCACCGTGTCGGGCTCCCGTTCGGGGATCGTGGCCACCGACTCGGGTCCCGGGGAGCCGCCGAACCCGCCCTCATCACGGGCCCAGATCTGCATCCCCGTGGTCCACAACGGGTTCCCGCCCGAGTCGGTGGCCGTCTGTTCGAGCACGATGACGGCGGCCTTGCCCTTGTCCCACACGTCGGCCACCCGCGAGGACACCCGGGCGCCGCCCGAGGTGGGGATCGGGGCGTGCACGGTGAGCGACTGGCCGCCGTGCAGGATCTTGCGCAGGTCGATGTCGATGCCGGGCAGGCTCAGCCCGGCCGCGGGCACGTCGCCCGCCGAGATGCCCTGCCCCGCGACGAGCGCGAATGTCGGCAGCACCCGCAGGTCCTTCTCGTACACCCAGCGCAGTTCCGCGGAGTCCCGGGTGTTTTCGCCGGCGCCGAGACCGAGGTGGTAGAGCATCACGTCGCGTTCGGTCCACGACAGGTCGCGCACGGTCGGGTCCGCGGCCAGCGCCGTCGTCACGTCGATCGCCATGTCAGGCCACCGCTCCCTGTCCGGGCTCCGGGTCGCGGGGCAACCCCAGCAGCCGTTCGCCGATGATGTTGAGCTGAACGTTGGTGGTGCCGCCTGCGATCGACATGCACTGCGAATTCAGGAACATCTGTGTGTCCGACGTGCGGGGCCGGTCGCCGAGCAGGGCCCGCGGTCCCGCCCAGTCCATCGCCACCTCCCACACCTGCTGGATGTGTTCGACGCCGAGCAGTTTCGCGATCGACGATTCGGCGCCGGGTTGCCCGCCCGCGATCGAGCGCAGGGTGGTGCGCAGTGCCATCAGCCCGCCGGACTGCGCGTCGCAGAGGACCTTGCCGAGCACGGTCAGCTGTTCGTCGTCGATGCCGCCGGGCAGTTCACCGGCCAGGGTCAGCAACGCCTCCCCACCGGAACCCAGCGAGGAGTCGTGCGACAGCGACACGCGTTCGTTGGCGAGGGTGGTGCGGGCCAGCTTCCAGCCGTCGCCCGGTTCGCCCACGAGGAGTTCGTCGGGGACGAAGACGTCGTCGAGGAACACCTCGTTGAACAGGGCCTCGCCGGTGATCTCGCGCAGCGGCCGGATGTCGAGGCCCTCGCTCGCCTTCATGTCGATCAGGAAGTACGACAATCCCTTGTGTTTGGGGACCGTCGTGTCGGTGCGGGCGAGGCAGATGCCCCAGTCCGCGTCCCGGGCCATCGACGTCCACACTTTCTGCCCCTGCAGCATCCAGCCGCCGTCCACCTTGGTTGCCCTGGTGTTCAGGCCGGCCAGGTCCGATCCGGCGCCGGGTTCGGAGAACAGCTGGCACCAGACGAGGTCGCCGCGCAGCGACGGCGGAACGAAGCGCTGCAACTGGACTGCGCTGCCGTGCGCGATGAGCGTGGGCACCACCCAGTTGCCGATGATCATGTCGTGCGGCTTCAGCGCGGCCGTGCGCAGTTCCTCGGCGATCACGAGCTGTTCCACGGCACCCGCTCCCCTGCCCCACGGTGCGGGCAGGTGCGGTGCGGTGTACCCCTTCTCGGCGAGGTGCGTTCTGCGTTCCGTCTCGCCCATCGACGCGGCGGCCGCGAGTTCCGCGCGGACGCCCGCTCGGATGCCCGCGGCCTCCGGCGGCAGATCGACGCCGAGCACCCGGCGGGCACCGCCCAGCGTCGCGCGGGCGACGCGCCGCCGCCAGAATGCGGTGGATCCCAGCAGGATCCGCAGCGACTGCGCGCGGCGCAGGTACAGGTGCGCGTCGTGTTCCCAGGTGTAGCCGATGCCCCCGAGCACCTGGATGCAGTCCTTGGTCACGGAGAACGCCGCGTCGGGTCCGGTGGCGCCGGCGACCGCGGCGGCGAGTGACGCCTCCGCCGTACCTGTTCCGGGACTCATCGCGCGGGCGGCGTCCCACGCGCAGACGCGGGCCTGCTCCGCGAGGCCGAGCATCCGCGCCACCCGGTGCTTCACGCCCTGGAACTGGCCGATGGGACGGCCGAACTGCCGACGCACCCTGGCGTAGTCGGCGGCGGTGGTCACGGCCCAGTCGGCGACGCCCGACGCCTCCGCGGCGAACAACGTCGCGGCCAAGTCGAGGACGCGCTGCGCATCGATCCGCAGGACGTCGGCCTCGGTGATCTCGAGGCCGGTCACCGCCGCGGTCGCGTTGCGGCGCACCACGTCGTGGCTGGGCAGGTCGGTCACGTCGAGCCGGTCGCGGGTGAGCGCCACGAACACGGTGTCGTCGCCGTCCGCGGCCGCGAGCAGGAACAGGTCTCCCACCTGCCCGCCGAGGACGTACCCCGACTCGCCGTCCAGGGTCACCGTTCCGCCGTCCCGGGCGAGGCGCAGCGAACCCGGCTGCAGCGCCACCGCGCCGAGTGTCGTACCGTCGGCCAGTCCGGACAGCTCACCCGTGCGGCCGGACTCGTGCAGGACGGCGCCGAGCAGCACGGTCGGCAGGAACGGCCCGGGCAGCAGGACCCGGCCGAGTTCCTCGGTGACCACGGCCAGGCCCACCAGCCCGCAGCCCGCACCGCCCACGTCCTCCGGCAGGTGCAATCCCAGTACGCCCAGTTCCGCCAACGACTTCCAGAACAGCGGTCGCTGCTCGGTCTTGGCCTCGACGGCCTGCCGGAGCACGGCCGGGGTCACGGTCCGCGTGGCCCAGCCTCGCACCGAGTCGCGCAGGTCGCGCTCTTCTTCGGTCAATCCCATTGTCATGTCGGCCTCGATCGTTCGGGGGTTCAGATGCGTTCGATGATGGTGGCGGTGGACAGCGCCCCGCCGGCGCACATCGTGACGAGTGCGGTTTCGTTGTCGGAGCGTTCCAGTTCGTGCAGGGCGGTGGTGATCAGCCGGGCCCCGGTGGAGCCCACCGGATGTCCGAGGGCGATGGCGCCGCCGTTGACGTTGACCTTCGACAGGTCGGCGCCGTGTACCTGCGCCCACGACAGCACGACGGACGCGAACGCCTCGTTGATCTCGACGAGATCGATGTCGCCCAGCGCCATTCCGGCGCGATCGAGGACCATCCGTGTCGAGTCGATCGGTCCGTCGAGGTGGTAGTAGGGGTCGGAGCCGACCATGCCGGACGCGACGATCCTCGCCCGCGGCCGAAGTCCGAGTTCGCGGGCACGATCCTCGTCCATGAGCAGGACCGCGGCGGCGCCGTCGCTGATCTGGGACGAGTTGCCCGCGGTGTGGATGTGGCCGTCGATCACCGGCTTCAGTGCGGCCAGGGCGTCGGCCGTCGTCTCCCGCAGCCCGCCGTCCCGGGTGACGACCGCGGATTCACCGGTGGGTGTGCCCGCCTTGTCCACGACGGGGGCGGTGACCGGCACGATCTCGCGGTCGAATCGTCCTTCCGCCCAGGCCTGTGCGGCGCGTCGTTGCGATTCGAGGCCGAGGGCGTCGACGTCGCCGCGCTTGATCCCGCGCAGGTCGGCGATCCGCTGGGCGGAGGTGAACTGGTCGCCCATGTCGATCGACCAGTCGCCGGGGTACGGGTTGCCCGTCTCCGGCGTGGCGGCCTGGCCGAGGAACACCCGGCTCATCGCCTCGACACCGCACCCGATTCCGGCGGAGATCTGGCCGGACGCGATGAGACCCGCCACGACGTGTACGGCCTGCTGGGACGATCCGCAGGCGCAGTCGATCGACGTGGCCGCCGTCGTGTACGGCAGTCCGGCGTGCAGCCACGCCTGCCGGGTCACGTTGTTGGACTGCTCGCCGGCCTGGGTGACGCATCCGCCGACGATCTGCCCGACGTCCTGCGGGGCGACACCGGCCCGTTCGAGGACGCCCCGCTGCGCGGCGCCGAGCAGTTCGGCCGGGTGCAGTCCGGACAGCGCGCCGCGCCGGCGCCCGATCGGTGTCCGTGCCGCGTCGACGATGACGGCGTTGCCCATGTTCCGCTCCCTTGGGTTCTTCTGGCTCGCGGACACGTCCGCGGCTCATTTTTGGAATTTATTCTATTTCTTGGAAGACAGCGATGCCCTTAGTCATGCGAAGGACGGATTCCGACTCGACTCAGCAGTCAGGAATGAATGTCACTTCGGGGGCGCCGGGGAGGCGGCCCCGGCCTGGCAACCGGTCAGCGGTGCGACAGACCGACCAGCAGCAGGTCGCACGCCTTGCGGATGTCCGATTCGGCGTCGGGGATGGTGACCCGGCCGTTGAGGCAGGACTGGATCACGCCGAACCACAACTGCACCAGCAGGCGCAACGCCGTCAGATCCTCCTCCGTCGGGTGTTCGATCCCGGCGGCGTCCAGCATGATCTGCCGGAACGCGCGGTCGACCTTCCCCGCGTCCGGCACGGACGCCACGTTGGCGGTGCTCGTGGACTGGATCATCGCCGTGGACAGCGCCGGGCGGCGCAGCAGACCGCGGGTGGCCCGGACGAGCACGTTGTACACCGCGTCCTGCGGCGATTCCCCCGGCGGCGCGCTCTTCTTGAAACCGGCACCCATCCGGTCGATCTGATCGACCATCACCGCGACGAACAGGTGCGTCTTCGACGGAAAGTAGCGGTACAGCGTCCCGATCGCGACGCCGGCGCGTTTGGCCACCTCGTGCATCTGGACGCGGGCGAGTTCCTTCTCGGTCGCCAGTTCGACGGCGGCCTCGAGCATGCGGACGTGGCGGGCCCGCTGTTCCTCCGAACTCGGTTCGGCAGCGTCCCGCACTTCGGCGATTCTCGGCACCCTCGATCCCCCTTCACTCCGCAACAGCCCCGGATCCGGTGTCGATTCTCGCACCGGATCGGCAAAGCTTCGAATTTCGTCCGGTGAGTGGGACCGCACGTGCCGCACGCCGCCCGGATGCGATTGCGTGAACCCCGCGACTGGACCGTCAGTCACCACAGACCATCAACGGAGGAAACGACGATGCAGGACTGGACAACCGAGTGCGACGTGCTGGTGGTCGGTTCGGGGGGCGGCGCCCTGACCGGCGCGTACACGGCCGCTTCGCAGGGTTTGCGCACCCTCGTCCTCGAGAAGACCCCACTGTTCGGCGGCACGTCCGCGTACTCGGGGGCCGCGGTGTGGCTGCCGGGCACCGCGGTGCAGGAGCGCGCCGGGATCGGCGACTCCACGGACAAGGCGCGCACGTACCTGCGCGCGGTGGTGGGAGACGAGGAGATCGACCGCCAGGAGGCGTACGTCAGCACCGCCCCCGAGGTCGTCGACCTCCTCGAACGCGATCCCCACATCGAGTTCGAGTGGCGCGCATTCCCCGACTACTACAAGGCGCCCGGCCGCATGGACTACGGTCGCGCGATCAACCCGCTCGACCTGCCGGGCGACGAGGTCGGGGAACTTCGTGAGGTCATCCGGCCGGAGGCCGACGTCGACCGGGCCGGCGAACCGCATCCCGAGGGAACGCTGAACGGGGGCCGTGCCCTGATCGGCCGTCTCCTCATGGCCCTGTACGGCACCGGGCACGCGGAACTGCGCACGGAGACCGCGGCCCGCTCGCTCATCGTCGAGGACGGCCGGGTCGTCGGAGTCCTGGCGACGGACGCGGCCGGTGAGACGTTCCGCATCCGGGCGACGCGCGGCGTGCTGCTCGCGGCGGGCGGCATCGAGGGCAGCGCGGCCCTGCGCACCGAGAACGGAACGCCCGGCCGGGCGGAGTGGAGCATGGGCCCGCGCGGCGCGAACACCGGTGACCTCCTGCAGGCGGCGGTGGAGGTCGGCGCGGACACCGCGCTGCTCGACGAGGCGTGGTGGTGCCCCGGCGTCGAACTTCCGGACGGCTCCGGCGCTTTCATGGTGGGTGTGCGCGGCGGAATTCTGGTCGACACGTCCGGAGAGCGGTACCTCAACGAGTCGCTGCCGTACGACCAGTTCGGCCGCGCGATGATCGAACACGGCAGCGCCGCGTCCTACCTCGTCTTCGATTCGAAGGAGGGCGGGCCCGTGTTGCCTGCCATCTCCATTCCGCAGATCTCCGCCGAGAAGCATCACGCGGCGGGCACTTGGGTGTCGGCGGACACGGTCGAGGAGCTCGCGGAGAAGATCGGCGTTCCCGCAGACGCTCTGCGCCGCACCGTCGAACAATTCAACGACTTCGCCAAGCACGGCGTCGACGAGGCGTTCCACCGGGGAGAGGATCCGTACGACAACTTCTTCTGCCCGCCCGGCACGGGTGCGGACGCCCCGCCCAACCCGGCGCTGAGCCCGGTGTCGCAGGGCCCGTTCCATGCGGCCCGCATCGTGCTCAGCGACCTCGGCACCAAGGGCGGCGTCCGGACCGACGCCGACGCCCGCGTCCTGCGCGCCGACGGCTCCCCCATCGACGGGCTGTACGCGGCGGGCAACACCAGTGCATCGCTCAGCGGCCGGTTCTACCCGGGTCCCGGCGTGCCGCTCGGCACTGCGATGGTGTTCTCCTACCGGGCAGTTCAGCACATGCGGGGCTGACTACACGAGGTTGTCCTCCACCGGGAGCCCGAACGCACCCCTGCCGAACAGGGCGAGGGCGCGTTCGGGCTCGTTGGCCACGTGCGCGCTGCCCGCGTGGGCGTCGCGCCACGACCGTTCGATCGCGTTGCCGCGGAACAGCGAACTCCCGCCGGCCGTCTTGACCAGCAGGTCGATCGCCTCGAGGGCACGCTCGGTGGCGCGAACCTGATCGCGGCGCACCCGCAGGCGCAGGCCCATGGGGAGTTCCTCACCGGCCTCGGCCAACTCCCACAGTTCCCGCACGTTGCGATCCATCTGCAGGATTGCGGCATCGATCTCGGACGCCGCCCGGGCGACCGCGACCTGGGCGAACTGGTCGTCGACGAATCGGCCGCCACCGAGGCTGAGCCGCACCCGGTCCCGCATGACCGTGAGATACCGCTCGTAGCATCCTGCGACGATGCCGACCCCGGGCGCCGCGACGGCAGTGGTGAAGAGGGTGGCGAACGGCAGCCGGTACAGGGGTCCGCGGTTCACCTTCTGCCCGGGTCCGCGCAGTTGCGCCGTCTCGTAGTTCCTCTTGATCCGGTAATCGGGAACGAACACGTCCCGGGCGCTGATCTCGTTGCTGGCGGTGCCGCGCATCCCCACCACGTCCCACACGTCGTGGATGCGGTAGTCCGACCGCGGCACCAGCGCGGTCACGAAATCGACCGGGCGGCCCTGGGTTCCGACGACCATCGCGCCGAGCAGCGCCCACGACGCGTGCTCGCAGCCCGAGGAGAAGCCCCACTCCCCCGTCAGCCGGTAGCCGCCGTCGACCGGGACGAGCCGCCCGACGGGTGCGTAGGCCGACGACACGAGCACCGAATCGTCGTGGCCCCACACGTCGCGTTGCGCCCGGTCGTCGAACAGGGCCAGATGCCAGGGGTGCACCCCGAGCACGGACGCCAGCCAGCCCGTCGAGCCGCACACCCCGGACACGGCGCGCACCACCTCGTAGAAGTGCACCGGATTGCTCTCTGTGCCGCCGTACCGCCGGGGCTGCAGCATCTTGAACAATCCCGTGTCGCCGAGTTCACGGATCACCTGCTCGGACACCCGCCGCGACTCGTCGACCTTGTCCGCGCACTCCGCGATCGTCGGCAGCAGCCCGCGGACCGATCTGAGGACCTCGTTCGTCATCTGTCGGAGGGTAGGGCGATCGCACCCGCGCGTGGATATGCATCTCGCTCAACGGGAAACGCCGCCGCCCGCGCGGTCCCGTCCAGTGGGACCACGCGATGCGGGCCGTTCACGCTCACTTAGCGTGCAGGGCACCGCACAAGCCCAGGAGAGGACGGGACGCATCGTGACCACCCAACAGTCCGAGACAGTCGAGGTACGCGAGATCGACGCCGGCGCAGCGCCCACCCGATTCGCCCGTGGATGGCACTGCATCGGATTGTCCGAGGCCTTCCGGGACGGCAAGCCGCACTCCGTCGAGGCGTTCGGCACCAAACTCGTCGTCTTCGCCGACAGTGCCGGCGACCTCGCCGTGCTCGACGGCTACTGCCGGCACATGGGCGGCGATCTGAGCCAGGGCACCGTGAAGGGCGACGAAGTGGCGTGCCCGTTCCACGACTGGCGGTGGGGAAGCAACGGCCGGTGCAAGAAGATTCCGTACGCGCGCCGGGTGCCGCCGCTCGCGCGGACCCGGTCGTGGCACGCGCTCGACCAGGACGGGATGCTGTTCGTGTGGAACGATCCGGAAGGCAATCCGCCGCCCGCCGACGTCACGATTCCCCGCATCGAGGGCGCCCTCGACGACGAGTGGACGGACTGGGTCTGGTACCGCACCACCGTCGACACGAACTGCCGCGAGGTGGTCGACAACATCGTCGACATGGCGCACTTCTTCTACGTGCACTTCTCGTTCCCCACCTACTTCAAGAACGTCTTCGAGGGCCACGTCGCCAGCCAGTTCATGCGCGGGCAGGCCCGTGAGGACATGCGCCCGCACGCGTCCGGTCAGCCGAAGATGGTCGGAAGCCGCTCGGACGCGACCTATTTCGGACCGTCGTTCATGGTCGACGACCTGACGTACCGGTACGAAACGCACGACGTCGACTCCGTGCTGATCAACTGCCACTACCCCGTCAGCGCCGACAAGTTCGTGCTGCAGTACGGCATCATCGTCAAGAAGTCCCAGGAACTCGACGGCGACGCGGCCACCGCGATGGCGAAGAATTTCGGCACGTTCATCGCGAAGGGCTTCGAACAGGACATCGAGATCTGGAAGAACAAGACCCGCATCGAGAATCCGCTGCTGTGCGAGGAGGACGGTCCGGTCTACCAGCTGCGGCGGTGGTACGAGCAGTTCTACGTCGACGTCGCCGCGGTGACCCCGCAGATGACCGAGCGGTTCGAGTTCGAACTCGACACCACCCGGCCCGTGGAATCGTGGAAGCGGGAAGTGGACGAGAACCTCGCACGGAAGGCGCGCGCAGCCGATGCAGCCGCTGCAGTGCACTGAGTGCGGCGCGCGGGTCCTGGTCCGGAAGAACAGCTGGGAGCACACCTCCATTCAGTGGGACGACGCGGCCCGCTCCCGGTGCCGTGAGATCGGCGGCTCCGGACCGGGACGCCCCGGCGCTCCCCGGGAAGGGTGCGCGGCGCTGACCGCGTCGATCGCCCGGGCCGCGCAGGCGGGTGCCGTCCCGGTGCGCGATCCCGACCCCGTACCGACTCCCGTCGTTGTCCACTGACACCATTCCCGAAGGGACACATCATGATCGACATCGATCACTACGGACCGTGGGCGGTGATCGCAGGCGGCTCCGAGGGCGTGGGAGCGAGCTTCGCGGAGGAACTCGGCCGAGCGGGAATCAACCTCGTGCTGATCGCCCGCAAGCCCGGCCCCCTCGAGGAGACCGCCGGCAAGGTGCGCGCGCACGGCGTCCTGGTGCGCACCCTCGCGCTCGATCTCCTCGACCGGGACGCCCTCGACCGGATCCGCACGGCCACCGACGACGTCGAGGTCGGGCTGCTGATCTTCAACGCCGGAGCCAACAGCTACGGGCACGAATTCGTCAGCGGAGACCTCGCCGGCTTCCAGCGAGTCATCGACCTGAACATCACCTCTCAACTGCACCTGTCGCAGCACTTCGGCGCGAGGATGAAGGACCGCGGCCGGGGCGCGGTCGTGCTGGTCGGTTCGCTGGCCGGCTATCTGGGGTCGGAAGACCAGAGCATCTACGCCGCATCGAAGGCATTCGGCCGGATCTTCGCGGAAAGCCTCTGGCTCGAACTGGCGCCGTTCGGGGTTCACGTGGTCGAACTCGTTCTCGGCGTCACCCGCACGCCGGCAATGGTCCGGGCAGGCCTGAACTTCGATCTGCCGGGGATGAAGGTCGCCGAGCCCGAAGACGTTGCCCGGGAGGGACTCGCGCACCTCGCCGACGGCCCGGTCTGGGTGGCCGGCGGCAACTACGACGCGGCGCAGAAGCGCAGCGGGTTCCCCCGCGACGCACTCGTGCGCGGCGCGGCCGAGGGCATGCGGAAACTTCTGGGTCGCCGGTAGTCCGCGGGCGGTCAGAGGGTGGTGACGAGTCCGCCGTCGATCACGAAATCGGATCCCGTCACGTTGCCCGCCCGGTCGCTCGCGAGGAACACGACCAGATCCGCCACCTCGTCCGGGCGGGTGAACCGGCCCGTGACCGCCTGTTTCGCGACATTCTCCGCCACCGACTCCGCGTCGCCGCCCGCCGCGCGCGCCACCGTCGCGGCCACCCCGTCGTCACCGAGCCACAGGGCGGTCGACACCGGGCCGGGGCTGACGGTGTTCACCCGAACGCCCAACGGTCCCATCTCTTTCGACAGAGCTTTCGAGAAGTTGGTGAGCGCGGCCTTGGACGCGCAGTAGTCGATGACGGTGGGGTCGGGCAGGAAACTGTTGACCGAACTCGTGGTCACGATGCTGCCCCGGCCCGCGGCGATCATCGCGGGCAGCGCGGCCCGGATCGTCCGCACCGCCGACATCAGGTTGAGATTCATCGTCGTGATCCAGTCGTCGTCGGTCACGTCGAGGAACCCGGTCAGCCTGGGGTGGGCGGCGCCGACGTTGTTGACGACGACGCCGAGTCTGCCACGGGCAGCGGCGGCGGCAACGAGTTCGCCCGGGCCGGTGGGGGTCGACAGGTCGACGCTCACCGCCTCCACGTTTCCGCTGTGGACCAGTTCTTCCAGTTCCGGGCCGGGCGAACGCGCCCCCGCCACCACGAAGGCACCTTCCGCGGCGAGTGCCCGGGTGATGGCGAGCCCGATACCCTTGCTGGCTCCGGTGACCACGGCGACGGTGCCGCGCAATGCGAGATCCACGGGGTTCCTCCTGACGACGGCGGAGCGTGCATGGACGAGCGGAATGTCCCCCTCCGCTCACGCTAGCCGAAATGATGCCGACCGCGCTGCGGGCGAGTAATCTCAGCGACGAAGGGCCAGGCCACGGCGTCGTCCGTCGTACGACACTGCTACTCGTCGCACGACTGCTCCTGCCGCACAGTCCCCTTCGCCCCTGACCACTGTGTTCCGCCCCGATCCGGGAGACGAGTGATGCGACTTCTTCGACTTCGAACCGCCGTCGCCGCGTGCGCGATCGCCGCGGCCGGCACGCTCACCGTCGGGGCCGGACCGGCCCTCGCCCAGGATCTGCCGACGGTGGTGCTGGTCCACGGCGCGTTCGCCGACACGACCAGTTGGGACGCGGTGGCCGCGGACCTGCGTGGTCGCGGGTACGACGTCGTCGTCCCGGACAACCCGCTACGCGGACCGGCGTACGATTCCGCCGCCATCGAGAAGGTGCTCGCGGACATCCCGGGACCGGTGGTGCTCGTCGGTCACTCGTACGGCGGCGCCGTCATCACCAATGTGCACTCGCCGAACGTCGAGGCCCTCGTCTACGTGGCGGCATTCGCCCCGGCGCAGGGCGAGCCGGTGATGCTGAACCTCGACCCGATCCGGTTCCCCGGCAGCCAGCTGCTGCCGCCGGTGCTGCAGGTGAAGGTCGTCGAGAACGATCCCACCGGGATCGCGGGCAGAAACCTCGACGGCTACATCAACCCGGCCGACTTCCATCGGGTGTTCGCGCCGGACGTGTCCGACGCGACGGCCGCCGACATGCTCGCGCACCAGCGGTCCGCCGCGCTGGTCGCGAACCTCGAACCCAGCGGTGCGCCGTCGTGGGCGTCGACTCCCAGCTGGGCCATGGTCGCTCAGAACGATCTGGTGATTCCGGCGGCGTCCGAGCGGTTCATGGCCACCCGGGCGGGGGCGCAGATCACGGAGATCCCCGCGTCGCACGCCGTCCTGGTGTCCCAGCCCGTCGCTGTCGCCGACCTCGTGGTGCAGGCAGACCAGGCGACGCCGTAACGGCGCAGCCGTGAACGCGCCCGAAGAATCGGCATCGAACGGCGGGAGCCTCGCCCACCGCGTCCAGAAGATGGTTGGACGCGACCCGGACGAGGAACACCGTGCGGCAACGCCGTTGGAGTTGCTGTTCGACCTGACGTTCGTCGTCGCGTTCGGTGTCGCAGGCAATCAGTTCGCCCACCTCCTCGCCGAAGGACACGTCGGCGCCGGGCTGGCGGGTTTCTCGTTCGCGATGTTCTCGATCATCTGGGCCTGGATCAACTTCTCCTGGTTCGCCTCGGCCTACGACACCGACGACTGGATCTACCGCGTCACCACCATGGTCCAGATGATCGGCGTCATCGTCCTGGCGCTCGGCATGCCGCAGATGTTCGCATCCATCGACCGCGGAGTCGAACTCGACAACACCGTCATGGTGTCCGGGTACATCGTCATGCGGGTCGCCATGGTGTTCCAGTGGTTGCGCGCCGCCAGACACGACCCCGACCACCGCTCGGCGTCGCTGACGTACGCCACGGCGCTCGTTCTCGCACAGATCGGCTGGGTGACGCTGGCGATCGCACCCCTCACCGTCGAGTACGCGTTCGGCCTCGGCGCCGTCCTCATCCTCGTCGAGATGAGCAGCCCCGTCATCGCCGAACGGTACAAGGGCGGAACACCCTGGCACGCACACCACATCGTCGAGCGTCACGGCCTGCTCGTGATCATCACGCTCGGCGAGGGTGTGATCGGCACGGTCGCCTCACTGTCCGCCGTCGTCGAACACCAGGGGTGGTCGCTCGACGCGGTACTCGTCGCCGTCGCGGGCATCGGACTCACGTTCGGATTGTGGTGGGTGTACTACACTCTGCCGTCGGCCGAGGTGCTCGCGGTGTATCGCCGCCGCTCGTTCGTCTGGGGGTACAGCCACATCGTGGTCTTCGCCGCACTGGCCGCCGTGGGGGCCGGGTTGCACGTGGCGGCGTACTACATCGAACACGCCTCCCACATCGGCGCGACCGCGACGGTGGTCTCCGTCGCCGTCCCCGTCGCGATCTACCTCGCGGCCGTGTACCTGCTGTACACGTATCTGCTGCGGGTTCCCGACCCGTTCCACATCCTGCTCCTCGTCCTGACCGCGGCGACGATCGCGCTCGCACTCGTGCTGGCGGCGCAGGGTGTGTCGATGGCGTGGTGCCTGATCGTGGTGATGCTGGCACCGGTCGTCACCGTCGTCGGATACGAGTTGCTCGGGCATGCTCACGAGGCCCGGGCACTCGCGATCGCACTCGGGCGCGCCGATCCCGGCGCCCGCGAGGAGTACTAGGACCAGGGCGTTTCCGGCCGCGGCCGGGCCACACCGTCGACGACCAGATCGAGCCGCTCGTCGAAGAACGCCACGAGTCCCCGGACTTCCGACGCGTCGACGAGGGGCTCGTCGTATCGCCACGCGATGTCGTGGAGCACGCCGCCGGCGGTGACCGCGGACCGGTAGGCGGCCTTGCCCTTGTAGGCGCAGTACGTCGTCGTCGCACTCGGTTGCAGTTCCGCGACGACGTCGTCGGGCGGCAGGTAGTACCGCACCGGAAGCAGCGTTTCGAACAGCATTTTCGCACGCCGAGTGTCGGCGAGGAGGGTGTCGCCCAGCGACATCCGGATGTGGCGGGACGTGCGGCGAACATCGATGCGCTGGAACGGGTCGTGCGGATGGCCGACGATCTCGTCGTCCTCCTCCAGCCAGCGGTCGAAGCCGTCGAAGTCGAGAACCACGTATCCGGCCAGGTCTGCGTCGACGGGCCGGAACCCCAGGGCGTACCGTGCTCCGTCGATACGGATCGCGACGGGCTCGCCCTCCGCACTGTGCACCGAGAACGGTATCCGGGGATCGAGCACCGGCATCGTCGTCACGTCCGGCAGGGCGAAGCCGACGTCGCCCTCGGCCTGCACCGAACCCGGTGGCTCCGGCGACAACTCCGCGTCGATGTCCTCCGCCGGCACCGCGTAGGTGGGAACGACGCGCCGTGGTTCCCAGACCAGGACCGCACGGTCACTGTCGACCACCGTGGTCCCGTTCAGCTCGGCACGGATCCGCTTCGCCGTCGGCTCGTAGCGCAGCTCGCGTAGCTGACGTCCGACGGTGTCGCGCAGTCGCAGGCCCATGAGTTGAGAGTAGGCCTCTTACCGGGCGAGGCCGAGGGACGCGATGAGGTCCTCGTGGAACTCGAACCAGACGCGGTGGCAGGAGTCGCGGTCGGTCGCGCTGATCCAGACCGGATCGGTGCTCGCCCGCTCGACGGCGCCGGCGAACCGCTGGTGGTAGCCGGCGAATCGGTCCGTGCCCGCGACCAGGCGCGCCTCGAATCCGGCCAGGGCGTCCGCCGCGATTCCCAGGCGGGTGGTGGTCTCGTCGAGGGTCACGGTGGCCTCGCCGATACCCAGCTCGGCCAACTGCCAGGCGGTGCACGCGTCCGCGACGGCGACGTTGTGCGGCAGGAACTCCCGGTGGACCTGCACCACCACGGTCCGACTCCCGCACCGGTCGAGGTCGGCGGCGAGCAGCCTTTCGCCGTGCACCTTCCCGAGATCGGTCAGGGACCAACCGCTGTCCTCGGCGAAGGTGGTGCGGGTGACCCACCCACGGGCCTGGGCATCGAGCAGGTGCTCGACGGTCTCCTCGACAGGCAGGTCGAAACGGGCGGCGATGCGCGCGGTCTCGGCGTAGCCCAGGATCCGCACGGAATGCAACACCAGAATGTCCGTCGGAGTGCGGTGCGGCATCAGTTCCTCCCGGCGTTCGGAACCGCGACGTGCCCGTGCGTGCCGTCCACGCGGACCAGCAGGCCGTCGGTCAGGGTGGTCATGGCCATCGGCGCGGCCAGGACGGCGGGGATGCCGAACTCGCGGGCCACGATCGCGGCGTGCGCCAGCACCCCGCCGGTCTCGGTGACCACGGCACAGGCGCATGCCAGCAGCGGGGTCCAGGCCGGCGACGTCGTACGGCAGACGAGGACGTCGCCCGGGCGGAAGCGAGCGAAGTGGTCCAGGCCGACGATGATCCGCGCAGGACCGACGGCGGTTCCCGGGCTGGCTGCGACGCCCGTCAGCAGGGTGTTACCGTAATTCACCCGACCACTTCAAGCCATCAACGGCCTGTTGTCAACACACAGTTGACGGGTGCATTCTCAGCGAGCAAGAATGCCGGCGACGAAATCCTGCGCGTCCTGCTGCGACGCCCCGATCGTCCCGCGATGGTCCGCACCCTCGTACGTCCGATACGTGAGTTCGTTCCCGTTGTCCTGCAACGTCTTCACCATCAGATCCGTCGACGGTTTGCTCACCACCACGTCACCGGAACTCTGCGCGACCAGCGTCGGGACCTGCACGTGAACCCTCGACGGCTCCTGGCGGCCCAGGTACTCCGTCAGCGGCCCCAGGTCGGCGTCGGGGCGGAAGACCTGACCCGCGGGCATGGGCGGCACCTTCCGGATGTCGTCGATGCACCCGGTCCGCGCCGCCGTGAGCAGCGGTTGCGCCTGCTCCGTCAGCAACGCCGACGGGTCGATCGCGGGATCGGCGGCCTGCGCGCCGAGGAGGATCAGCGGGAGGAACGCCTCGGCCGCTTCGATACCCGGCACACCCGAGCGGAAGTACTGCGGCGTCTGGTCGAGTCCGCTGCCCGGGGCGATCGCCACGGCACCTCCGAGGTCGAGTTCCGGGGCGCGCTCCCCTGCCTGCGCGGCGGTGAACAGCGCCGCCTGCCCACCCTGGCTGTGCCCGATCACGAACCACGTCGAGCCGACCGCCGGATCCACGTCGCGGGCGGCGCGAACGATGTCCACGACGGCGTTCACCTCCGTGTCACCGTTGATGTACGGATGGATTCCCGGCGTCCCCAGACCCTGGTAGTCCGTGCTCACCACCGCGTACCCCTTCGCCACCCAGTCGTCGAGGGACGCATTGACCCCGGAGAGGTAACTGTGGGCGGGGCCGCCCGCGAAATCCGCGGACGGGGCGCAAGCGTCCGCGACGCCGGTGGTGCCGTGCGCCCAGCTGATCACCGGATACCCGCCGTCGGGTGCCGGCGTGCGGGGAATCGCCACGGTGCCCGACACCACGACCGGGTCACCGTTGCCGTCCTGCGACGCATAGGTGATCACCTCGGTCCGCGCGGCGCTCGGCAATGCCGGACCGTCATCGACGGCGCGGGACGAGAGTAGCTGACCCGGCCGGGGCGACGTGTCGGTGACAGTCTCGGAAGCCGCACTGGAACAGGCACTTCCACCGAGGAGGACGAGCGCGGCCACCGCGCCGATCCGGGCGCGCGAGACCGTCATGAGAACGCCGCCAGCGGCTCGGAACCCGACCAGTCGTGGCCCCAGTAACTGTCCGCGGTGATCTCCTCGGCGGTGTAGTGCGCCTCGTCGACGAGCATGCCCTCCGTGCCGAATTCGAGGTCCCAGCCGCCGGGGGCGCGCACGTAGAACGACACCATGCGGTCGTTGGTGTGACGGCCGAGGGTCGACGAGATGGAGAAGCCGAGCGTGCCGAGCCGGTCGAGGGCCTGCCCGACGGCGTCGAGGGAGTCGACCTCCGTCATCAGGTGCACCATCCCGGGTTCGCCGCTGTGCGGTGCGGGGCACAACGCGAGGCTGTGATGGCGCTGGTTGACGCCCATGAACCGCACGCGGCGGGCCGGTCCCGGGGCGTCGGCCGGTCCGAGGCGGATCGCGCCGCGGGGCAGGAACCCGAGCATCTCGGTGTAGAACGTGTAGGCCTCCTCGAACGCCGGCGTCGGGAGGACCACGTGGCCCAGCCCCTGCGCGCCGGTGACGAAGCGGCCTCCGTGCGGGGTGACGACGGGACTGTGGTCGAGCACCGGCCCGAAGAACACCTCCACCCGGGTGCCGGACGGATCGTCGAACGCGATCACCTGTTCGGCGTCGCGGTAGCGCGACTCCTCCTCGGACAGGACGTCGACCGCGACGCCCGACTTCTCCACCTGCTCCCGCACTCGCTGGAGTGCGAACTGGTCGCGCACCTCCCACCCCACGGCGAGCGCCTTGTCCGTGTCGCCGGGCAGGACGATCAGCCGTGACCGCCGCTCGTCGACGCGCAGGTACAGGCCGCCGGGCTCGGGGCCCGACCCCTCGGCCATGCCCAGCCCGTCCACCACCAGCTCCCGCCAGCGTGGCACGTCCTTCGTCTGGATCCGCAGATAGCCGAGCCCTCGGATGTCGGTCATGTGAAGTCCTTTCCTGGAGGCGGCTCCGCCGCCCGTGCGTGGTTGACGAGTCCCTGGACTCCTTAACCACTCACGGGCGCGAAGCGCCTAGATCATGGAGCGGTGGATGCCCTGGGGTTCGCCACCGAGCTGGGTGAGGGCCGACGAGTGGAAGATCGATCCCGGCACGTGGATGGCGTGGGACAGGCCGGCGTGGGCGTCCCGCCAGAAACGCTGCATGGGCGTCTTCAGTTGGAGCGCACCGCCGCCGGAGCGCGCGAAGATCTCGTCCACGGCGCGCACCGCCCGCCAGGCGGCGGCCGTCTGGGTGCGCCGACCGATGGAGCGGAGTTCGAACGAGATGTCCTGCCCCTTCTCGGTCATGTCCCAGAACCGGTCGACCGTCTCCAGGATCGCCGCCCGCGACGCCGCGATCTCCGCGGCCGCCTCGCCGATCGCGAACAGCACGTAGGGGTCGTCCTTGATCGGGGTGCCGGAGACGGTGACGCGTTCGCGTTGCGCGTTGAGGTGGCAGGCCAGCGCGCCCTCGGCGATGCCGATGAGCGAGGACGTGATGCCGAGCGGGAAGATGCACGAGAACGGGAAGTTGTAGAGCGTCTGGGTGCGGCCGAACTCCTTCGGCGCGGAACCGTCGAAGACCTTGTCGGCCTGCAGCGTCCGGTGCTGCGGGATGAATGCGTCCTTGACGATCAGGTCCTTGGACCCGGTGCCGCGTAGTCCGACGACGTTCCAGCTGTCCTGGTCGATGTCGTAGTCCGAGCGCGGCAGCAGCACGTGCAGGATCTTCGGGGGCATCACCCGGTTGCCGTCCTGGTCGCCGACGGCGGCGCCGATCATGACCCACCCGCAGTGGTCGGTGCCCGAGGAGAACGACCACCGTCCGTTGAGGACGTAGCCGCCGTCCACGGGCACGGCCACCCCCATCGGGGCGTACGGCGACGCCATCCACATGTCGGAGTCCTCGCCCCACACCTCGTCCTGCGCGGTGCGGTCGAAGAACGCCAGCTCCCACGGGTGGACGCCGACGATGCCGCTGACCCAGCCCGCGGCTCCGTCGATGGCGCCGATGCCCATCGCGGTCTCCGCGAATTCACGCGGATGCGATTCGTATCCGCCGTACTCCTTGGGCTGCAGCATCCGCATCACCCCGGAGTCGCGCAGCCTCTTCGCGGACGTGTCCGACAGGCGCATCAGCTTGTCGCCCTCGACGCCCTCCGCGCGGATCTCGTCCGCGTACTGTTCGATCCTGTCAAGAACCTGGCCCATGATGATCTCGGCTTTCTGGTGTCGGTACCCGGCGGAACGCCTAGGCGGACTTCTTCTCGGCGACTGCGGAACTCGCGGACTTCCGGCCTGCGAGTCCGAGGGCGATCTCGATCAGCTGGTCTTCCTGACCGCCGACGAGCTTGCGCCTGCCGGCCTCGATGAGGATTTCCGCACCGGACACGCCGTACCGGCGGGCGTGGGAGTCGGCGTGCTTGAGGAAGCTGGAGTACACGCCCGCGTAGCCCATGGTCAGCGACAGCCGGTCGAGCAGGCAGTCGCCGTCCATGATCGGCCGGACGACGTCCTCGGCGGCGTCGATGATCTTCAGAGTGTCGATGCCGGTGCGGATTCCGAGCTTCTCGGCGACTGCCGCGAACGCCTCGACCGGGGTGTTGCCCGCGCCGGCGCCGAAACGCCGGGTGGAGCCGTCGATCTGCAAGGCGCCCGCCTCGACGGCAAGCACCGAGTTGGCGACACCGAGGCCGAGGTTCTCGTGCCCGTGGAAACCGACCTGCGCGTCGTCGCCGAGTTCGGTCACCAAGGCGGACACACGGTCGCTGACGGCGTTCAGGATCAGCGCTCCGGCCGAGTCCACCACGTACACGCACTGGCAGCCGGCATCCGCCATGATCCGCGCCTGCTGCGCGAGAACCTCCGGCGGCTGGCTATGGGACATCATCAGGAACCCGACCGTCTCCAGCCCGAGTTCGCGGGCGAGCCCGAAATGTTGCACGGAGATGTCGGCTTCGGTGCAGTGCGTGGCGATGCGGCAGATGCTCGCGCCGTTGTCCGCGGCCTCCCGGATGTCGGACTGGACACCCAGTCCGGGGAGCATGAGGAACGCGATCCTCGCCCGTTCCGCCGTCTCCACCGCGGCCTTGATCAGTTCCTGTTCCGGGGTGTGGCTGAAGCCGTAGTTGAACGAGGAACCGCCGAGTCCGTCGCCGTGCGTGACCTCGATGACCGGGACCCCGGCGGCGTCGAGAGCCCCGACGATCGAGCGGACGTGGTCGACGGTGAACTGGTGTCGCTTGGCGTGGGAGCCGTCGCGCAGCGACGAGTCCGTCACCCGGATGTCGAGTTCGGCACTGTAAGGCATCGGTAGTCCTTCGAAGAGTGAATGTGGGGCGGACGCGCTCAGACGCTTGCGCCGAGGATCTGCGTCGCGAAGCTCTCGCCGACCTTGGTGGCGGCGGCGGTCATGATGTCGAGGTTGCCGGAGTATGGCGGCAGGAAGTCCCCGGCGCCCTCGACCTCGAGGAAGATGCCGACGCGGGCCAGTCCTCCACTGATCGGCGTCGGGTCGTCGAATTGCGGTTCGGCGCGCAGACGGTATCCGGGGACGTACGCCTGCACGGATGCCGCGACGTCGTGGATGGACGCGGTGATGGCGCCGCGGTCGGCGTCGGCGGGAATGGAGCAGAACACGGTGTCCTTCATGAACATCGGCGGTTCGGCCGGGTTCAGGATGATGATCGCCTTGCCCTTCTTCGCCCCGCCGATCGTCTCGATGCCGCGGCTCGTGGTGATCGTGAACTCGTCGATGTTCGCGCGGGTACCCGGGCCCGCGGACGGCGAGGCCACGCTGGCGACGATCTCGGCGTACGCGACGTCGGTGATCCGCGAGACGGCATGGACCATGGGGATGGTCGCCTGGCCGCCGCACGTGATGAGGTTGACGTTCGGAGCGGTGCGGTGCTCGCCCATGTTCACGGCGGGCACGACCGCGGGTCCGAGCGCGGCGGGGGTGAGGTCGACGGCCTGGATGCCGAGTTCCCGGTAGCGGGGCGCGTTCGCCCGGTGCACGTAGGCCGAGGTGGCCTCGAAGACGATGTCGGGGCGCTCGTCCTGGGCGAGCAGCCAGTCGACGCCCTCGGCGCTGGCGATCACACCCCGGTCGGCGGCGCGCTTCAGTCCCTCGCTGTCGGGGTCGACGCCGATCATCCAGCGGGGCTCGATGATCTCCGAGCGGAGGAGTTTGTACATCAGGTCGGTGCCGATGTTGCCGGATCCGACGATCGCGGCGAGAGCCTTGGTCACAATTGTCGCCTTACTTGAATTCTACTGATACGGAACCGATGTCACTGAAGTCGGCGCGGAACACGTCGCCGGGGCGGGCGTCGATCGCGCGGGTGCAGGAGCCGGGCAGGATCACGTGCCCGGCCTCGAGCCGCACTCCGAAGCTCGCGACCTTCCGCGCCAGCCAGGCCACGGCCTTCGTGGGATTGCCGAGCACCGCCGACGCCTCGCCCCGCGCGATCTCGTCCTCGCCCTGGTAGAGCACCGCGGAGATCGCTCCGATGTCGACGTTCGCCGGTTCCACCCGTCCGGCGCCGAGGATCACTCCGGCCGAGGACGCGTTGTCGGCGATGGTGTCGGCGAGCCCGATCTTCCAGTCCGTGATGCGGGAGTCGATCAGTTCGATACTGGGAACGATGTATTCGGTGGCCGCGAGCACGTCGGCCTCGGTGCACCCCTCGCCCGGCAGTGTTTCGCCGAGGACGTACCCGATCTCCACCTCGATGCGCGGGTAGCAGAACCGCGCGGTGTCGATCGGCGTCCCCTCTGCGTACACCATGCTCGACAGCAGATGTCCGTAGTCGGGTTCGTCGACGCCCATCATCTTCTGCATGACCTCGGAGGACAGTCCGACTTTGTGGCCGTACACCGTCTCCCCCGCCGCCAGCCGTGCCCGGATGTTGAGCAGCGCGATCTCGTAGGCGTCGACGACGTCGATGCCCGGGAACACGGTGGTCAGCGGATCGATGGGGGCGCGGTTCTGTTCGGCGTTCCGCAGGAGGTGGGCGGCGGACAGTCGCTGCGCGTCGCTCAGCATCACGCCACCTCTCCCGCACGTGAGTGCTGTCGTGTGTTCCGGGACTCTTTGCCACTCACGTGGGCGACGTGCTGCGCGGCGATGTAGCCGAACACCATGGCGGGACCGATGGTCGCGCCCGCGCCTGCGTATTCGTTGCCCATCACCGATGCCGACGTGTTGCCGGTGGCGTACAGGCCGTCGATGACGGTCCCGTCCGCGCGGAGCACCCGGGCGTCGGCGTCGGTGACGAGTCCGCCCTTCGTGCCCAGGTCGCCTGCCTCGCAGCGGATCGCGTAGAACGGCCCCTGCGTGATCTCGTCGAGGCACGGGTTCTTCATCGTCGGGTCGCCGTAGTACCGGTCGTACGCGCTGTCGCCGCGGCCGAAGTCCTCGTCGGTGCCGCTGCGGGCGAAGCCGTTGAACCGGTCGACGGTGGCGACGAGGGTGTCGGCTCGGACGCCGATCTTCTCCGCGAGGTCACGCAACGTGTCGGCCTTGTGCACGACTCCGGAGTCGTAGAACCCCTGCGGGAACGGCACACCCGGCAGCACCTGCGCGAACGGGTACCGCGACTTCGCCTTGGTGTCCATGACGAACCACGCCGGGACGTGGCCGCCGTCGAGTTGGTCGTGGACGAAGTTCACGTACGGCGACGACTCGTTGGTGAAGCGTTCGCCGCGGCCGTTCACGATGACGGACGGCGGAATGCACCGCTCCGAGACGAGCGGGATCACAGCGCCCATCGGGTGCAGCACCGACGGCATCCACCAGGCGTCGTCCATGAGGTCGACTGCGGCGCCGAGCTTCTGGCCGGCGACGATGCCGTCGCCGGTGTTCTCACGGGCGCCGGCGCTGACGTCCGGAACGCCGTGCCGGGGCAGGTACTTGGCCCGCATGTCCTGGTTGTGGTCGAACCCGCCGGTCGCGAGCAGCACGCCGCGGCGGGCGCCGATCCGGACCGTCTGTCCGTCGCGCTCGGCGAGCACACCCACGACCGCGCCGGTGCCGTCGACGATCAGTTCCGTCATCGACGTCTTCAGCCACAGCGGCACCCCGGCGTCCTTGAGGATCATCCGCATCCGCGCCACCAGTGCGCGTCCGCCGGTCGCCATGTGGCGTCGGCGGACCATGTTGGACGCCACCCGCCACGCCGCCACCAGCGACGCCTTGCGGCCCTTCCACGTACGCTTGACCATCGCGAGGTCGTGGTAGTCCTTCGAGGTGACCCACAGGCCCAGCGGACCCTTCATGCTGTTGGGGCGCTGGAACTGCTCGTCCTCCTTCAGCGCCCGGGTGTCGAACGGGATGCATTCGATGGTGCGCCCGAGCGGCCGCCCGCCCTCGTATTCCGGGTGGTAGTCGGAGTAGCCCTTCACCCAGTACAGCTTCATGTGCGGGCTGCGGTCGAGGAGTTCCATCAGCTCGGGCCCCTTGTCGACGAACGCGTCGAGCCGGTCGGCGGCGACGGTGCCCTCGGTGATGATGTCGAGGTAGCGGCGGATCGACTCCCTCGAGTCGATCACACCCTTCTCCCGCAGTGTCGGGGCGTTGGGTATCCAGATGCCGCCGCCGGAGATGGCGGTGGATCCGCCGAACGTCGCACCCTTGTCGATGACGAGGGTGTCGATCCCGCGGTGGGCCGCGGTGATCGCCGCGGCCATGCCGCCGCCACCGCTGCCGACGACGAGGAAATCGACCGTGGTGTCGAAGGTTTCTGCGGCGGCGCTCATCGTCCGCTGCCGTCCTTGCGGAGGAGGAACGCGAGGACGGCGCTCTCGAACGCCGTCTTCTGCTCGATCATCGCCCAGTGCCCGCAGTTCGGGAACACGTGCAGTTCCGCCCGCGGGATCGACCGCATCGGGATGATCGCCATGTCCAGCGGGCTGACCCGGTCGTCGCGGCCCCAGGTGAGCAGCGTCGGCGCCGTCACCTTGTGCAGCTGGGCCCAGTACGGGGTGGCGTCGGATTCGAGTGCGGCCTTGGCGCCGGCCTCGAACGCGGCCTTGCTGTACATCTTGCGGGCGCTGGCGAGGGTCTCGGGGTCGGTGGCCTGCGTCCAGCGTTCCTCGATCAGTTCCTCGGTGACCATCGCGGGGTCGAACACCATCGAGTGCAGCCACGCGATCAGTCGTTCCCGGGTGGGGTCGTCCGTGAACTCCATCAGGAGATTGATGCCCTCGCCGGGGCCGGGGCTGAAGAGGTTCCTGCCGACGCCGCCGATGGTGATCAGCTTGGAAACCCGGTCGGGGTGTGCGATCGCGAACTGGGTGGCGACGATGCCGCCCATCGAGTTTCCGAGCATCGCCACCTCGTCGAGTCCGAGCCCGTCGAGGAAACGGAGCACCGCGTCGCCCGCGGTGAGCATCGGATGACCGCCGAAGTCGTCGCTGACCCCGAATCCCGGGAACTCCAGGACGAAGGTGCGGAAGTGCTCGGCGAAGACGCCGAGGTTGCCGCGGAAGTTGCGCCATCCCGTCACGCCGGGGCCGGAGCCGTGCAGCAGCAGAAGTGGCGGGCCGTCGCCGGCCTCGTGGTAGCGAAGCACGCCGAGGTCGGTCTTCAGCTCCTTCAGGGTGCCCTCGTAACTCGAGTCAGTCGTCATGCTCGATCACGTTGCCAGCGTGTTCCCGGCTCGGACAGGAGCGATCCCGGTCAGCGAGACACCGCCCCGCCCCGGCACCGTCCGGGCGAGGACTTCCACTGACCGAGACGGAATCTCGTGACCGTTCGGGGCGTCCCTAGCCTCGGGGTCGATCGCCGAATCGGTCGGCGACGCAAGAGCAATCGGAGGCGGTCTGATGGCAACCGAGCCGGCCGGAAGCAAGCCCGCGGCACACCCGGACGCACCGCCACCGGACGAGATGCGCCGAGCCCTAGGACAATTCGCCAGCGGGGTCACGGTCGTGACGGGACTCGACACGGAGGGCCCGGTGGGTTTCACATGCCAGTCGTTCGCGTCGGTGTCTCTGGAGCCGCCGCTGATCCTGTTCTGCGCCGATCACCGCGGCCGGGCATGGCCGCGCATCCGGCGGTCGGGGCGGTTCACGATCAACGTGCTGCACGAGGACCAGACGGACCTCTGCGCCCGGTTCGGGTCGAGCCGGGGCGCCAAGTTCGACGGGCTCGCGTGGGAGCCGTCGCGGTGGTCGACGCCGTCGCTGCCGGGGGTCCTTCTGCGCGTGCACGCGGACGTGCAGTCCGTGCACACCGCCGGCGATCACGACGTCGTGATCGGACGTGTCCGGGAACTGGAATCGGTGTGTGAGGAGCGGCCGATGGTGTTCTTCCGGGGCGGTTTCGGCCTCGATGCCGCCCCGCGCCCCGTGCGTGCGTAAAGAGTCCAGGGACTCGTCACGCACGCACGGGCGCTACAGCCATTGCCCCGACTGCACCGCGAGCAGCTGGTCGAGGGTCTCGGTCGACCACGAGCTGTCCGGGATCTCCGGGGTCCGGCGGCCGCGGCGGGGCGTTCCCAGTTCGGGGTGCAGCGTCCGGGTGACTTCCCGGGCGGCGTCGACGACGAGCGGGGCGACGCGCTCGAGTTGGACGGTGCGCGCGTCTCCGCACAGCGAGATGCCGGCGACCGGCCCGTCGGCGCTGCGGACCGCGACACCGACGCATCCGATTCCGCGCACCGCCTCCCCGCGCTCGAAGGCGAGACCGCGGCGCTGCCGGATCCGGTTGAGTTCCTGGTGCAGTGTGGACAGTTCGGTGATCGTGCGGTCGGTGCTCCGGCTGAGCCGCGGCCCGTACATGCCATCGACCTGTTCCGGGTCGACCCACGCGAGCATCGCCTTGCCGCCCGCCGTCGTGTAGGCGGGCACGCGCCCACCCACCCGCGACGGTAGGCTCGCGGCCATCCGCCCGCCCACCTTGTCCAGGTACACGCTCTCCGCGCCGTCCAGCACGGCCAGGTGCACGACCATTCCGGTCTGCATGTGCAGTTCGTGCAGCAGCGGCGCGGCCGCGGCCCGAACCTGACCGTGTCCGTTGTCGCCGCCGCCGAGTCCCATCGCCCGCCGCCCGAGGCAGTAGCCGAAGCTGGCGTGGTCGACCCAGTCGAGGCGAACCAGTTGGTCGAGGATGCGGTGAACCGTGGACCGTGGCAGCCGGGTGCGGCACGCCACCTCCTCGAGGGTCAGGCGCGACGTGCGGCCGTCGAACGCGTCGAGGATCAGCGTCATCCGCTCGACCATCGACGGCGGTAGATCCTTCTTCGCAGCGGGTACCGACAGTGCATCATCCGAATCGACGACAGTCATCGACGCCTCCAAATATCCTGGTCACACGCATACGTCCGACAAAAACTGAAATGAATTCTTAAAATGTACCAGCCGCGCCCGCCGCGGGGAAGGAATCGGACAACCGCCGCGTCCGGTCACCGGGAATGTCCGCGCACCCCGCGGGTGCCTCCACTACAACGGTGACGACAGACCGAACCCCGACAGCGGAGTAACCAACTGATGCACATAGGAATCGCCCCGCCCATCGTCATCGCGCACCCCGCCGTCCGCGCGGACTGGGAACTCGGCGCCGGCATCGCGGAGTTGACCGCGATCGCCCGCACGGCCGACCGCCTCGGCTACCACCACCTCACGTGCAGCGAGCACGTCGCCGTCCCCACCGACGTCGCGGTCGAGCGCGGCGGCACCTACTGGGACCCGCTCGCGACCCTCGGGTTCCTCGCCGCACAGACCACCGGCATCCGCCTGGCCACCCAGGTCCTGGTGCTCGGTTATCACCACCCGCTCGAGATCGCGAAACGCTACGGCACGCTCGACGTCGTCAGCGGCGGCCGGCTCGTGCTGGGGCTGGGCGTGGGCAGCCTGCGCGAGGAATTCGACCTGCTCGGCGCCCACTTCGACGACCGCGGCGCCCGCGCCGACGACGCCCTCGCGGCGCTCCGGGCGTCCCTGTCGAAACCGAGGCCCGAGTACCACGGCACGTTCTTCGACTTCGACGGCGTCGTCGTCGAACCGCACGCCGTCCAGCCGCGGGTCCCGCTGTGGATCGGAGGCCGGACCCGGCGATCGCTGCGCCGCGCGGTGACACTCGGCGACGGATGGGTGCCGTTCGGTCTGTCGCTCGACGAGTTGTGTGCGCTGCTCGCCGAGTTCGATCTCCCCGACGGCTTCGAGGTGGTCCTCAGTGCCGGCGCGCCGCTCGACCCGATCGGCTCCCGCGACACCGTGGCCCGCGCCCTCGAACGCCGACGCGACGCCGGCACCACCGTCGTCAGCGCCACCCTCGCGTCCACGAGTGCAGCTCACTACTGCGAGCAACTGGACGCCCTCCGGCAGCTGGGCGACGAACTCGGCCTCACCTTCCGCACCACGACCGAAGACAGGATCCGCCCATGACCGGCACCGAAGAACTCGTCCGCACACTCGCCGAACGCGTCACCGCCCTCGAGGACAAGCTCGCCATCCTCGAGCTGATGACCGCCTACGGTCCCGCCATCGACAGCGGCTCGGCCGACGCCGTCGCGCGGCTGTGGACCGAGGACGGCGTGTACGACGTCGACACCGGGGTGATGCGCGGGCACGCGGCCATCACGGCGATGGTGCAGTCGCAGGCACATCAGAGCTGGATCGGCGGGGGCTGCGCGCACATGCTGGAGCCCGGGCACGTGCGCGTCGACGGCGACACCGCGGTGGCCACGTGCAAGTCGCAGTTGATCGTTCACGACGACGCCGGGTTCCGGGTCCACCGGATCACCGCAAACCGGTGGGAGCTCGCCAAGATCGACGGCGAGTGGAAGGTGACCCGCCGCGTCAATCGGCTGCTCGACGGCCGCGAGGAGGCGCGCACCCTGCTGGCGGCCGGTGTGCGCGCCTGAGTTCGGCGTCAGCTGCACCGAAACGAGGCCCGCAGATGCTGCGGGCCTCGTATCGTCTGCGCTTGGAATTGTCAGGCGACCATCTCCGACGTGGGTACCGCCGTGTCGACCGGACGCTCGATCTTGTTGCGGGTGAGGAGAAGTCCCATCAGCGCGGCCAGCAGTCCGGCGACGGCGAGCGTGGAGAAGGCGTACACGAACCCCTTCTCCGAGTACTGCGCGGCGCGGCCCACCAGCACGACACCGGGGATCGCGACGATCGCGATCATCACCTGACTGCCGATCGCGCTGCCCAGCGAACCGGACAGGTTCAGCATCCCGCCTGCGATCCCCTGCGTCTGCGCGGGGACGGTGCGCATGATGAGGTTCGGCAGCGTCGCCGACGCGGAACCGAGACCCAGACCGATCACCAACTGTCCGAACATCATCTGGACCGTCGAGTCGTGCAGGGTGGCGAGCAGGAACGACCCGAGCGCGAGGGACGCGCCGCCGAACACCAGAACCGGCGCCGGGCCGATGCGCCGGGTGAAGTAGCCGCCCACCGGGCCCGCGATCATCGACACGACACCCGTCGGAACGGTGTAGATCGCGACGGCGAGGGCGGTGACGCCGAATCCGTAGCCGAGACCGAGGTCGGGATCGGTCATCACGAACATCGGGATGAGCATCGAATGGCTGACCAGGACGAACTGGACGAAACCGCTGGCGGCCAGCGTCTTCGCGACGGGGCCGTGCCTGAGCATCTGCAGGTCGACGAGCGGTTCCTTCGGCCTGCGTTCGTAGAGCAGCCAGCCGGCGAGAACGGCGATCCCGCCGCCGACGCACAGCAGCGTCTGCGGTGCCGTGTATCCCCATGCGGTTGCCTTGCCGATGCCGAACAGCAGCACGAACGCGCCGAGTCCGAGGATGGCCGCGCCGAGCACGTCCAGCTTCGACCGCGTGCGCAGGGCGGTCTCGGGCACGAAGATCGCGACCGCGATACCGACGACCGCGACGTGGAGAAGTTGCGCCCAGAACACGCCGGTGTAGCCGAAGTGGTCGATGAGGTAGCCGCCGATGATCGGTCCGAGGATGGTGCTGGCACCCATTCCCGTGGCGACGAATCCCACCGCCACCGGAATGATCGACGGTGGCAGGATGTCGCGGATCAGCCCGTAGGCGAGCACGAGGATCGCCATGCCCGCGCCCTGGAGGCCGCGGCCCACGAGGAACAGTTCGAAGTTGGGGGCCAGCGCTCCGAGGAGTGATCCGGCGCCGAATACCGCAGCCGACACGAGCATCATCCGCTTCTTGCCGTAGATGTCGCCGAGTTTGCCGACGAGCGGAGTCGAGGCGGCGAGCACGAGCGTGACGATCGTGATCACCCAGCCGACGTTCGCGGTGCCGAAGTGTTTCGCGATCTCCGGCAGCGCCGGGGTGACGAAGTTGTAGGCGAGCGGGATGACCTCGACCAGAAGGATGATCAGGGCCAGGAGGGCGAACGACTTCCCGCGTGAGAGCGGTGCGCGCTCCGCCTCACCTGGGGACAGGGGCATGTTATGCATATGTGGCTCCGGGGGATTCGAGTGGATCAGCACGCCAAACCTGACATGGCGCACAGTGACGTCGACCACAGTTCCCACTCACCGAGACCTGCCCGCAGCCGGTGCCCGGTGACGCGAAGCGGCACGAATAGTAGAAAACATTCCTGCATGATATTGCGACCATCTAGTGACTGATCAGTGGTTAATGCGATACAACTAGAATGAAATCTAATTTTCTCTTCGCGGATCAGGAGTTCCCATGACGGAATCACTCAGCCTCACCGGACGCACCGCCGTCGTCACCGGCGCCGGCGCAGGCCTCGGCCGGGCCGAAGCCCTCGCACTCGCCGCCGCCGGAGCCGCGGTCGTCGTCAACGACATGGGCGACGCCGCACACGAGGTCGCCTCGCAGATCACCGCGGCCGGCGGCCGGGCCGTCGCCGTCACCGGTGACGTCTCCGACTGGGCGCTCGGCGCGCACCTCGTCGACGAGGCCGTCCGCGCGTTCGGATCGATGGACATCCTCGTCAACAACGCCGGAATCCTGCGCGACAAGATGATTTTCAACCTCTCCGAATCCGACTGGGACGACGTCATCCGCGTCCACCTGAAGGGGCACGCCGCCACGTCGCGCGCCGCGGCCGTGCACTGGCGCGAGGCGAGCAAGACCGCCGGCGGCCCGGTGTACGGGCGGGTCGTCAACACGTCGTCGGAGGCGTTCCTGTTCGGGTCCGCGGGACAGCCCAACTACTCGGCCGCGAAGGCCGGCATCACCGCCCTCACACTGTCGACCGCGCAGGGCCTGTCCCGCTACGGGATTCGGGCCAACGCGATCTGCCCGCGCGCCAGGACGGCCATGACCGCCGGCGCGTTCGGCGAGAACCCGGGCGACACGGGCCTCGACCCCCTGTCCCCCGAACGGGTCGCCACCCTCGTCCACTACCTGGCCTCCCCCGCCGCCGACGCGATCACCGGGCAGGTGTTCGTCGTCTACGGCAAGATGGTCGCGCTCATGGAGGCGCCGAAGGTCGAGAACCGCTTCGACGCCGCGGGTTCCGCGTTCTCACCCGAGGAGCTCGACGGCCTCCTCACACCGTATTTCGCCGGTCGCGGACCGTACGAGAACTACGCGGCGTTCAGCGTCGCCGAACTGGAGAAGGTCGCGCTGGCGACCGGCGACCTCGCCGGTGCCTGAGCCGCGATCGCAGGAGGAGCACGCGATGAGGCTGCACAGTAAGACGGCGATCGTGACCGGCGGCGCCGGCGGCATCGGACGGGCCGTGACGACGGTGTTCGTCCGCGAGGGCGCGAACGTCCTGTTCGTCGACATCGACGAACAACGCGGCCGGGAACTCGAGCAGGAACTGGGAGCGGCCGCCCGTTTTCTGAACGCCGACATCTCCCGGCGCGAGTCCGCCGAGCAGATCCGGGACGCCGCCGTCGCGGCGTTCGGATCCGTGGACGTACTGGTCAACAACGCCCACGCGTCGCGGCAGGCGCTGCTGATCGACCACACCCAGGAGATGTTCGACCTCTCGTTCCAGACCGGGTTCTATCCGGTGGTGCACCTCATGCAGGCCTGCTACGAGCAGTTGAAGGCGGCGAAGGGTTCGGTGATCAACTTCGCGTCGGGGTCCGGGCTCGACGGCATGCCCACCCAGACGTCGTACGCCGCCGCGAAGGAAGCGATTCGCGGGGTGAGCCGGGTGGCGGCCAACGAATGGGCGGCCGATCAGATCCGGGTGAACGTGATCTGCCCGTTCGCCGCGACCGAGGGCGTCCTCGCCTGGCAGGAACAATTCCCCGACCGCGCCGCCGCCTCCGTCGCGAAGGTTCCGCTGCAGCGCATCGGCGACCCCGAGACCGACATCGCACCCGTCGCCGTGTTCCTCGCGTCCGACGATTCCCGATACATGACCGGCCAGACACTGATGGCGGACGGCGGAAGCATCAAGCTGCGCTGATCCGCCCGGACAGGAGAGAAGACGATGAACGAATTCCAGGGCCGAGTCGCCCTGATCACCGGCGGCGCCCGCGGCCAGGGACGCAGCCACGCGGTGGCACTGGCGGAACGCGGGGCAGACATCGTGCTGTGCGACCGCTGCGAGGACAGCCCGGCGGTGAACTACCCCCTGGCCACCGCCGCCGACCTCGACGAGACCGCCGAACTGGTGCGCGCCACCGGCCGCGGGTGCCTCACCGCCAAGGCGGACACCGCCGACCGGGCCGCGATGGACGCACTCGTCGCGGAGGCGGAGTCCGAGTTCGGGCGGATCGATATCGCGGTCGCGAATGCCGGTGTCTCCGTGGCCGCCCCGGTGCAGTCGCTCACGCAGGAACAGTGGTCGGAGGCGATCGGTTCCAACCTCACCGGCGTCTTCAACACGGTCGGAGCGGTCGCGCCCGGCATGATCCGGCGGGGATACGGCCGGATCGTCACCATCTCGTCGATGCTGGGCCGCGCAGGCAGCACCAACATGGCCGCGTACGGGGCGTCGAAGTGGGGCGTCATCGGCCTCACCAAGAGCGCGGCGCTCGACCTCGCCCCGCACGGGATCACCGTGAATGCGATTGCACCGGGCAACATCTCGACTCCGATGATCCACAACGACGCCCTCTACCGGATGATGCGTCCCGATCTGGAGGCACCCGCCGCGGAGGATGTGGAACCGGTGTTCGCCGGCCTGCACGCCCAGCCTGTGCCGTGGCTGGACGTCGCCGAGATCACCCGCGTCGTGCTGTTCCTCGCCGCCGAGGGCAGCGCGCACATCAGCGGCATCGTCCTGCCCGTCGACGCGGGTACTGCCGCCCGCGGCCTGTGAGTACTTATTAACCGCCCGACGTTGATATGTACTCACGGGTGGAGGTTGATCAAGGCTTTGACCATGTCTGTTTCGGCGCTAGTCTGAACGCATGCCCGAGGAGACGACCGACCAGAGCGATTTGGACTTCCTGTCCTTCATGGACTTCGCGGTGGGCAAGACCGTGGACGAGTTGCCGGAGGTCGATCCGGTGTCGATGCGGCTGGTTCTCGCGCTGCACCGGGTGACGAGCGCCCTCGTCTACGACCTCGAGGCGACGGTCCACCGGCCGAGCGGGTGGAGCTGGCCCGGGTTCCGGGTGCTGTTCGTGTTGTGGCTCGCCGGACCGTGCGAGGCCAAGCGGGTGGCGTCGCTGTCCGGGATGAGCAGGTCTGCGGTGTCGGCCCTGGTGAACACGCTCGAGCGCGACGGGCTCGTGACCCGGCGACCGTCGGCCGGCGACCGTCGCGCGGTCGATCTCGAGCTGACGGACGCCGGGCGCGAGGCCATCGTCAGCACGTACTCGGCGCACAACAAGCGTGAGCAGACGTGGACCGAGACGCTGACACCGTCGGAACGGGTCGTCCTGATCGGGTTGCTGGAGAAGATGGCGTCGGGCACCGCCGCCCGCGAAGCCGTCAAACGCAGCTAGCCGTGTCGAGCAGGTGATGGCCGTGAGCAGTCCCATCCGTCCCGGGGAGCGGCTTCTCGTGTCGTTCGACGAGTTCCGCGAGTCGGTGAGCGACGCGTTCGTCCCCCTCGAGATGACGTCCGCGGACCACGACGACTTCCGCGGCGTGGTGCGCGGCGCGACGGTCGGGGCGGTCCGGATCAGCGAGGTCACGGCCGCCCCGCACGTCATTCGGCGCACGCCGCGGACGATCCGCGCCGCCAACCCGGACTACTTCAAACTCGGACTGCAGGTGGGCGGCTGCTGCGTCCTCGCCCAGGACGGCCGGGAAGCTGCGCTCACGCCGGGCGACTTCGCGATCTACGACACGACCCGCCCGTACCAACTGTCGTTCGACGACCGGTTCCGGATGCTGGTCGTGATGTTCCCCCGTAACCTCCTGCGGGTCCCGCCCGACGGCATCGCGCAACTCACCGCGCGCCGGATGTCGGGCAGGCAGGGGCTCGGCGCCGTCGTCACGCCCCTGTTGCGCGGACTCGGCGAGCAGATCGCCGACGCCTCCCCCACCGTCGCGCTGCACCTCGGCGACGCCGTCCTCGACCTCGTCGCCGCGGCGTTCGCGGAGCAACTCCACCTCGCCGACGGGCTGATTCCGCGGTCGCGCGGGGACGAACTGCAGGCCCGGGTCACCGCGTTCATCGACGAGCGGCTCGCCGACCGCGAGCTGAATCTACAGTCGATTGCCGCCGCCCACCACATCTCGGTGCGCCACCTGCAGAAGATGTTCGAGGCCGAGGGCGACACGGTGAGCGGATGGATTCGGCGCCGCCGGCTCGACCAGTGCCGACGGGATCTCGCCGACCCCCGATACCGCGAGCTGCCCGTCTCGGTCATCGGTGCCCGCTGGGGTTTCGCCGACGCCGCCCACTTCTCCCGGCTGTTCAAGGCCACCCACGGATCGACGCCCCGCGCCTATCGCGCCGAAGCCACACCGCTCACGGAGACGGCGCGTCGGATTCGATGATCTCCGCGACCTCGTCGACGTGGACGGGTCTGCGCCAACTGTCCCAGCCGACGTGGATCTGCCGCGGATGAACGGCGGCGTCCAGCACCGCGGATTGGTGAGTGTGTCCGTGCAGCAACCAGTCTCCCCCGTCCTGCAGGCGGTATTTCACGCCCCGGTCCTCCTCGGTGTGGTCGCCGGTGTACGGGAAATGCGACAGCAGCACCGTCCGGCCCGCGACCGTCCGTCGTGCGAACAGCTGCACCGACGCGAACGTGTCCAGGAAGGCCCGCTGCCGGATGCGGCTGTTGCGGTTCGCCATCGGATGGCACGAGTCGTGATTGCCGGGGATCAGATGCAGCTCGACGTTCCGTTTCCGCGAGAATTCGTGCAGTGCGCGGAGCGCCCAGTCCTCGGCGGCTTTGCCGCCGACGGTGACGTCGCCGAGTATCCACAGTTGGTCGCCGCTCCCGACGGCGGTGCCCAGACCGTCGAGGATGGATTCGTCGTGCGCGTCGATCTCCGCGTCAAAGCCACGGATCTCCACCAGCCGCGCGTGACGAAGGTGCAGGTCGGACGTGAACCAGACGCTCATGCCAGGAACCGCGACCGCAGCTCCGCGAAGAACGCTGCCGACAGCCGGGCGAAGTCGTCGGCGCTCACCCGGATCGGGTCGCCGATCTCGAGCTTCAGGACGGACTGGTCGGGGACATACTTCAGGACGCTGATACCGCGCAAGACCCCGCCGTTGTCCATCAACGAGTCGGCGAGGATCTCGACCTCGTTGAGCGGGTTCGAGTCCTTGCCCGTCACCGCCCGCACCCGGTGGACGAAGTAGCGGTCCAGCGCGAGGACCATGTTGCCGAAGAACAGGGGCTCGAAATCCTCCAGCGCGGCGAAGACCTTCTTGCCTGTGACCTCGCCCGCGATCGCTCCCGTCAGCGACGTGTACGCGGCGAGTTGTCCCGCGACGGACGCCTCGGCGTGGTCGATCTCATCCGGCGTGTAGTTCTTCCGTCCGAGCACTTCGCCGTCTCCTTCGATGCACCGGGTGCCGGATCGACACGCTGAGAACTCCCAGACCAGCAGTGTTCCACCTTTCGCGTCCCAGCGGATCGGGGTTGGAGGTGCGATACTCCCGGGTGACTCCTCGCTCGTATCGAAACCGGCAACCGAGAAGTCCGGAAGGATGCACCGATGAAGGTCACGATCGCACGAACCGCAGGAATTGCCGCCGCAGTCACAGGCATGGGTCTACTCGCCGCACCCACGGCGTACGCAGCACCCGAAGACCTCGCCGTGGATATCGCCGTGGAAGGGAACGCGGTGGTCATGGATGTCGAATACGCCGTCCCCGGGGCGGTGGTGTGCGTGCTGAACATCCTCACGGAGGGCGAAACCACGCCCACCGTCTTCGTAGGCCCGACGACCGTGATGGGCGGGGGCGACGGCGAACTGAGGGCCACCGTCGATCCCGGCACGTACACGGTGCAATGGTCCTGCTCGAGCATTCCGTCTTTCGAGCAGTGGGGCACCGCCCCGCCGCTGACCAACGGCACCGAGGACCCCGTCGAGGTCACCGTCACCGACACGTCCGGGCCGGGCGGCGGCGGCTCGTCGGGCAGCCCGTTCGGCAGCTGACGGCCCCCGCGCACGTGAGCGGCAAAGCGTGTTCGGGCACTCTTTCGCACTCACGTATGCGGGATCGGCGAACTTCCTGAACCGACGCGTAACAAAACCGGTGCGAGCGGGGATTGACAGTACGGAATCCCGCAACGGACAGGAACCCTCCGCCATGGCTACCGTCACGCACATCGATATCGCTCGCGCCCGCCGCTCCCGTCGGGTTCTCTTCATCGGAAACCCCACCCGGTACAAAGAGGTGTCGCACTGGGCGATGGTCAAGCAGTGGATGGTCGTCCACGGACTCGAGCCCGTCCGGAAGCTGGACGGCCCCGCGCTCTGCGCGATCGTCACCGAGGACGTCCTCGACGGCATCGGCTCCCCTCAGGACGCGCAGGCGATCAAGAATGCCCGTGAACAGGGCATACCGTGTATCAGTGTGCACGACAGCACCCAGATCTGGCAGGCCACGGCCCGCGTCCGCGCGTCCATCGCGCGGTCCGGGGGCGGCGCGCACTCCAGCCCGCACCACCAGGGAGCCTGAGAGAACCGGACGCCGTCGTGGTCGATTGGGACGGCGAAGGCTACGCCGATGTCGGCGCACTGCAGCGCGCCGTCGCGGAGCAGTCGATCGCGGAGCTCACCCTCGCCGGCACCGAACGTCTGCTGGACGTGGGGTGCGGCGACGGATTCGTCACGCTCCAGATCGCCGAGCGACTCCCCCACGGGTCGGTCGTCGGGGTGGACGCTTCCCCGCGAATGATCGCGAAGGCCGAGTCCAGGGCTGTGCCGGACGGCGCCCGCGCCGAGTTCCATATCGGCGACGTACGCGACCTCCCGTTCGACGGCGAGTTCGACGTCGCGGTGTCGTTCAACGCGCTGCACTGGGTCCCCGACCTGCAGGTGGCGTTGACCGCGATCGCCCGCAGCGTCGTGTTAGGTGGCCGTGTGATCGTCCAGATGGTGTGCGCTAGCCCACGGACCAGCGTCGAGGACGTGATGATGGCCATCTCGGCGCGCCCACGGTGGGCGGAGTTCTTCACCGACTTCACGGCGCCGTTCATCCACGTCGAACCGGACAAGTTCCGCGACCTCGCGAAAGCAGCAGGACTCGACACCACCGACCTCGTCGTCCGCGACGTCGAATGGGACTTCGGTTCCCGACCTGAATTCACGCGGTGGTGCACCGTCGGGTCCACCGACTGGACCACGCACCTCGACGACGCAGCCGTCCCCGAGTTCATGGACGACGTCGCCCGCGAGTACGAGCTGATCTCCCGACGCCCGGGGTTGTTCCTGTTCACCCAGATGCGCGCGGAACTCGTGCGGACGTCCTGACCCGCCGACGACGCGAGCCCGCACGGTGATGCCCCCAGTCGGACTCGCAACATCTTCCCGGCACACGTAGAGCGTCCGCATGCTGTTCGACCTGGCCCAAACCTGCCAAACTCTTACCCGCACTTGCCGCGATTTACCGCCCACCTGTGGACCAAACGTGGGCACGCCCGGCCGCCCAAGGACGCACAATACAAGCCGATGGGATTGTAACGATGCCGCTCCGCATCCCGACTTACAGGTAGACGAAAGGTATCGAGATTGACGCGCTGGGATTCGCCGCAGGTGAGGCACATGGACGTGGTACCCGCTGACGAGACACTGACCCATCTGGGCAAGCACCGTGCAGACGGCACCTTTCACTTCGCGGACGAACCGAAGTGGCGATCAATCACGCGCGACCCTTGGGTCGAGGTAGATATCTCTATGCTTGAGGGAAAGCATTCTGTCCAATTGGCCGGCAAACGTGTCCGTAGAATGACCGCCCCCGAAAGGGTTCGACGCCGCGACGCCGTGCGATACTTTCGGGCAGGTGACCTTTTGACAAGTCACTACTACACGATGCGGACACCTACCCGCTACCTTCCCGAGCACGTCAGTGTGTACGGCGACATGGGGGAATTGCAGACTAAGTGTCCAGTCCAGCAAGACGCCCTCACCTTCGAGGCGATTCATCACACCTGGTGGACCGCGTCGGAGCGTGTCAGACTGAGTGAATTGGAGCTTGAGAGGATCGGTTGGGATGGCAGCTAACGTGCCCTATTGGGTCGGGGAGCGTGTCCACCAAATGCCTACAATCCTGCAGCACTGGGATGGTATGCCCACCGCCACGCTATCCAAAATCACCGGTGGGGCTCGCCTCCTATGGATCTTCCACGAGGACTTTCCCGAGCAGTACGGCCTCTTCGTTCACCTGACGGATTACGAAGCACAGAGGGTTTACGACACCCCGAGTGACAGTGGTCTACTGGAAGAAGTACGAGCGATTCTGAGAGATCGCGACGCATTCGTCTACCGGAAGGACGGAGACTCATTCGGCTCTCTCCCCTTCCGCATAACGAAAAGTGGGAGCGAACCTCGGTTTGCCGAATACCTCTGGCAAGCAGCCGAGGAAACTCCATTAACGATGGACATGGGCAAGTACCTATCTGGAAGGCGTAATCGCGCTCAGACAGACGTCGAGGCGCTGGCAGACGCACGCGCGAACACCCTGGATGACGCAACTGCGGCGAAAATCTAGCCGTTCCAGACTCGGAGACCCCGTGGTTACGAATCAGGCCGCCGCGCGATGCGGCAACCGCACGTCGAACTTGACCGAGAGCCCCTGCTGCCCCGGTATGTCCCAGAGCTTCAGCCGCTTTGCGAAATCGCGGTGCCGGCCGTCGATAGGGTAGGCCGAGTACAGCGCTTCGTCTTCACCATCCTTCGCCGGCGACGGGTCTGCGCCGAACCCACTCGACGCGGTACAGATCGAACGTCTGCCGCACCACGCCGTCGACTTCGTCGCGCGGCACCCATCTGTTTCACGTCCCGGCTCTTCAGCTCTTCCACATGCCGAGCGTCAACGCAAAGCCGTCGGACAGACGCGCCGCGACGAGCCCCGTCGCGTCGTCGGGCTTCGAGCAGTCGAGAAAAAGAGCGACCTGATCGCCCGATCGAGCGCCAGGTCGCCGCGTCCAAGGTGTCGCGCTTGCGAGGGTTGACCCAAGCGTCGGCCGCGAGTCCGTTCAAAAAGAAGCGTATCGCGTCGGCGACCGTCGTGCGGCGGTTGAGGATATCGTCTTCGAGTCGGTCGAGGTCGGACCGCGGTGCATCCATGTAGGCCGCGGCAAGACCGGCCCGGCGCGACTCGTCGTCGAGTAGGTCGGTGTCGGGCGCTGCCTCGATCGAGTCATAGCGGATGTCTCGCCGCTTCGCGTTCGGGTGCTGCTGTTCCTGCCAGGCATCGAACGCCCTGCTTGGCAACCGAGTCCATGCCTGAGCCTTGCGCGTTGGTGTACTCGAAGACGCGCGCCTACTGCTCGGCCGGCGACTAGCCGACGTTGCGTCGAGCGGCTGCGACGACGTCGTGGCCGCCGTTGGTTTTGGTCATGTGATTCGACGCGTTGAGCATGATGTGAGTCGCAGGGTCGCCCTCGGCCTCTTCTGCGAGGCCGTCAGCAGCTCGTTTCGGCCGACCTGCGCGAGCGTCGTTCTCGTGTCGCCGCAGTGGAAGCCGAACTCATCGAGGGTCAACTGCGGCAGCATCGCGTTCGCGACGCGCAATACATCCTTCGCCTTCGCTTCCGAGTTCTCCGCGATCTGCACGAGCGGCAGCCGGTGCCTGATGCCGATGATGCGGCCGTGCTTGTCTCGACCGATCTGCGTCGGATCGCAAAGCTCGAGGTTGCAGATCGAGCCGCCGAACGGATCTTTGCCGGTGCCCTTCGAGCCCCGTTTGATCGCCGAGCGGTTCCGCCAGCAGCCCGTCACCGCGTCGACGGCGTCGACGGCGTCAACGGCGAAGGCGCGAAGGCGCGAAGGCGGCGAAGGCGAGCATCAGAAACACCTTCTGGCCGCGGGTGTAGCGCCACGGTGCGCCCGTCGTCGGGTTGACGAACCACTTCTCAGCGAAGCGGATCAGCTCGGGCCGAGCGAGACCTCGGGAGCTCGGCGAGCCGGTCGGGACGATTCCACGGCACGTATCACCCGGCCACGGAAATCGTTCGCCACGCGCCCGAGCTCTCGTCGATCGAATAACCCGGCAGCAGTTCAGTCTTCGGCGGCTCGATCGTGTCAGCAGCCGAGGACATCGCGGTAATCGTCCATGCGGGCGACGCGAGTCCGGGCTTCGCCGTCGCGTCGGCGAATGCCTGCGGGCGACGTAGCGCAGCCGCAGGTCTCGGCGGAAGTCTATCGTCGTGCCGAGCAGCCTCTCGCGCGAGCGCAGCTTGGTCGATGCCTTCACGTCGGCGTCGTGGTACTCCGCGGCGATCAGCGCGGTATCCCTCATAAACTGCCAATCCGAATCCATCCAGAGGAGGCAGTGCGGCATCGTCGAGGCGGCTTTTCACCACCTGCGCGTGATGGTCGGCCAGCTCTTCCCCTGAAGTCGCTTCGAGGGGCAGCTTCGGCGCGCCCTCGAGCAGGACATCGGGCACGTCAGTCCAGTCGTGTTTGAGGGCACGCCGATTGATCCGCCGCCCTTCGGGCTTCGGCTTCCGCCCCGCTACGCCCGTGCCGACCACCTCCGTTTCGCTGTTGAGTTGTGTGACCTGCGCGTCTGCCCGGCATGATGCAACCGTGAAGAAATATGTTTGGGCGCTCTGGGTAGTGCCCCTACTGCTGTTTGGTCTCGCCGTAGTCGCCACTCTCGTCATTCTCGCCATCCAACCGACGGACCCGGGCGCTACCAGTCCCGTTCCTGCCAAGCTGCAACTCGTCGCCGCTGTCGTGGCGCCACTTGGCGCCGTCTTCACCACGGTCGGAGTGGGTGTCGCGCTCTTTGTTGCGATCCGTGACAGCCGTCGTTTTGCCCGTGAGGAAAGTCGGAGGCGACGGGAGGACACTGAGCGTCGAGCCGATCAAGCCCGCCTGGTCCAGTTGAAATCTCGCGTCCCAGAAATGCCGGACGAAACCACTAGGGCCGTCTTCGAGGTGCAGAATTTCAGTACATCGACGATTTTCGACCTCACATGCGAAATAGAGACGAGCGTCGCAAATCGAATGGATCCTTCACCCGAGTTTCCTACGGGACTGCCCGTGCACCTGTATCCGCAGGTGTCCGCGCTTAAACCGGGAGAGACATGGACGTGGTCGCGCTCGTGGAACGCGGAAGACATCGACGAAGCAATCTCCACAACCTTTGTTGCATTCACCGATGCCGCTGGTGTGCGTTGGGTGCGGTTCGAGGGCCAACCACCAGTGCTCGCTGATCCAGCGCAATTGCACCCCGCGGCGACGCTCTGGGTCGATTGACGTGTGAAATAGCCCAAGTCGCTAACCTGCGATCTTTCACACAGATTGCGCGGCTCTATGCCCTCCGTTGGCGCCGGACCCGGGGGGAGGGTGCGCACCCGGTGCATAACCGCAGTTCAGAGATGTTTCCTCCTCGGGGCACGAGTGGGGTCGCCGGGGTGCTTTCAGGGGGTCGCCGGCGACGTCCGGCACGCCTGCAACGGCTTCCCGCCCCGTCTTCGCCCGGTGATGCGGCACGCGGAGTGTCTGGCCGTTGGCGACGTCGTACTCGACGCCCCCGTCGGGCACGTTGTCGACGTGGTCGACGTGGTCGACGTGGTCGGCCTGGGCGTCGGCGGGCCTCGCCGTCGGGCTGCCCTGGTATCCGCCACTCGCGGCACCGATAGCCCTCGCGCCGCAGCACCTCTCGTCGCCACGCTCAGCGCATTGCGGTGCCGGTGTGGCTCGACCCCCTTCACCAACGCCATGAGGCCCACCCCTCACGTATGGCATAAGTCATTCAGGCTGTCGAGCGCCTCGCTGACCATCGTTGCGCCCGCTATTCGCCAGCGGATTTGACACTGTCACTACACGAGGTCGAATTCGACGTTGTACGTCATGGCGAGTGACCTCCACCTAGTGTGCCGGTCCGGAAATCTTCGCCATATATTTGGTGAGGGAGTCGAGGATCTCCTCCGCGGTCTTGCGCCAGACGAAGGGTTTGGGGTCTT
>NZ_JBHVEY010000019.1:0-170337 GCF_042802055.1 Rhodococcus sp. NPDC057529
TGACTACAATCACCACCGACCCCATACCGGGATCGGCGGCAACTCACCCATCGACCGCGTCGGCGTTCACAACGTCCCCAGGAATTACAGCTAGCCTGGTCGGTATGGAGGCACGGGACCTACGCGTATCGGATGCGGAACGGGAACACGTCGGCGAACTGCTGCAGCGGGCGGTGGGCCAGGGGATGCTCTCGCTCGGGGAGTTCACCGAACGGATGGACACGGCACTCGCCGCGAAGACGCGCGCGGAGCTGAACGTCGTCCTGGTGGATCTGCCCGGGATCCAGTTGATCTCCGAGTTCACGCCGCCGCCGTACCCCGACCGGCCGTACGTGTCCCGCCCGGCGCCGCCGGCGCCGCCGGTGCCGCCGACCGTCCACCGGTCACCGGCACCGCCCCCGGGTGACGTCGTCCGGGGCCGGATGTCGTCGGTCAGCCGCACCGGCTCGTGGAACGTTCCCCCCGCCCTCGAGGTGAACACCCGGCTGTCGACGGTGACGCTCGACTTCACGCGCGCCGTGATGTCCACGCAGGTGGTGCACGTGACGATCGACGATTACGCGAGCACGATCTCGCTGGTCGTTCCGGAGGAGGCGACCGTCGACCTCAACGGCGTCGAGACGGTCGGCGGTTCCGCGACCAACAAGGTGCGGACCGGCCCTCCCATCGGCCCGCTGCACCTCGTCGTCCGCGGCAAGGTCCGGTTCGGGAGCGTGACCGCCAAGCACCCCTTCGGCACGTCGATCCGCCGCATGTTCGGGTAGCACGACGCAGGTCCCTCGAGTAGGCCTACTCATGTGTGGGCGCCGTCGCCGCAGGACGATTGATCCATGTCCACACCTGGTATTCCTTCGGTCGACCCCCGGCTCGTCGCGCAGCTCTCCGGCGACTTCTCGGCGCTCGGTCAGCAGATGCGTCACGTGGGTGAGAACCTCGCCGTCCTGCAGGCGCAACTCGCGAGCGTCCCGCGGCCCCAGCCCCAGCCCCAGCCCCAACCACAGCCCCAGCCGGTGCCGGCGCCGATGTACCGGCCACCGGTGGCGCAGACTGCCCCGGTGCCGCCCCCACCGGCCGTCCCGTATCCGCCGGCTCCCGCGCCGCGGCCCCGGGTGGTTCGCGAACCCTGGTGGCAGCGCGACGGGATGATCAGCCGTGTGCTCGCCGTCGCGGGTGTCGCCGTCACCCTGATCGGTGTGGTGATGCTGCTCGTGCTGGCCGCGCAGGCCGGATTCTTCGGCCCCGAGCTGCGCGTCGTGGCGGGCGGGCTGTTCTCGGCCGGTCTCGTCGTCGCCGGTGCCCGCGTCTTCGGACGGCCGGGTGGCCGGGTCGGCGGGATCGCGCTCGCGGCGACGGGTATCGCCGGCGCCTACCTGGACGTCGTGGCCGTGGCGGTCGTCTATCACTGGCTGCTGCCGGTGCTCGCGATGGTCGTGGCGCTCGGGATCGCGGGAGCCGGTGTCGCACTGGCGGTCAGGTGGGGTTCGCAACCCCTCGCCCTGCTCGTGGTGGCCGGCGCCGCGGTGCTCGCGCCCGTGCTCACCGACGGCATCACGCTCACCCTCATCGGTTTCCTGTTCGTCATCCAGGTCGCCAGCTTCCCGGCGCAACTCGGCCGCGACTGGCTGTACCTGGCAATCGCGAGGACGTGCCCGGTGGTGATCGCACTGGTGATCGCGATCGCGAACGCCGGGCTCTACGACCGGCCGGAGCGGTTCTGGTTGCTCGCCTCCGCCGCACTGGTTGCCCTGTTCGGACTCGTGTCGTCGATCATCCTGCTGCGCAGCAACTCCCGCGACGTCACCGCGACCGCGATGATCGTCACGACGGCCGTCCCGACGCTGGTGATCGGCCATCTCTTCGACCGGCCCGGGCCCACGCTGATCGCCCTGGCGCTGGCCGCCGCGATGTTCGCCGCATTCGCCGGGGCCCGGTCGCTGCCGAACCACGCCCGGATCGCGCTCGCCGGCGTGGGTGCCCTCGCGCTGCTCGAAGCCTGCCTTCTCGGGTCGAGCGAAGACCTCGCACCGCTCGTGCTGCTCGGGGTGGCGGCACTGTTCCTCACCGTCGGCGGGCAGGCGGAGTCACGAATCGCATACGCCGTCGGTGCCGTCTTCACCGTCGTCGGCGGGCTCGCCTTCGCGATCACCGCGCCGCCGTCCGTCCTCGTCGACGAGTACCGGGCGCTCGACGCGCTCGGGGTGACCACGGTGCTGTCGTCGCTGGTGCTCGCGGGAACGGTCTTCCTGTTCGTCTGGTACGCGCACGCACTGAAGCTGCTGAGCACCGCCGACGCGCAGCCGTGGTGGGTGCTCGCCGGGCTGGTGATCCTGTACGCCGTCACCACCGCGACGGTGTCGGCGGGGACGGCGCTCACCGGGACGTCCGCAGGCTTCATCGCCGGGCACTGCGCCGCGACCATCGCGTGGATGGCGGCGGCGACGGCGGCCCTGGTGTTCGGACTGGCCCGCCGCGACTACGCCCACACTGCGCTCGGCGTCGGACTGGGACTGACCGCCGCGGCCCTGGCCAAACTGTTCCTGTTCGACCTGGCCACCCTCGACGGACTGTTCCGCGTCCTCGCGTTCCTGGTGGTGGGCCTGCTGTTGCTCCTCGCCGGCACCCGCTACGCGCGTGAATTCGCGGAGCGGGAGGCCGGGCGGGGAACGCCGAACGGTTCCGTCAGCGCCGGTTCTGCCGAGCGATGAGTTCGCTGACGCTGACGGCGTTGCCGTCGTCGGCGCGGTGTCTGCCGCTCGAGGCGTCGTCCGGATCGACGGGCGGCTCCTCGGCGCGGCGGCGCGAGCCGTTGGCCGGGGCACCGTTGGCCGGGCTCCCGTTCGCAGGCGCGCCATTGGTCCGCCTGCCGCCGTTCACCGGCTCCGCAGGCTCGGCGGCGCGACGCCGCGACGGGATCGGCGGCACCGGGCGGGCAGGAGACGACTGGGGGGTCTCCTGCTCGTACGGTGCCGGCACCGAGCGCGGCGAGCGCGTGGGCAGTGACGGCGCCGACGCACTCGGTCGCGGTTCGGCGGGCGAGGAGATCGGCCGCGGTTCGGCGGCCGACGTCGACCGGAGGTCGGCGAGCCAGCTCTCGATGGGACGCGACTCGGTGGCCGGACCCGGGGCGGGGGCCGCCGCCGGGCGGGGCCGGGGAGCGGGACGCGACTGCGGTGCGGGCCGCGGCGCGGGACGGGACTGCGTCGGGGCCGGACGCGGGGGAGCAGGCTGCGGCAGCGCGGTGGTCTGCGGTTCCGCGGCCGGCTCCTCGATCTCCACCGGCGGCCGGGCGGGCCGGCCGGTCGCCGACCGCCGGGCCTCGTCCTGCGCCTTGCGTGCCTTCGCGTCGTCCTCGGACATCTTCGCGGCCAGCGCCCGCGCGGTCACCAGCGGGATCGGTTCGGTGAGCGGCTCCGGCTTCCGGGGTGCGGGCGGTGCCGCGAGCTTGCGCGGCGGCGGGACGGCCCCGATCGGGGTGAGCTCCGGGACGTCGGTGGGCATCAACTCGTTGTCGAGGATGGGCTCACCGAGGCCCGTCTTCTCCTGGATCCGCTTCATCCACGCCGGCGCCCACCAGCAGTCGTCGCCGAGCAGCTTCATGGTGGCGGGGACGAGGAACATGCGGATGAGGGTCGCGTCGATGATGAGCGCGGCGATCATGCCGTAGGAGATGTATTTCATCATCACGAGTTCGGAGAACCCGAATGCGCCGGTGACGACGATGAGGATGAGCGCGGCCGCGGTGATGATGCGGCCCGTGTGCGCGGTGCCGATGCGGATCGACTCCGTGGTGCTGGCCCCCTGCGCCCGCGCCTCCACCATGCGGGAGAGCAGGAACACCTCGTAGTCGGTGGACAGGCCGTAGACGATCGCGATGATCAGCACCAGCACCGGCGACATGATCGGTCCGGGGGTGAAGTTCAACCACTCCGAACCGTGACCGTCGATGAAGATCCACGTCAGGATGCCGAGCGTGGATCCGAGGCCCAGCGCGCTCATCAATGCCGCCTTGATCGGCAGCACCAGGGAGCCGAACGTCAGGAACATCAGCAGCGTCGTCAGGAAGAGGACGGAGATCACCATCGTGGGCAGGTGGTCGAGCAGTGCGGCGATACTGTCCTGTTCGATCGCCGGTGTGCCGCCCACCAGTACCTGCACGCCGTCCGGACTGTCCATGGCGCGCAGATAGTCGATCGTCGGTTTGGACTCGTTGCGGTCGACGAGGCCCGCCTTGAGGACGACCACGCCGTCCTTGGCCGCGCCTTCCGGGGTGAACCGTTCGATCAGGCCCGGTGCGCCGCTGGCTTCCTTGATGATCTGGCCGAGCGCCTTGTTGTCGGCGTCGGACACGACGAGCTTGACCGGTTCGGTGCGCAGGTTCGGGAAGATTTCGTCGAACTGTTCCTGCGCGGCGCGGGTCGTGCTGTCCGGGGGCAGGTAGGTCTCGTTGATGCCACCGAACTTGATGCCCGTCAGCGGCACGATCAGCAGGAGCAGACCGACGACGATGGGAATGGTGACCTTGAGCGGGTTGCGCATCACCCAGCGGGTGAGCCGGCCCCAGATGCTCGCCTCGATCTCCTCGGTGTTCTTGGTCTGACGGAAACGTTCGAGGCTGAGGGCGTCGACGCGCTTGCCGAGGATGCCGAGGATCGCGGGCAGGATCGTGATAGACGTCAGAGCGGCGAGGCCGACGGTCGCGATGGCGCCGTAGGCGACGGATTTCAGGAAGCCCTGCGGGAACAGCAGCAGACCGCCGAGGCTGGCGACGATCATCGTCGCCGAGAAGACCACGGTGCGGCCCGAGGTCATCACCGTTCTGCGGACGGCGGAGCGGGTGTCGTACCCCTCCGCCATCTCTTCTCGGAACCGGCTGACGATGAACAACCCGTAGTCGATGGCCAGGCCCAGCCCGACGAGGGAGACCACCGGCGCGACGAACGAGTTGACCTCGGTGAAGTTGGTGATCAGACGGACGATGCCGTTGGCGCCGACAACGGTCAGGCCGCCGATGATCAGCGGCAGCGCCGCGGCGATGACACCACCGAACACGAAGAACAGCAGGATGCCGACGGCCGGGATCGCGAGGAGCTCCATCCGCCGGATGTCCGTGGCCATCGTGTCGTTGAGCGCACCCGAGACGGGCTGGAGACCGGCGAGTTGCACGTCGACGCCGTCGATGTAGAACTCGTCCTTGACGTCGCGGAAATTGGCCGTGACCTCGGTGTCGTTGTCGCCGACGATCGCGATGCTCTCGATCGCGTGCTGCTTGTCGGCGTCCGCGGCGGACGCCAGCTGCGGTGCGGTCCCGACCTTGAAATAGCCGCCGTTGATCTTGAGGATCTTGTCCGGGTGTTCCGCGGCCAGCCGCTCGAGGTTCGCGACGACCTTCGCCTGGAACTCGGGGTCCTCGATCGTCTTGCCCTCGGGGGCCGTGTAGAGCGCGACGACGTCGCTGTTGGTGTCGCGCCCGAAGGTGCCGTCAGCCAGCTTGGCGGCGGCGACCGACTCCGAGCCCGGATCGTCCCAGCCGCTCTGGCTGAGATGCTTCTCGAGGCCCAGGCCGTACGCGGCCGAACCGAGCAACAGGGCAACCATGATGCCGATGACGGTGAATCGGGCCCGGTAGACGACGCTTCCCCAGCTCGCGAACACAGATCAACTCCTACTCGGCAGCACTCTTCCGCCCGACGAGCAGGGCGGAAAGCGGTCGGAACGGCTGCAACCAGGCACCCTCGTCGGGCAGTGTGTCGAGGCTGACCCGAGGCAGTGGCTCCCGGAACACGCCGGGGATGTCCTCGAGATCGACGAAGTCCAGAAGGTCGGACGCGACCGCCCAGCTGGCGTGCTCGCGGAACCCGAGTATCTGGACCGGAATGCCGGTCGCGGCGATGTCCTCCAACGGTTCGCGAAATGCTTGACCGTCGGCGGAGGCGACCATGACACCGGCCAGCCCCTCGCCGTGACGAAGCGCGATGTGGTCCAGCATGTCGGAGTCGACGTCGCTGTCCTCATCGATCTTCGGCTTGGCGAACACCGCGAATCCCACATTACGCAAGGCTTCGACCCACGGTCTCACGACATCGGCGCTGCCAGCCGCGATGTTGGTGAAGACCGTCGCCTCGGGTTCGAGTGTGTCGGTGCCGGACGCGGACAGTTCCGCCGTTCGGGAGAGCAGCCAGCGGCCGAGTGCGTCGAATCGTGGCCGGTAGGCGGCCGTGGGCCTGCCGCCGAGGATGGCGCCGAGACCCATGTCGAGGTTGGGTGCGTCCCAGACGAGAAGGACCCGCTTCTGGTGGCGCCCGTCACGTGCACCCACCACGGGAGATCCTGACGACACCGCGGTGCCTGCCGGGGCGGTGCCGGCTGTGTCGGTGTACTGCTCGCTGACGCTCATGACCTGATCTTCCCCCAAATCAACTCGGTGATCGCACTGCCGACCTGGTGGGCCTTGTCCTCGAACTTCGTCACCGGACGCTCGTGCGTCATGGGTGACTCCCAGTCGAGGGAGGTCAGGAGGGGTTCCGCGTTGCCTGCCTCGGCGATGGCCTCGGCGTACTCGGCGTGATCTGTTGCGACATGCAACACACCGCCGGCCTTCAGCCGACTCGCGATCAGGGCGAAAGTGGGGGCCTGCAACAGGCGCCGCTTGTGATGGCGGGCCTTCGGCCACGGGTCCGGGAAGAAGACACGGACTCCGGTGAGCGATTCCGGTTCGATCATGTTCTCCAGGACATCCATAGCGTCGCCGCGCAGGACCCGGATGTTCGGGATCTCGTCCCGTTCGATCTGTTGGAGCAACTGTGCGAGACCGGGCCGGTAGACCTCGACGGCCATGAGGTTCACGTGGGGTTCGGCCTTCGCCATCGCGGCGGTGGCGGTACCCGTGCCCGAGCCGATCTCGAGGATCAGGGGCGCGTCCCGGCCGAACCACGACGGCGCGTCCAGGCGATTGTCCGAGACGTCCGCGCCGATCACAGGCCATTGCCGGTCCCACGACTCCTGCTGGGCGGCGGTCAGAGCGCCCCTGCGCGAGCGGAAACTTGTCACCCTCGGGTGGAGACGGGACCCCTTCGAGTCCTTCGTCTGCCCCTCCTCGGGGACGGCGGGTGCATCCTGATCAGCGTGGTTCACCGGACCATTGTCACGCATGAGGGGCGTTTCTGGCATACGGGTCTGAAGTTCACCTTGAGACTTTTTCGGTAATCCGGTGCCCAGCCTGCACGGTTGCCCACGCCGATCCGGTGCGGGTCTGACAGAATCGGCGCGGGACGAAGGGGGGTGACTGCGTCATGGGCACTACAGAGGCCGGGGGCGGAGAACTGGCGGATCTCGCCGCAGAAGTAGCGGCACTGGACGAGGTCGCCGGCGACCGCGTGCGCGCCGCCGTTGTGGCGTTCGGGGCGCCGATCCGGGTGCAGACGGCCGGTCGGGCGGGTGTGGGCAGGTCGACCGTGGCCGCCGCGCTGGCCGCCGGTGGCCTCGCCGGCGCGGTCGTGGAGGAAGCGGACGCCGTCGACGTGCCGGGCGCGCCCGACCCGGTGCTGGACGGCGACGTCGTCGTCTATGTCCTCGTCGAAGCGGTGCGCGACGCCGACCGGGACGTCGCGCGGAACCTGGACCCGGCGCAGGCCCTGTTCGTCCTCAACAAGGCAGACACGGTGGGCGCGTCGCGCGTGCCCGCCGACGCCTGGGCGACGGCGACCGCGCGGGCCGCCGAATGCGCGGAGGAGGGCGGCCTCCCTGCTCTGCCGTTGATCGGCACGCTCGCGACTGCAGGGACGTCGTCGGAGTCCGGGATCGGCGCGGTGTCGGCCGCGGTCGCCGACCGGGTGGCGCGGGCGCGGGCGCGCCGCGGCGAGATCCTGCTGAACATGCTGCGGTCGGAGGCCGCGCGCAGCCTCGCGTCCCGCGACGTGCTGGAGCGGTATCTCTCCGGCGACCACGCGGTCGCTCTCGGCGCCGCCGCGGCCAGGCTCCACCTCGCCGACTGCATCGCGGAGGAGCCGGAACCGCCGCGCACCGCCGCGGACGCGGGCCGGTGCGCGGACTGGTGGCGGGCGCAACTCGCCAGGCAACCGACGGCCCGCAGGCGCCGGGCGGTCGTCGACATCCGGCGCCACTACGTTCGCCTCGGACGGCAGCTGAGCGGCAGCCCCGGAACGTGACGAGACCGCAGTTGTCCGATCTGCCCGCCGAGACCGTCGACGTGGTGAAACGATGGAACCCGGACGCCGTCGCACGCCTGAAGTCCGGGGGACCCGCGCAGCGAGGTGTCTTCGTGGCGGGGCCGCGGCGGGCCGGCAAGACCACGCTCGTGCGCCTGCTCCGTTCGCTCGACGCGTCCGCGCTCGCGTTCGTGGAGGATCCGCTCGACGCCGGGGTGGTGCTGATGGTGCTCGACGCGGCGGCGGCACTCGGACGGGAGGAGCTGTCCGTTCTCGACGTCGTCGCGCGACCGGCGTGCCCCGTGGTCTTCGCGCTCACCAAGATCGATGTCCACCGGGACTGGGCGGGCGTGCGCGACCGCAACCGAACCCTGCTCGCCCGGCACGCGGCGCGTTTCGCCGACGCGGAGATCCACCCGGTCGCTGTCGGCGGATCCGGGGTGGAGGCGCTGCTCGGGGCACTCCTGCGGGCCGCCGGGGACGGGGACCGCGACACGCGTCCCGCCATCGAGGCGGTGCTCGAGCAGACGCGGCGCATGATCGCGGCCACCGCCCGGTCCGTGCGGGAGACCGAGCCCGGCGCGGAACTGCGCGCCGAGCGCGTACGCGCGCTGACGCTGCGGGACGGCGGGCGCACGGAACTGATCGCGCAGCTCCGTGGTCAGGTCCAGCTGGCGAAGGTCGAGTTGCTGCACGAGGTGGCCTCCCAGGTCCGCGCGGCGGGAGCGTCGGCGCGTTCGGAGATCGGCCGCGCAGGCCGCGGGACCCTCGCGGGTTATCCCGACCGTCTTGCCGAGATCGTGCGCGAGAGAAGTGGAGCGGTCGACGCCGCGGTGACCGCGCGCCTCGACGACCTGCGGGCACGTGCCGGCGTCGTCGCGTCCGATCCCGAGGCCGCCGCTCCACTGCCGCAGCCGGCGGCGCCCGAGGGGCCCGAACCGCGGCACCGCGGACTGGAGGACCGGATGACGATTCTGATCGGTGCGTCCGCCGGGCTCGGTCTGGGCAGGCTGGTGGTGTCGCCGCTGTCGATGGTTCCCGCGCTCGACATCGCGAGCATCCCGCTCACCCTCGCGCTCGGAGCCGTCGCGGCGTGGTGGCTGACGCGGTCGCGCGCGCACGTCGCCGAGCGTGCTCACGTGCGGCAGTGGGCGACCGAGGCGCTGGTGCACGTGCGGTCCCAGTGGGAGCAGTTCGTCCTGGCCCGGTTGCTGGCGGCGGAGACCGGGGTGAGCGAGGCGATCATCGCCGAGAGCAGGGTCGCCGCCCGGGAGGTGGACGAGCGGGTCGCGCAGATAGACGGTGAACTCCGCCGGCTGACCGCGCGACGGAGCGGGCAGTTGTCGTCCTGCGAACGCGACCTCGCGGCGGTCGACCGGGGACTGCAGGAGGTCCGCAGGCCGGCCGGGGAACCGAATCGCCGCGGTGAACGTCTGAATACATAGGTGTCCGACCGCTGTTCGCCCACTTTCATGTGGGATCGTGTTGAAATATCTTGATATGTCTTGCTTTGGGCGGGAAACTGGCCCGAAATACGAAGGGAGACCGCGGTGGCGACGACTGAAAGTTTTCTGGTCCCGGACGTGCCGGACCTCGATCCGAACACGTTCGGCCCCGATTCCGGGGCGGTCGCGCTCACCGATCCCGCCCACGACATCGACGGCGACGGCGTCCTCGACACCCAGACCTTCGACGCGGGCGACGCCGTCGTCATCGCCTCCGACCTCGACTCGGACGGCGACGCAGACCATCTGACGTTGATCCACGAGGACGGCGCCTACGCGTCGTGGGAGTTTCGCCGCGACGGCGACGGCCTCGTGCACTGGGAGCAGACCGATGGTGGGACTCTCGGCAACGGCTGACCACCCCCGAAAACCGCACTCCAGACGCAGGAAAGGCTCCTGGCAGGGCTACTGAATCGTTTCTGTGACCATTCCAACCGCACCCGATTCCCCGAGATGGGACTCGCGGCGTTAACCTCTAGGGATAGGACACCCGGCGCCCGCGTCTTCCATGTGGCATGGACGGCCTGGCTGGACCCCGCCGAGAGGGGAAATCGGACCGTCTGGCACACGCTGCGAGGTTCTCTCAGCGGACGGCAGATGGTCCGGTTCCGGCTCACCCCAGGAGAGTTTGATGACCTCAGCGACCATTCCCGGTCTGAACGGAACTGACGGCACGCCCCCCACGGAGCACAGTGAGCTGCTCGCCTGGGTTCGAGAGGTTGCCGAACTCACTCAGCCCGACCGCGTCGTCTTCGCCGACGGCTCGGACGCAGAATGGGATCGACTGACCGAGCAGCTCGTCGCGGCGGGCACGTTCACGCGCCTCAACGACGAGAAGAAGCCGAATTCGTTCGTCGGCAACTCGGACCCGTCGGACGTCGCGCGCGTCGAGTCTCGCACCTACATCTGCTCGCGTGAGGAGATCGACGCCGGGCCCACCAACAACTGGATGGATCCGACGGAGATGCGGTCGCTCATGACCGACCTCTACCGCGGCAGCATGCGCGGACGCACCATGTACGTGGTGCCGTTCTGCATGGGCCCGCTCGGAGCCGACGACCCGAAGCTGGGTGTCGAGATCACCGACTCCGAGTACGTCGTCGTCTCCATGCGCATCATGACGCGCATGGGCACGGCCGCGATGGAGAAGCTCGGCAAGGACAAGCCGTTCGTGAAGGCGCTGCACTCGGTCGGCGCACCTCTCGCGGAGGGTCAGGCCGACGTCCCGTGGCCGTGCAACGACACCAAGTACATCACCCACTTCCCCGAGGACCGCGAGATCTGGAGCTACGGTTCCGGCTACGGCGGAAACGCCCTCCTCGGCAAGAAGTGCTACTCGCTGCGCATCGCGTCGGCGATGGCCCACGACGAGGGCTGGCTCGCCGAGCACATGCTGATCCTCAAGCTGATCTCCCCGGAGGACAAGCCGTACTACATCGCGGCCGCGTTCCCGAGCGCGTGCGGCAAGACGAACCTCGCGATGATCCAGCCCACCATCCCCGGATGGCGCGCCGAGACCCTCGGTGACGACATCGCGTGGATGCGCTTCGGTGAGGACGGCCGCCTGTACGCCGTCAACCCGGAGTACGGCTTCTTCGGCGTCGCGCCGGGCACCAACTACGGGTCGAACCCGAACGCGATGAAGACGCTCGAGGCCGGCAACTCGCTGTACACGAACGTCGCGCAGACCGACGACGGCGACGTCTGGTGGGAGGGACTCGAGGGAGACCCGCAGCACCTCGTCGACTGGAAGGGCAACGAATGGACGCCCGAGTCGGACGAGAAGGCCGCGCACCCGAACTCGCGTTACTGCACCCCGATGTCGCAGTGCCCGATCCTCGCCCCCGAGTGGGACGACCCGCAGGGTGTGCCGATCTCCGCGATCCTGTTCGGCGGACGCCGTAAGACCACGGTTCCGCTGGTCAGCGAGTCCTTCGACTGGCAGCACGGCACGTTCCTCGGTGCGACGCTGTCGTCCGAGCAGACCGCTGCCGCCGAAGGCGCCGTGGGTACCGTCCGCCGCGACCCGATGGCCATGATCCCGTTCATCGGCTACAACGCCGGCGACTACCTGAACCACTGGATCAACCTCGGCAAGCACGCGGATTCCGAGAAGCTGCCGAAGATCTTCTACGTCAACTGGTTCCGTCGCGGCGACGACGGCCGCTTCCTGTGGCCCGGTTTCGGCGAGAACTCCCGCGTGCTGAAGTGGATCGTCGACCGCATCGAGCACAAGGCCGGCGCCGAGTCCACTCCGATCGGATTCGTTCCGACCGCAGCCGATCTGGAGCTCGGCGGGCTGGACGTCAACGCCGACGACGTCGACGAGGCACTCAAGGTCGACGTCGACGAGTGGAAGCAGGAGCTGCCGCTCATCGAGGAATGGTTCGAGTTCCTCGGCGAGAAGGTGCCCTCCGGCATCCGTGACGAGTTCGAGGCTCTGAAGCAGCGCCTGAGCTAGTCCCTCCCCGGTGACCGAATGTCACAGTGGTTCAGTTCGCCTGAACCGCTGTGACATTCGTCGTTTCGGGGGAGGTTCCTGCAGTAAACGCATACCATTCGGTTTGTAAAAGCCTCGATTCTCGAAGCTCGCACGCGACGAAAGGATTGCAGATGCAGACAGGGACCAGCAGGGGCATGAAACGACTCGCCGGAGGGGCCGCACTCGCTGCCGCAGCCGCCGCCACCGTAGCCATCACCATGCCGGCGACCGCTTCCGCAGCGACGGAAGTGCAGCCTCCCACCGTGGTGACCGCGGTCGACGGAAGCACCCTCGACATCACCGTCACCAACCCCAACGTCCTGAATCTGCTGGACGCGCAGTCCTGCGGCGCCGTGGCATTCGACGCCACCAAGCTGCCCGCCGTACTCGCGGATCCCACCGTCGTTCTCGAACCGGGATTCGTCGCGTGGGCCACCAACCCGATCGACCGCGTCCTCGCGAACGCCACGGGCGACGCGGTCAAGACGTTCACCACACCGGAACTTCCGGACGGCGCCTACGCGGTTCTCGGCGAATGCCTGTCGCTGACCACCGTCGCCAACCCCCAGACCACGATGCCGCAGATCGTTCTCGTCGGCGGCCCGCTCGGTGGGGTCCAGTTCGGCAGTTAGGCGCTTCGCGCTCGTGAGTGGTTGAGGAGTCTCTGGACTCGTCAACCACTCACGGGCGGCGGAGCCGCCTACCCCGTGTAGCCGGGCGGCATGAGGACGGACTTGGTCTCGCAGAACGCCTCGAGCCCCTCCGGTCCGTTTTCGCGGCCGATGCCGGAAGCCTTGTAGCCGCCGAACGGTGATCCCGGATCGAATGCGTACCAATTGATGGCGTAGGTGCCGGTGCGGATCTGCTTCGCGACGGCGAGACCGTGGTCGATGTCGGTGGTGTACACCGAGCCGGCGAGTCCGTAGTCGGAGTCGTTGGCGATCTTGATCGCCTCGTCCTCGGAGTCGTAGGGGATCACGGACAGCACGGGTCCGAAGATCTCCTCGCGGGCGATCGTCATGGAGTTGTCGACGTCCGCGAAGATGGTCGGCTCCACGTACCACCCCTTGTCGAGACCATCGGGACGGCCGCCGCCGAGCACCACGCGGGCGCCCTGTTCCTTGCCCTTGGCGATGTAGCCCTCGACGCGGTCGCGCTGCTTCTCGGAGATCAGCGGCCCGAGTTGCGCGGCCGGGTCGGACGGATCGCCGACGGCCATGAATCCGGCACCCGCCACGAGGGCGTCCAGGACCTCGTCGTAGCGGGACCGCGGGGCCAGGATCCGGGTCTGCGCGACGCACGCCTGCCCGGTGTTCATCAGCCCGGACATCACCAGCATCGGCATGGTGGACGCCAGGTCGGCGTCCTCGAGGATGATGGCCGCCGACTTGCCGCCCAGTTCGAGGGAGCAGCGCTTGAGGTTCTGCGCGGCGATGGCCCCGATCTTGCGGCCGACGGGACTGCTGCCGGTGAACGTGATCTTGTCGATGCCGGGATGCGACACCAGGTATTCACCGGTCTCGGCGCCGCCGGGCAGCACGGAGATGACGCCCTCGGGGACCCCGGCCTCGGCGAAGATCTCGGCGAGAACGTGTGTGGAGAGCGGGGATTCGGGTGCGGGCTTGAGCAGCACGGTGCAGCCGGCGAGCAACGCCGGGGACAGTTTGTTGACGGCCAGGAACAGCGGGACGTTCCAGGCGAGGACCGCGGCCACCACACCGACCGGCTCCCGCAGTACCTTCGTCTGGCCGAACACGCCGGTGCGGGTCTGCTCCCACTCGAATTCGTTCGCGAGACCGGCATAGAAGTTCAGCGTCGCGAGCGACGGCGTCTGCTGCATCATCCCGACCATCGCGGGCGGCTGACCCATCTCCGACGAGATCAGCGCGTTGAGTGTCTCGCCGCGCTCCTCGATGAGCTTCGCCGCCTTCGCGAGGATCTCCCCGCGCTCCGCGGGAGTGGTCTGCGGCCACGGACCTTCGTCGAATGCCCGCCTGGCCACGGCGACGGCGTCGTCGATGTCGGCGGGCGACGCGACGGGACAGCTGCCGATCAGTTCCTCGGTGGCCGGGGAGAACACTTCCAGCACCTGGTCGGTGGCCGGGGCCACCCATTTGCCGCCGATGTAGAGCTTGTCGTAGTCGGTCATGAGTCCATTCCTCGTGTCGTTCCCCCGGTCAGGAGGCGGTGTCGGTGAAACTGTCGAATCCGTATCGTGCGTGTGGGCCGATCGCCGCCACCTCGAACAGCCCGGTTCCGACGACGGTCTCGCCGCCGTCCTCGAGCCGGAATCGGGTGAGATTGTCGACGGGGCAGAACATCCGGAGTCCCGGCTCGATCTCGGACGCCCGTTTGCGCAGTCCCTGCACCACGAGTTCGCCCTGCCACATGCCGTGACGCCAGTCGGCCTCGAGCCCGTAGCCGGTGCCGATGCCGATGTAGTTGGGAACCAGCAGGTCGCAGGTGACGGTGACGACCTCGCCGGTGGGCCGGTGGAAACTCAGCGACGCCGACGTGACGTCGCGCGTCCCGGGCTCGAATTTCAGCTCGTGTTCGGGTCGGCCCAGCCATTCGGGTTCGCGGTCGGCGTCCGGCCAGATGCGGACCGCTTCCTCGACGATGCGCCTGCCGAGTTCGTCCTCCTGCAGGACGACGGAGACGGCGTAGTCCTCGAACTGCATCACCGAGTAGATCCAGAAGAAGTTCTGGATCCCGTCGACCGCCCGCCGTCCGGGCGGCTCGGACTCGCCGACGGGGCGCACTCCCCACGACCGGTCGCGGTTGCCGCGCCAGGTGTCGGGGGTGACGGGGCGGCTCTGCCCGTCGATCGTGAGTTCGCCTGCCCAGGTGCCGGTCTGGACGAAGCGGCTCGTATCGAACGTGACCCGCTCGAGTTGCCTGCGGAAGTGGCGGGGCTCGAGCGTCGCGGGGATCGCGCCGTCGAAGGTGAGGTCGAAGGAGAGGTCGTAGTCGCCCGGTGCGAGCACCACGCGCAGGCGCTGCAGCCCCTCGAGGACCTCGACGCGGAACGGTCCGACGGTGCTGTCGGAGCGGTCGTGGCCCAGTGCGGCCGACCCGCGGACGACGATGTGGTCGTCGCCGCGGCGGAGCACCGCGAATGCGTCCGTGACCCCGAGGTTGGGGTACTGGCCGAGACCGATGATGAGGAACAGGTCGGACTCGTCGGAGGGATAGCAGTTGAAGTAGTAGCGATCGTAGAAGTTGCGGTCGGACGTGGCGACCCGTCGGATGGGTTCGGCCACCTGATGGATGGGGTAGTCGTCCATCGGGGACAGCGGGTTTCCGGCGTAGTCGGCGGTCATCGGATCTGCTCCCAGTACGTGCCGTCGAGCATCGCCTCGAGCGAGGCGCGGTGCATGATCATGTCGTCCGGGTCCTCGGGGGCGACGGCCTGACCGAAGTGGATGGCGCGCTCCTGAATTCGCAGCATGATCGTCGCCTGCCGCAGGGCCGCGTAGGCGGTGTAGTACTCGAGATCGCGGGGCGCGTGGCCCGTCAATTCCTCGTACAGGGCGGCGAGGTCGTCGAGGCGCAGGAAGTCGGGCATCCCGTCGAGTCCGGCGGCCGCGGCGATGTCCTCGAAGAACCGGTGCAGGTACGTCATCCAGCCCAGGTCGAGTTCACGGGGCCCGAGCGTCGCCATCTCCCAGTCGAGGACGGCCACGGGCCGGAAGTCTTCGAACATCATGTTGCCGATCCGGGCGTCGCCCCAGCAGAAGACGGCGGGGGAGGAGTCGTCGGGGAGGTTCTCCTCCATCCACGCGAAGCCGCGTTCGATCAGCGGGGACCGGGGGCCGGACCGCGTCGTCCATTCGTAGTAGTCGCGTTGCTGCCGGATGTGCGCGGCGAGCGCCTCGGAGACGGTGGGGCCGGCGCCGGGCAGTCGCAGGAACGCGAACCGCTCCCACGGCCGGTCGATGTCGTGCAGTTGCGCAAGCACTTTCACGGCGCTGTGCTGCAGCAGCGCGCGTTGCTCCGCAGTCGCCTCCGTCACCCACGACCCGAAGTTGTAGGGCATCACGTCCGGCGGGACCAGCCCGGACACACGGGCCATGACGAAGAACGGGGCGCCCAGCGGCCCGGGATCGGGCTCGGACCAGTAGACGACCGGGACCGGGACGGCGGAGTGTTCCCGGACCTGCGCCATCGCCCGGAACTGTCCGTCGAGGTCGTAGTCGGGGAAGACGGGCATTGTCGTGTCGGCGGGCGCGACCCGCGCGACCAGTGGGTGCACCTCGCCCGACCAGGTGGCGTCGAACAGGATGGTCTCGCTCGACATCCCGTTGGCGTCGGGAAGGTGGACGTGGGTGACCTCGGGTGCGGCGTCGGAGGGCACTTGCGCGGCGAGCCAGCGTTGCAGCGCCTCCCGCAGCACCTCCGGATCGCGACGGGAGTCACTGGGCCTGGCAACTTCGGATTGGTGATCGGAGTCGTCGGCAGATCGGGTTGCGCTCGTGCTCACGGTCACCTCCTCTCCTGAACGTGGTGTGACCCTGAACACTAGAACACGTTACAGAATTTCGGAACAGGTGAGGAGATTCCGCGCTGTCAGCCCTCGCCGCCGGCCAGGACCGCCGCCCCGACGAGCGTGCCCGAGGCGCCGAGTTCCGCGGGCACCACCGTCAGATCGGCGATGAAGGACAATCGGGCGTGACGGGCCGCTGCCCGGCGCATCGGGTCCCACAACGGCGGCCCGGCCTGCGCGAATCCTCCGCCGACCACCGCGAGATCGACGTCGAGCAGGGCCGCGGCCGACGCGATCGCCTGACCCAGTGCGGTACCCGCGCGGTCGAGGGCGGCCACCGCGACCTCGTCGCCGTCCGCGGCGGCCCGCGCCAATTCGACGCCCGTGCTCCCGCGCCATCCGCGGGAGCGGGCCCAGCGCACGGACGACGGTCCGCTCGCGACCGTTTCCAGGCACCCGACCCCACCGCACGTGCACGGGTCGGTCCCGCCGGGAACCACCAGGTGACCGATGTGTCCCGCGTTGCCGGTCCGGCCGGAGGCGATCCGGCCGCCGAGGATCACCCCGCCGCCGATGCCGGTGGACACGACGAGGCTCAGCAGGTCGGGGGCGCCGCGACCGGCGCCGTGGCGATGCTCGCCGAGCGCGGCCGCGGCGCCGTCCATGGCCAGTCGCGCGGGAACGCCGGGGAAGAGGTCCTGCACGGCGCCGACCAGGCCGAATCCGCCGGCCCACTCGTCGATGTTGATCGGCGACACGGTGCCGGCGACCGTGTCGACCGGGCCGGCGCAGGCGATGCCGACCGACGTGATCTCCGCGCCTCCCGCGACCTCGCCCAGCAGGGCGGCGCAACAGTCCGCGACTCCGGTCGCCGGCGTGGGGGTGGTCACGGGGTGCGGCACCGTGCCGTCCGCGTCGACGATCCCGGCGGCCATCTTGGTGCCGCCGATGTCGAGTGCCAGCGCGACCACGGTCAGCGCTTCCGCATCACGAGAACGAGGTTGCTCACCAGGAACTCGCGCAGTCCGGGGACGCGCACCATCCACCACGCCCAGCGCGGATGGTAGCGGGGGAAGGCGGCCAGCAACTCCGCGTCCGGGGTGTGCCGAGCCCACCGAAGCCCTTCGGCCGCACCCACTTTGAACAGCGACACACCGTAGCGGTTCTTGGGTTCCCGGCCGTTCCTGCGCAGGTAACGGCGGGCGGCGTACTCGCCGCCCAGTGCGTGCCACGGCCCGGTCTCGTGACCACCGAACGGGCCCCACCACAACGTGTACGACAGCACCATCAGGCCGCCGGGTTTCGTCACGCGGATCATCTCCTCCGCCATTGCCCACGGTTCGCTGACGTGCTCGGCGACGTTGGACGAGAAGCAGATGTCCACCGACGACGTCCGGAACGGCAGCGCCAGCCCCGACCCGCGCACGGCGCCGCCCACCGCGAGCCCCGCGGCGTGCATCTCGGACGGATCCGGTTCCACGGGAACGTACCGGGCGCCGGCCTGCTGGAACACGTCCGCGAAGTAGCCGGGGCCGCCGCCGACGTCGAGGACCGTCGTGCCGGTGAGATCCGCGTCGGTCAGACCACCCCACAGGTCGCCGATCAGTTCGACGGAGTCGCGGGCGAGGGCGCCGTAGAACAGGTCGGGCGCGGTCTGTTCGTGCCGGAAGTCGCTGAGCAGGCCGAACGACCTCTTCAGGGTTGCCCGTCGACCGAATCGCCGGGTCACGGGAGGCGTCGTCACGAGACTGAACCTTAGCGAGTGCCGCCGCGGGGACGGCAATCCGTTCGCGGTGGCTGCAACATCGGGCGGAATACGACCGATAGGGTGTTCGGGGACTACCGCGCGGAACGTCCCGCCCCGAGACCACGAGTACCGCACCGACCACAGGAGTACATGAACGTGCGAGAGGTTCTGCTGCTCTGCTGGCGCGACACCGGTCACCCGCAGGGTGGCGGCAGTGAGCGGTACCTCGAGGAGGTCGGCGCCCAGCTCGCGGCGCGGGGAATCAAGGTCACTCTCCGCACCGCCGGTTACCGCGGCGCCGCCAAGAAGGAGACCGTCGACGGCATCGAGATCAGCCGGGCAGGCGGACGGTACAGCGTCTACCCCCGCGCCCTCGCCGCGATCGCCGCAGGCCGGCTCGGGTTCGGGCCGCTCCGCGGCATCCGGCCCGACGCCGTCATCGACACCCAGAACGGCATCCCGTTCTTCTCCCGCGTCGTCGCCGGCGCGCCCGTGACGCTGCTCGTCCATCACTGCCACCGCGAGCAGTGGCCGGTGGCGGGCCGGTTGATGGGCAAGATCGGCTGGTGGGTGGAATCCCGGCTGTCGCCGCGCACGCACCGGGACGACCAGTACCTCACCGTGTCACTGCCGTCCGCCGACGAACTCGTCGAACTGGGAGTGGAGCGCGAGCGGATCGCGGTGGTGCGCAACGGCGCCGACGACATCCCCCTCGGCGTCGACATCGGCGGCGCCGACACGAGGACCGCACACCCCAGCGTGTGCGTGCTGTCACGCCTGGTGCCGCACAAGCAGATCGAGGACGCCCTCGAGGCCGTCGCCGCCCTGCGCCCCACCATCGCCGACGTGCACCTCGACGTCATCGGCGGCGGCTGGTGGGAGCAGAACCTCCGCGACCGCGCGCACGAGCTGGGCATCGGCGACGCCGTCACGTTCCACGGGCACGTCGACGAGACCCGCAAACACCAGCTGCTGTCGCAGTCCTGGGTGCACGTGATGCCGTCCCGCAAGGAGGGCTGGGGGCTGGCCGTCATCGAGGCCGCGCAGCACGGCGTCCCGACCGTCGGCTACCGCAGCTCCAAGGGGCTGACGGATTCGATCGTCGACGGCGTGACCGGTGTTCTGGTCGGCAGCGCGGAAGCGTCGACGGCCGATGTCGCCGACCTGACCTCGGCGGTCAAGACGCTCCTGCTCGAGCCCGAGACCCGCACGGTGCTCGGCGAGAAGGCACGCGTCCGGGCGGGTGAGTTCTCCTGGAAGCACACCGGGAACGGCGTCCACGAGGTGCTGGCGGGCACGGCCGCGGGCCTGCGCACGTCAGGGCTGGTGTCGCCGGCGCCGGCGCGTCCGGGGCTCGAGCACGCCCGCGCCGAGTAGACCACCGGCCAGCAGCATCGCCCACAGCACGTGGGCCGCGATGACGGTCGCGCGAGCCCGTGGGGTCGCCTCGTGCGGCGCGACGTCGCCGTCGACGCGGTACAGCTCCAGATGCTCGTCCGAGAACCGTCGCTCCAACCCGGACAGGGTGGTCGCGGATTCGCCGCGCGGTCCGGGCGTGTCGCGCTCGACGAGGACCCATCGGACGCCGAGTGACGCGAGATCGGCCGGGGAACCGCCGGTGAGCAGCACCCGTTCGACCTGCTGCGCCCGGGACCCCTCGCCCTCGACGCTGCCGCCTGCCACCACCAGTTCGCCGGTCTGCAGGACGTCCTCCGGCAGCATTCGCGGGGCGGGGTCCAGGACGGGAGCGGAACTGCCGTAGGGGAACTTGCGGAACATGCCGGTGGGCAGGACGGCGACGTCCCCGCTGTCCGGGCCCACCTCCAGTTCGGTGGCCACCTGCTGCCACGACGGCGGATAGCGGACCGGGCGCAGGGCACCGCCGACACCCCACGCGAGGTCGGGAAGGGCGAGCAGCACGATCAGGACGGCCGACACCGACCAGGTGACCGGGCGTCGCAGCACGGCGGCCGCGGCGGCGAGCGCGTACAGCGGGGCCGCGAGTGCCACCCACTTCTGCGCGTCCCGGAGCAACCCCGCCCCGGGGACGTGCTGCACCATCCATCGGCCGGCACCCAGTCCCCACGCCGTCGCGCCGAGCGTCGGCAGCAGCACCGCGAGCAGTGCGAGCACGGTCAGCGCCGCCACCGCGGGGTGCCGTCGACGCCGCCACAGCGCAGGCAGGCCGCACAGCACGACACCGAGCAGCAGGACCGTTCCGGCGAGGGCGAACAGCGTGGTCCGGGTCTGCGGGACGGCGGTCTCGTTCCACACGCCGCCGAGCCCGGCGAGACTGCCTAGCGTCGCCAGACCCGGTTCGGCCCGGGCCGCGAACGCCGCGACCCCGGCCGGATCGGAACCGTCCCCGCCGCCGCCGGACAGCGCCGTGGCCACCAGCCACGGTGCGCTCGCGGCGAGGAACAGGCCCAGCGCACCTGTCAGACGGAGGCCTCGGGCGGAGCGTCCACCCGGGCAGGCGAGGACGGCCAGCGCCGTCACCGCCGCGAGCAACACCCCGGTCGGTGTCAGACCGGCCGCGGCGAGGCAGGCCGCGAGGGCGAACCACCCCTGGCCCCGGCCCCGCCGGATCGCGACGGCCGCGCACACCGTCCACGGCAGCGCCGCGTACCCCGTCAGCAGACTCCAATGGCCCTGCAGCAGTCGCTCGGCGACATACGGATTCCACACCGTCACCGTCACGGCCACGAGTTGCGGTCCGAGCCCGGCGGTCGGCAGGACGGTCCGGACCATGCGGGCCGCGCCCCAGCCCGCCGCCCACAGCGCGAGCAGGAGAATCGCCTTCACCACCAGTCCGCCGTCGACGAACGCACTCAGTGCTGCCAGGAGGGCGTCCTGCGGCACCGCCCGCGCGGCGGCATCCGTGAGACCGAGCGCCGAGTCCATGAGATACGAGCGCGGAGTGCTCACCGCGTCACGCAGCAGCAGGTACCCGGGACCGAGCAGCGGACCGAGGACGAGTAACGCCAGGACGAGGCTGTAGACCGCCGCCACGAACGGTGCTCGGCGCCGGACGGTCATGGGCCGTCACGATACGTGGTGCATCGACCCGGCCCGCACGGCACGTAGTGCATCATGGGCGAATGCCACGCCAGACCCTCACCAGCTCGGCGGTCGCCGGGGTGACGATGGTGACGGCGGGCTCGATGACCGCGAATATTGCGTCCTACCTGCTTGCCTGGGCGGCGAGCCGCTGGCTCGGCCCGGCCGGCTACGGCGAGTTCGCGAGCCTGCTGGCCGCCCAACTCGTCCTCGCCGTCCCCGCGCTCGCACTGCAGACCGTCGTCGCCCGCGAGGTGGTCCGGGGCAAGGGCGCCCACGCGGTGCGACTGCTGGGGTACCGCTGCGCGCTGATCGTCGCGGTCGCGGCGACGCTGCTCGCGCCCCTCGTGTCGTTCGCCCTCGACACCGGGATGCTCGCCACGTTCTCGGCGCTCATCACGGCGCCCGTCCTGGTCCTGCTCGCCACCGAACAGGGACTGCTGCAGGGTTCGGCGCGGTTCGGCCCGCTCAGCGTCGTCCTCGCCGGAGCCGGAATCGCGAAGGTCGTTCCCGCGGTCGTCGTGCTCGCCGTCGGCGCCGGGCCGGGATTCGCCCTCGCCGCCAGCGCGGTCGGCACCGGCCTGGCGGCCCTGTGCGCGCGACTGTTCGCCGATTCCGGGATCACCGGGGAATCGAGCACCCGGATCGGCGTCGCGGCCGTGCTGAAGGCGTCGCAGGTGCAGTTGGCGCTGATCGCGCTGTCGTCGATGGACCTCGTGATCGCCCGCATCGTGCTCAGCAACGACGACGCAGGCCTGTACGCGCTGGGTGCCGTCGCCACCAAGGCCGCGTTCTGGCTGCCGCAGGCCGTCGGGGTGGTGCTGTACCCGCGGATGGCGAATCCCGTGCACTCCGCGCAGGCGATCCGCTCGGCGCTCGCCGTCCTGGTCGGACTCGGCGCGGTGCTCGTCGCGGGTGTCGCGGTGGCCGCCCCCCTCGTCCCGCTCCTCGTCGGGGACGCGTACCGCCCCGTGCAGTCGCTGCTGTGGCTGTTCGCGCTCCACGGCGCCTGCCTGGCCGTCCTGCAGGGCGCCCTGCTGTCCGCCATCGCGGGGGAGCGGACGCACCTCGCCGTCATCGCCTGGATCGGTCTCGCCGTCGAGATGACCGCCATGCTGGCCCTCGCGTCCACGATCGGGCAGTTCATCGCCGTCGCCGTGACGGTCGCGTCGAGCACCGCCCTGATCGCGAGTCTCTTCGCCGTGCGCAGCGCGCGACGTGACGCACCCGCGATCTGACACCGGTCCGGTTCGACAGACCCCCGGCACGACAGCCCCGGCACGACGAAGGGGACCTCGGTGAAGTACCGGGGTCCCCTTCGTCGTGCCGGACTACGTGCCGTCCGGTTGTCGTGCTCTACCGCTCGTCGTACCGGCGCGGATCTGCGACGGGAATCTCCTCCGTCTTGTCCGTGGTCCAGTCGTGCTGCTCCGTGGGAGCCTCCGACTTGCCCAGGTCGACGTGGCGTCCGCCACCGCTCTGCGGGACGTCACCACCGTCGGCCGGTGCGGGCTGCTTGCCCTTGCCGCCGCGCAGCGCCAGGAACAGTCCTGCGATCAGGGCGATGAGACCGAGGATGCCGGCGATGATCGGCACGGTGCGACCGAACGTGCTGAGCTTGTCCATACCGTCCTTGGCCTGCTGGACCTGGTACTCGATGGTCTGCTCGTTGAACGGCAGTTCCACCTTCAGGACGTCGATCTCCGGCTTGTCCTTGTTGCGGGCGTAGTACTGGTGCAGCTGCTCCTGGCCCTTGACGACGACACCGGTCTCGGGCTCGACCCACAGGTCACGCACGTTGGTGTACCAACGGGTCATCGTGACGGGGAGAGTGCCACCGGGGACGCCCCAGGCTTCGGCGGGCAGCGTCAGCTTGTTGGTGGGCGAGTTGACGACCTTCGACAGGTCGACGGGATCGATCGTCTGGCTGTAGTGGTACACCTTCAGGCCGTTGATCTCCGTCTCCTCGACGAAGTCGATGTCCTGGGTGGCGCGCGCGTTCAGGTCGAAGTAGGGGTAGCTCTGCTTCTTCGAATCGAACGGGAACTTGTACTGCAGTCCGTCGCGCGGAACTTCCTCGGCAGGCTGGTTGGGCTGCGTCTGGATGGTGCCCACCGGGTCGTTGGTCGGCATCGACGTCTTGCGGTCGACGGTGTTGCGGTCGACGATCGCGGACAGCAGTCCGGTGTCGCCCTGCTTGTCGGTGCGCCGCAGCGTCTGCCCTGCCTGGAGAGTGACGACGTCCGCGTTCGCGGGGTCCTCGGTGGTGACGTAACGCTGTGACACCAGTGGAACGTTCGTGTTGACTTCGGCCTTGCCTGCGAGAAGAGACTGCGAGTTGAGCACGCTGCCGGAACCTTCGGCGATCGTGGTCACTTCGAGGTCCAACGGCGTCTTCGCCAATTTGCCCACCGTGTAGGTGGGAATGAGAATGGCGACGGCCAAGAGGAAGGCACCGAGGCCCACCAGAATGCAAGCAAGTATCCGGCTCGGCCCTGAGCGCTCCGCCATGCTTTCTCTCCTAACCCAATTCTGTCGATTGAGATTCCCCCACCGGCAGCACGGCTGCACGGATCGCATGGAGCCCACATCGACACCACGTGAGGCAAAACACTAACAGTCTCGAATGCGCATTTGCCCCATCGGATAGTAAACGCACCGGCCGTTCCGCAGCGAAGTGACCGGGACGGAGTTTTCCGTCACAGGGCCCGGACCAGGCACACTGTTGGTGATGAGCACTCCGGCCACGATCTCGCCCGCGCCCGCGGCGACCGCTACTCCGCGCAGTTTCATTCCCGCACTGGAGGGGATGCGCGGTCTCGCGGCGCTGGGAGTGCTCGTGACGCACGTCGCGTTTCAGACGGGCGCGACGCACGTGCCGGTCCTCGGCCGGATCTGGGGGCGATTCGATCTGGCGGTGGCGGTCTTCTTCGCGCTGTCGGGATTCCTGCTGTGGCGCAGCCATGCCGGGGCGGCGCGGGGGATGGGTTCGGCCCCCGGCGTGGTGCGGTACTGGATTTCGCGGGCGACGCGCATCCTGCCCGCGTACTGGGTCGCCGTGGCCGTGGTGTTGACGTTCCTGCCCACCGCCAACGCGAGTTACCGCACGTGGTGGGCGAATCTCGGTCTGGTGCAGGTGTTCGTGCCCCTCACTCTCACCGACGGCCTGACGCAGATGTGGAGTCTGTCGGTGGAGGTGGCCTTCTATCTGGTGCTTCCGCTGCTGGCCCTCGCACTGGTCCGGCTACGGGGTCCGGCTGCGCGGCTGCGTGTTCCGGCGATCCTCGCGTTGATCGCCGTGAGCCTGACGTGGGCATTCGTGCCGGTGTCGACGCCGGGCGGTATCCACCACGACAACTGGCTGCCCGGGTACCTGCCCTGGTTCGGAGCTGGGATGTTGCTGGCCGAACTGGCGGTGAGCCCGCCCGGGCGGATGCATCGCTGGGCGCATCACCGTGTCGGGATGTTCCTCGTCGCCGCAGTGGCATTCGCGCTCACGGCGACCGACCTCGCCGGGCCGGAGGGGCTGGTGCGTCCGGAACCGTGGCAGTACGCCGTCAAGATGGCGCTCGGCGCCGTCCTCAGCTTCGCGTTGATGGCTCCGCTGGTGCTGTCCGACAGGTCCACCCACCGTTACCTCGCGAGCCCGCTCGCGCTCGCGGTGGGCCGCTGGTCGTACGGCATCTTCATCTGGCACCTCGCGGTGCTGTCCATCGTCTTCCCCGTGTTCGGGCTCGTTCCGTTCACCGGGCACTTCGTCTACATCCTGTTCCTGACGACCGTGCTGAGCGTCGCGGTTGCGTCGGCGAGTTATGCGTTGGTGGAGGAACCGGCGCGCCGCGCCGTCAAGCGCTGGGAGGCGCGCGCGAGCAACGCCGAACGTCCGAGCGGCAGCACGGCCAGCCCGGTCGCGACGAGCGCGAGCAGCAGCGGGAACTGAACGAGGAACGAGTGCCCGACGTATCCGCCGGGCGCGCGCCACGGCCCGGTCGACAGCATCGCCATGCCGAGCATCGTCGTCGCTCCGGCGACCCCGACCAGCACGCGCGCGGTGGTGGCGGGCCCGCGTAGCCGGATCAGGACCACGGCCAGCAGCGTCGCCACGACCGTCGTCACCGCGCCGACGGGACCGCCGATCACGGTGGCGGCAGCGAGGATTCCGAGCCACCCGACCGTTGCGCTGCCCCACGTCCGGGGTGCCGGGCCGGGATCGCGCTCACGGGCGCGACGCGGCCACAACGCGGCGGCGAGCAGCGGGATCAGCAGTAGCAGGCCGCCGAAGATCCCCAGCCGGTACCAGTGGTCGGTAGGGAAGTCGAGGGTCACCGTCCCCCTGGTTCCCGCGGGCAGGATCCATCCCTGCTGCCAGCCGTCGACGACGACGGGCGTCAGTTCGCTGCCGTCCGGGGCGGTGGCCACCCAGCCGACGTTGGTGCTCTCGGGGACGACGACGAGACGCTCGGCGTCCGAGGGGGCGACCGTGAGTTCTCGGTGGTTCTCCGTCCACGCGGTCGTCGACACCTGCTCGGTCGGCACGGCCTCTGCCTGCGGTCCGGCGTCGAGGCGCAGACTGTCGACGAAGAACGCCGACCCCGGGTCGACGGTCACGTCCTGCGATCCCGCCGCCAGCGGGACGGGGCCGGGATCGTCGCAGACCGTCGCGGGAACCGGGTCGCCCGAGAGCAATTGCCCGGCGGTTGCGGTGACGCTCGTGCGCACCGGCTGCCCGCCGATCGACACGACCGGCCCCTCCTCGCAGGGCACCGTGACCGGGCGTTCCCCGGCGTCGTCGACCGGACCCGAGCCGGGCAGCAGGACGCCGTCCTCGCCCAGCACCCCGACCTCGGCGAGTCCGGCGGGCTGCAGCTGGGCGAACCCGAGAGCGTTCTGGTCGAGGGTGCTCTTCCAGGACACGAGGCTGAGCACGATCCGGTCGGTCACCCGGGGTTCGACAGTGACCGTCCCGTCGTCCTCGTCCACGTCGCGCACCTGCGGTCCGTTGCCGAGGTCGACGGCGACCCGGTCGGGGGCGGCGGGCACGGCACCCAGGCTGGGCGTCAACTGCAGGCCGGTGACGAGCGTGGGTTCGGGAAGATCGATCGTGAGGGTCGGTTTCGCGCCCTTGCCGCTGGTGGTGTCCTGTTTCGCCGACCAGCTGGTGCGCGGATCGTTGTCGGTGGCGGCGAACGCCGAGCCGCGCAGGTCGACGATGTTGCTGGTTCCGTGGGCGGACGGCCGATCCCGTTGCGTGAGAACATCCTCCAGCGGTGCGCCCTGCCGGGCCCGCAGTGTGAGCTGCGGCGTCACCGCGGTCGGTTCGGGCACCGACAACGTTCGCTCGAACGTGCCGACCTCCTCGGGCGGCAGGACGAAGGCGTTGCTGCACCGCACCCGATCCGGGGCCTGCGCGCACGCGTTGCGGCCGGGGAGCTCCTGGCTGAGGTCCCAACCCGACACGGACGCGCCCTCGGGGGTGGGAGGCAGCACCGTCCGGTACCGGATCGGCACGGTGACCGGGGCGTCACGCTGGGAGAAGTCCTCGACCGATACCTCGCTGATGCCGAATTGCGTTCCCGGGGAACCGTTCTCGGTGCGGGTCGCGGTGATCCGCACCCACGGGGTGACGCCACCGGGAACGGACACGGCGATCGGTTTGCCGGGGGCGTCCACCTTCACGGCCGTGCTGCCGTTGGGCGTCGACACCTCCATCCAGCGGACGGGCGCGCCGATCGCGGCCGGGCTCGTCGTGATGTGCAGCAGCGAACTGGTGAGAGGGGTGTCGAAGTCGATCTGGAGCCACTGGCCCAGCGCCCGCTCGATGCCGTTGCTGAACCAGCCCGTCGCCGGGTCGCCGTCGACGGTCGCGGCGGCACTGCTGGCGGGCGAGGAGCCGCCGAGTTGGGTGGCGTCGGACGCCGCACTCGACACGCTCAGCGTCGCGCCCTCCCACCGGCCCTCGACCAGCGGGGTGTCCGCCACCGGATAGTCGGGGACGAGATTGAACGTGCGTCGCGCATCGTCCGGGGTCCGCAGCGCCGAACTGTGATTGTCGACCTGGCCGTAATCGGTTTCGCGGTCCCGGGGCGTGTCCGTGACCGTGACGTCGTCGACGGGCAGTCCGGCGCGTTTCGCGTCCGCGGCCAGCAGGACGGGTCCGGTTCCGGGCAGGGCGCCGTTTTCCCGCAGGCGCTGCAGCGATTCCGGACCGCCCTGCACATGGGGGATGCCGTCGACGTTCGCCGTGTAGGGGCCGCTCGTCGCGGGCGATCCGTCCGGCGTCGACACCTCGAAGATCTCGATGGCCGGATATCGCGGCCGCAGGTCGCTGTCGATGACGAGGCCCTCGACGTCGCCGGGTCCGATGTCCTCGCCGAACTCCGCGACCCGGGTGAATCCGGGAGATCCGGTGACGGCCTGGTGCGCGAGCAGTGGGCGCGTCGACCGCGACGTCTCGGGGTCGAGGTCGTTGCGGAGGACGAGGTAATGGATGCCCTGGCCGAGCAGGGTCTGCGCCATGCCGTCGGAGGGCCGGCCGTCGGCGATCAACCGCTGGATCGAGTCCATCGCCCGGATGGTGCCGGGCGGGGTGAGCGGCACGGCGTCGCGGGACGCCCACGGCGTCGACGCCAGCGCCTGCATCGGCTCGTCGCGGGTGAGACCCCACAGCTGACTGCCGAACGGTGCGCCGGGCACCACGAGCGCGCGTTCCGCGTCGGAACCGTCGGGACTGCTGCCCCCGGCGTTGTCCTCCAGCCACGACGCGGCCTGCTGCCAGTAGTCGGGGACGTCGGTGTACGTGCCCCGCGGTGCGAGCTTGCCCGTCCATGCCAGCGACGTCGCGAGGGTGAGGGCGACCAGCACCAGGCTGGTCACCGCGACCATCGGTTCGCGCTCGGGATGCGCCAACGCGCTGCGCCACCGCGCGAACGGCACGGACCCGGGCAGCGGCACCTTCGCCAGCAGATGCGCCAGCCCGAGCACGAGCGGGAGCCGGACGAGGGGCTCGAGTTTGTGCACGTTCCGCAGGGGCGCCCCGGTGGAGTCGAGGAACAGTCGCACCTGATCGGCGAACGGGGAACCGAGTTCGCCGATGTAGCCGGCGGCGAGGCCGGCGACCCCGACGAACAGGATCAGGGTGAGGCGACCGCGGGCCGGCATCGACCGCATGCACAGTCCCGCGAGACCGGCGGCGGCGATGAGCCCGGTCGCGGCGACCGCGGCGGGCTGGGTGACGAGCACCGCGCCGGCGATGCGCTCGGGGGAGACGAACGGCGTCCAGCTGTCGGTGCCGCGGAGGATCTCGGCGAGCGACGTCCACTGTGTGGTCACCCCGGACGATTCGATGTAGTCGAGGAACGGTGGGCTCACCTTGCCGAGCAGCAGCAGGGGCACGATCCACCACAGCGTGGCCAGCGCCAGGAACGGGAACCACCACGCGGTGAACACCCACCACCGCCGGTTGGGGCGGTGCGCGATCCACCACAACCCTGCGACGAGGCACGCGGCCGCGGTCGCGACGGCGTTGACCGCACCCATCAGCGCAACGGCCAGCGCCGACTGGGCCGCCAGCCGTGCAGGTGAGCGCCAATGCGCGTCCCGGGACGCTTTGCCACTCACGTGGGAGAGGGCGACGACGACGGGCAGAAGAACCCACGGCGCCAGCATCATCGGGAGGGTTTCCGAAGAGATCGAGCCCAGGGTGGTGAGGACGCGCGGGGAGAACGCGAACGCGACACCCGCGATGACGCGGGACGACCGGCTACCGGCGCCGAGTGCCTCGGCGAGGCGGACGATGCCCCAGAATCCGGCGACGAGCAGCAGTGCCCACCACACCCGCTGGGTGATCCACGCCGGGACGCTCAGGACGTCGCCGAGCGCGAAGAATGCGCCGTGCGGGAAGAAGTACCCGTAGGCCTGGTTCTGCACCTGGCCCATGGGGGCCTGGCTGCTCCACTGATGGGACGCCCGTTCCAGGAATCCGATCGGATTCTGGGACAGGTCGTACTTGGTGTCGGCGGCGAGCCGGCCGGGGGTTTGGAGAAACGCGAGAAGAAACGCTACGACGGAGGCGCCGAACAGCCACCGCCGCGACAGAGGCTCCGCCGAGGGCTCCATGGCCGCCGACTCGGGGGAGGTGCGGGAACGTGTCGAGCCGGCGCTCTCAGCGGCTTCCGTACTCAACCTGGTTCAGGAGTGAGGAATCCGCGTTGCCGCTCCGGTCGATCTCGGGACGCGTGTTGTCCTGTGCGGCTGCGGTGATGCCGAGCGTCGCCACGGTGCCGAGAGCGACACCGACCACGGCGCTGACCACACCGGGCACAAGGAACTTCCCCATCAGACATCTCCCACCGTCGTGCCATCGACGCACACGGCTACTCCCGCGTACGAATTGCTCGGGTCAAGGTATCACTCGTGGGCCGCCGAACTGCTGATTGGTGCTCGTGGGCCGCTGTTTCCGCAGTTCACGGGCTCTGCTGCACGCCCAGGGCCCGGAGCAGCGTGCGCAGTTTGGTGGTCGTTTCGTCGAGTTCGGACTCGGGGTCGGATTCGGCGACGATGCCCCCGCCTGCGGTCGCCAGGGCCTCGAGCCCGTCGGCGGCGATCTCGGCGCAGCGGATGGCCACCACCCAGTCGCCGTCGCCGTCGCCGTCGCACCATCCGACTGCGCCGCCGTAGAACCGCCGATCCTCCTCGACGTCCCGGATGGTCGCCAGGGCCGCGTCGGTCGGGGTCCCGCACACCGCGGGCGTCGGGTGCAGCAGGACCGCCAGGCCGAGGGCGCTCGTCGACTGCTCGCGCAGCACGCCTTCGATGGGAGTCGCGAGATGCCACACCTCGTGTGTGCTCGTCAGCACCGGCGAATCCGGGACGGTCAACTCGGTGCACAGCGGCGCCAGGACGTCCCTGATCCAGGCCGTGACGAACGCGTGCTCGGCCAGGTTCTTCGTGGATTCCAGCAGCGCCCGGCCCTCCGCCTCGTCGGCCTCCGAGTCGGCGCGACGCGGCGCGGTTCCGGCGAGCGGACGGCAGGTGACGCGTCGCCCGCGCCGGCTGAGCAGCACCTCGGGGCTGGCCCCGACGAGACCGTGGCCGCGGAAGCCGTCGCCGGCGGCGGACAGGTCGACGGCGAACCCGTTGGCGGTCGGGTTCTGGTGAATCATTTTCGCGGCCAACGCTTCTGCGGAGATCGGGGTCTCCGCGCGGAGGGTGACGCTGCGCGCGGCCACCACCTTGCCGAGGGCGCCCTCACGCAGCCGGTCGACGAGGGACCGGACGCGGGCCACGTGGTCGGCGGGTTCGGGGATCTGCCGAACGACGCGCACGGAGGGGAGTGCGGCGACCGTGCCGGGCCGCCACGGGCCGTCCGTGAACTCCCACGACTCCGGGGCGGTCAGCGCGGCGGGACGTGCGGGGTCGAACGGCAGCGCCCCGACGATCAGCCCGGTGTCGCCGTTCGCGAGGGCGGCAACGGCGGCGGACGCGGTGTCGTACCCGTGCCGCGCCCCGGACGTGCGCAGCGTCCGATCGGCGCGGGAGAGAAGGAAGCCGTCCATGGTCACCCGACAGTAGTCGGGCGTCCGGATTACTTCCCCGGAGGCACGATCAGCACCGGGCGGTGACTGTGCCGGAGCACGTGGTCGGCGACGCTGCTCTGCAGCAGCGACCGCAGGCCGGTGGTGCCCCGCGTGCCGGTGACGATGATGTCGACCGCCAGTTCGTCCGACGTCTCGACGATCGCCGTCCAGATCGTGCTCGTGCACTCGATGCACCGACCCTCGGTGGCGAGGCCGGCGGCCTCGGCGAGCAGGACACCCTCCTCGTTGGTGACCTTGGCATCCGAGAACGCGACGTCCTCGGTCTCCTCGTCCGGCACCCACTCGGGTTGCATCACCCCGGACAGTCCCGACATGCGCGCCGCCTGACGGACCATCGGCTCCCACACCGTCACCAGCACAGCACGATTGGAGGCGAGGAATCGTCCTGCGCACTCCACGGCACGCTTTGCGTTGTCGGATCCGTCGTAGGCGATCAACATCAAACCACCGGGCACCACGACCTCCTGAGTACGGGTTTCCTCTGTGTCCAGATTACCAAGACGGGCGGCAGCGGTCGTCGATTCGGGGCCTGCCGCGGCAGCGTCGGCGGTGAACTGGGCTACCGTCGAACCCATGCGGATCAAGTATGCCCTCGCGCTCGCAGCCTGTACCGGCCTCGTCGCCGGGTGTTCGTCGGGCGGTGGCGAGACGGTCGCGGAGTCGTCTTCGGCGACGCCGTCCCCGTCCTCCGTCGAGCCCGCGTCGCACACCGGCACCGCATCGCCCGCCGCCGCGCCGGTGTCGTGCGAGACGCAGTTCCTGCAGTCGTTGCCGTTGCGGCGCAAGCTCGCTCAGCTGTTGAACGTGGGCGTGACCGGCACCGCGGATGCCGCCCAGGTGGTCCGGAACGAGCAGGTCGGTGGCATCTTCATCGGAAGCTGGACCGACGAGGCCATGCTCGCGAACCGCGAGGTTCCGCAGGTTGCCTCGGCGTCGTCGCTGCCGCTGATGGTGACGATCGACGAGGAGGGCGGGCGGGTGTCGCGCGTCGAGAACCTGCTCGGGGCCGATCCCTCCGCCCGGCAGACCGCGGCCACGATGACGGAGGAGCAGACGTATCAGATGGCGCTCGAGCGCGGGCGCGGACTGAAGGACCTCGGGGTCACCGTCAATTTCGCGCCCGACGTCGACGTCAGCAGCCAGCCCGACGACAGCGTCATCGGCGACCGCTCCTACTCCGACGATCCCGCCGTCGTCACGCGCTACGCCGACGCCTACGCGCGCGGCATGCGGGACGCGGGAATCCTGCCGGTGATCAAGCATTTCCCCGGTCACGGATCCGCGTCCGGCGACTCCCACACCGGGGCCGTCACCACCCCACCGCTCGAGCAGTTGCAGACCAAGGACCTCGTCCCGTTCCGGAACCTGGTGTCCACGGGGGTCGGCGTCATGCTCGGCCACCTCGAGGTGCCCGGTTTGACGGCGCCCGGGATCCCCGCCAGCATCAGCCCCGACGCCGTGGCGCTGCTGCGCGGCGGCACCGGATACGGCGCGCCGCCGTTCACCGGCCCGATCTTCACCGACGACCTCAGCGGCATGCAGGCGATCACCGACCGCTACGACATCACCGAGGCCGTCGAGACGGCACTGGAGTCCGGTGTCGACGTCGCGTTGTGGCTCACCACCGACGACGTCCCGCGGGTCCTCGACCACCTCGAAGGCGTTGTGGCCTCGGGCAAGCTGCCGCAGCAGCGGGTCGACGAGGCGGTGCTGACGGTCGCGCGAGCCAAGGGCGCACTGACCTGCTGAGGGAGTGTGCTGGTATTCTTCTCGTCCGCCGGTCGAGCCCGGTTTCTTACCGTAGAGTAAGATAGCGGGTTGGACGATGATGGAGGACGTATGGCCGGCGGCACCAAGCGACTGCCGCGCGCAGTGCGCGAGCAGCAGATGCTCGACGCTGCCGTCGACGTCTTCTCCGACAGGGGTTTTCACGAGACGTCGATGGACGCGATCGCGGCCAGGGCGGAAATCTCGAAGCCCATGCTGTACCTCTACTACGGCTCCAAGGACGAACTGTTCGCGGCTTGCATCCAGCGGGAGGGGCTGCGCTTCGTCGAGGCGCTCGCACCGGCCGGCGATCCCGGGCTGAGCCCGCGCGAGCAACTGCGCCGCGCGCTCGAGGGGTTCCTCGGGTTCGTGGGCAAACACCGCAAGTCGTGGATGGTGCTGTACCGCCAGGCGATGGGGCAGCAGGCGTTCGTCGGCTCGGTGCAGTCGAGTCGCGACCGGCTGATCGAACTCACCGCACATCTTCTCGAGTCCAGCACGAAGGATCCGGAGCCGGGCCAGGATTTCGAACTGATCGCCATCGCCCTGGTCGGGGCGGGTGAGGCCGTGGCCGACCGCGTCGCCGGCGGCGAGATCGAGGTCGACGCCGCCGCAGACCTGCTGGAGTCGCTGGCGTGGCGCGGCCTCGCGGGCAAGAAGAAGCCGGAGTGAACGGGACGCTCGTTCGATCAGATCGAACGAGCGTCCCGTTCGTCCCCCGTCAGCGCAGCGTCGCGGTGAGGTGCGGGTACCCCTTCTTCGGGTGCTTGATCGACAGATCCCAGCCGTCGCCGGTCCGATCGGCGTACACGTTCAGCGCGGACGGCAGCAGGATCGGCTTGCCGAAACGCACGCTGTAGGTGACGGCGTCCGGGATCCGGCCCTCCACCGACCCCAGGACCGCAGCCGCACTCCACATGCCGTGCGCGATGGTCTTCGGGAACCCGAAAGCCTTGGCGCCCAACGTCGACACGTGAATCGGATTCCGGTCGCCGGACACCGCCGCGTATTTGCCGATCGTCTTCTGATCGACCCGCAGCGTCCGCAGCGGGCGCGGCGGCTCCTCCTCGGCCTTCGGCTCGGGGCCGGGCTGACCGGACAGCGACGTCTTCTGCTGACGCAGGAACGTCGACGTCTGCTTCCACACCAGCTCGCGTCCGACCCGGATCTCACTGATCACGTCGATGAGAAGCCCCTTGCGGTGCTCACGCAGATTCTCCGCGTGCACCGACACGTCGAGGGGTTCGACAACCGAGATCGGGCGGAACTGCTCGATGACGTTCTCCGCGTGCACGGAACCGATGGCGGGGAAGGGGAAACCCTCCGACACCATCAGCTTCATCACCACCGGGAACACCAGCGTGAACGGGTACGTGAGCGGCAGGGTGTCGCCGAAGCGCAGCCCCGTCACCCGGTCGTACGCCGCCAGGTTGTCGGGATCCACGCGCACGCCGTTCAGGACGAGCGTCGTGTCCGGGGCGCTGTGCCCGCTCGCACCGATGACCGGCAGCGCGCTGCGCACGGCGCGAGTGTAGATGTCGAGCGTGCCCGGCTTCTCCGTGAGTTGCACGACCTTGCCCGACATCAGGCGCCCAGCAGGCTCTGGCCGCAGACGCGGACGATCTGACCGGTGACGGCGTTCGACGCGGGGCTCGCGAAGTACGCGACCGTCTCGGCGACGTCGACGGTCTCGCCGCCCTGCAGCAGCGAACTCATGCGGCGTCCGGCCTCGCGCGTCGCGAAGGGGATCGCCGCCGTCATCGCGGTCTCGATGAAGCCCGGCGCGACGGCGTTGATGGTGATCTTCTTCTTCGCGAGCACCGGCGCGGACGCCTGTACCAGTCCGATGACACCGGCCTTGGAGGTGCCGTAGTTGGTCTGGCCCCGGTTGCCCGCGATCCCGGCGATGGAGGAGACATCGACCACGCGGCCGCCTTCCTTCAGTGCGCCCTTGGCGACGAGGACGTCGGTGATGCGCTGCGGTGCAAGGAGGTTCACACCGATCACCATGTTCCAGCGGCCCTCGTCCATGTTGGCGAGCGTCTTGTCGCGGGTGATGCCGGCGTTGTGGACGATGATGTCTGCGCCGCCGTGCCGTTCGAGGACGAACTCGGCGAGCTTGTCGGCGGCGTCGTCCGCGGTCACGTCCAGGGCGAGGGAGGTGCCGCCGACCTTGTTGGCGGTCTCGGACAGCGCCTCACCCGCTGCCGGGATGTCTGCGCAGATGACGTGCGCGCCGTCACGGGAGAGGACCTCGGCGATGGTCGCACCGATGCCGCGGGCCGCGCCGGTGACGATGGCCACCTTCCCGTCGAGCGGCTTGTCCCAGTCGGCGGGTGCGACGGAATCCTCGGACCCGACGCGGATGACCTGGCCGCTGACGAACGCGGACTTGGCCGACAGCAGGAAGCGCAGCGTCGATTCGAGACCGGACAGTCCGGGGGCGGCGTTCGGCGAGACGTAGACGAGCTGAGCGGTGGCGCCGCGCTTGACTTCCTTGCCGACGCTGCGGGTGAAGCCCTCGAGCGCGCGCTGGGCGATGTGCTCGTCGACGTCGGACGTCTCCTCGGGGGTGGTTCCGATGACGACGACGCGCGCGGACGGTGCGAGGTTGCGGATGACCGGCTGGAAGAACTCGAACAGCTGCTCGAGTTCGATGATCGAACCGATGCCTGTGGCGTCGAACACCAGGGCGCCGTACCGGTCGTCGCCCGCGCCCGCGGCGGGGTAGTCGGACAGGAGTTCGCGCAGCGGCTCGACGAGGCGGCCCTTGCCGCCGATCAGGACCGGGCCGGCGAGTGCCGGTTCACCGTGCTTGTATCGCCGCAGGTTCTCGGGCCGCGGCAGTCCCGCCTTCGCGGCGATGAACGCGCCGGGTGCGGATGAGAGGAACTGGGAATAGAGGTCGGGAGCTCCCTTGCTGGCTGCCACGGTCCTACCTTCTGTCGTCGTTCGGCGGTCAGTCACCGAGCACCGAGTGGAGTGCGGTGTCGACAAGTAACTTACTCCTGAGTAAGAATAGTAGCCAACAGGTAATCGCACCAGATCCTTGGAGACGTCAGTGACCAGCAAAGCGCGCACCAACTCGAACTCCGCTGCGGCCCCGAAGCCGGGCGGAAAGCAGCAGCGTCCCGTCGCGATCGTCGGCGGAAACCGCATCCCGTTCGCCCGCTCCGACCGCAAGTACGCGCGGGCGTCCAACCAGGACATGTTCACCGCCACCCTCGACGGACTGGTGAGCCGTTTCCACCTCCAGGGCGAGAAGCTGGGCCTCGTCGCGGGCGGCGCCGTCCTCAAGCACAGCCGCGACTTCAACCTGATGCGCGAATGCGTCCTCGGCAGCGCCCTCAGCCCCTACACCCCGGCCTTCGACCTGCAGCAGGCCTGCGGCACCGGGCTGCAGTCGATCGTCGCGGTCGGTGACGCCATCGCGGCAGGCCGCATCGACGCCGGCGTCGGCGGCGGCGTCGACACCACGTCCGACGCGCCGATCGGCGTCAACGACGAACTCCGCGAATTCCTGCTGTCCCTGAACCGCGCGAAGAGCACCGGCGATCGCATCAAGCTGCTCGGCAACGTCCGCCCGTCCATGCTCGGCATCGAGATCCCGCGCAACGGCGAACCCCGCACCGGCCTGTCCATGGGCGAGCACGCCGCCATCACCGCCAAGGAGTTCGGCGTCCGCCGCGAGGACCAGGACGCACTGGCCGCCGCCAGCCACCAGAACATGGCCGCCGCCTACGACCGCGGATTCTTCGACGACCTGGTCACCCCGTTCCTCGGCCTCACCCGCGACGACAACCTGCGACCCGATTCCACCGCCGAGAAGCTCGCCAAGCTGAAGCCGGTCTTCGGGGTGAAGGCGGGCGACGCCACCATGACGGCGGGCAACTCCACCCCGCTCACCGACGGTGCGTCCGCGGTCCTGCTCTCCACGGACGAATGGGCCGCCGAGCGCAAGCTTCCGGTCCTCGCGCACCTCGTCGACTCCGAGACCGCGGCCGTCGACTACATCCACGGCACGGACGGGCTGCTCATGGCGCCCACGTACGCCATCCCGCGTCTGCTGGCCCGCAACGGCCTCACCCTGCAGGACTTCGACTTCTACGAGATCCACGAGGCCTTCGCGTCCGTCGTGCTCGCGACGCTGCAGGCATTCGAATCCGACGAGTACTGCAAGGAACGCCTCGGGCTCGACGGCGCACTCGGCTCCATCGACCGCAGCAAGCTCAACGTCAACGGCTCGTCGCTGGCGGCCGGCCACCCGTTCGCCGCCACCGGCGGCCGCATCGTCGCCTCGCTCGCCAAGATGCTCGCGGACAAGGGTTCGGGCCGCGGCCTGATCTCCATCTGCGCCGCCGGCGGCCAGGGTGTGACGGCAATCATAGAGGCGTGAACCGACCGGCCTTTCCGGTAGCTGGGAGACCGGAAAGGCCAGCGTGTGCGCGGTGCGAGCGGGGGTCCGGCAACGAGGGGTGGCCGGATCCCCGAAAACTTTTCCGACAGGTGTAACGCTGGAGATTAGCTGGCGATATCCCTGTCAGCCCCGTGTTGCTGCCTGACCCCCGACCTGGCAGCAGCGCGGGGCTCTTGCATTTCCGGCGGCCGGTAGGCTGACGTGGGGGTCTCGACCGGGCCTCGCTCGGATCGGATCGCGCTTGAAATGCAACGAGCACCGACGGCAAGCTGAGGCCCGCACGAAGGACAACTCGGTGAGAGGGCCACGGTGAACCACGAAGACGGCGACAAGGGGAGCACTGCACCCGAACGGTCGACGCCGGACCCTGACGCGACGCCCGACAGCGTCGAACCCGAGAACGCGGCCACCGAGCCCGCTCCGGAAGCGGACGAGGTGACGCCTCCCGACGACGCTCCGACGTCGCAGCCGAGTGCCGACGAGGCCCCGACAACGCAGTTGGACCTCGGTGACCTGGGAGAAAGGTCCGAGGGGCAGGCCCCGTTGTGGGTGGAGCCGCAGGCGAACGAGGACGTCACGCAGGTGATTCCCGCGATTCCGCCGGGTCCCGTTCCCGGTCCGACGCAGGCGTACACGACGCCGGCCGAGGACCCGACGGTGGTGGCCCCGCCAGCCGCGCCGCCGGTCCCGCCGCAACCGGAACCGCAGCCCGCGGAGGAGCCGGCCGAGAAGGCTCCGGCCCGTGCCTCGTGGGTGAAGGTTGCCGCGATCACCGGTGGTGTGATCGCCGTGATCGGCATCGCGTACGCCGCGGACCTCGCGGTGTCCTCCGGAAAGGTCCCGCGCGGGGTGACGGTGGCGGGCGTCGACGTGGGTGGTTCGACCCGCGAGGAGGCGGAGGCCACGTTGCAGGCGCAGGTCGGCCCCCGCGTCGGTCAGCCGCTGACGGTGCGGGCCGGTGACGTGTCGACGGAACTCGTGCCGTCCGCCGCCGGGCTCGGGGTCGATTGGGAAGCCACCCTCGACCGGGCCCATTCGCAGCCGCTCAACCCGTTCACCAGGGTGGCGTCGTTCTTCACCGCCGACGAGATCGGGGTGGTGTCGACCCGTGACGAGACCGCGCTGGCGTCCGCCGTCGACGGCCTGCGCAGTGAGACCGACCGCGCGTCGCGCGAGGGGACCGTCGTGTTCGAGGGCGCGACCCCCGTCCCGGTGGATCCGTCGACCGGGCAGAACTTGAACGGTGAGGGTGCCGAGGCGGCGCTGATCGAGAATTGGGCGTTCGGCCGGACGGTGGATCTGCCGGTCGACGTCGTGCCCGTGACGGTGACGCAGGAGGGTGTCCAGCGGGCGCTCGACGACGTGGCGGTGCCGGCGGCGTCCGCCGATCTGGTGGTCACCGGTCGCGACGGCAAGGTCGCGACCGTGCCGCGTCAGCAGATCGGTGCCGTCGTCGGCTTCGAACCGGACGGCAGCGGCGGGTTGAAACCGACGTACAACTTCGAGGCCGCGACCGGCATCCTCGCCCCGCAGCTCGTGTCGACGGAGATCGTTCCGAAGGATGCGAAGATCACGCTCGACGGGGGATCGCCCGCCGTCGTGCCCGCGGTCGTGGGCGATCTGGTGCAGTGGCCCAAGACGTTGGAGACCATGCCCGAGGTGTTGCGCGGCAACGGTTCTCACACCACCCCCGCGGTGTACGGGCCGGTCCCGCCTGCCCTGACGACGGAGGCCGCGCAGGCGCTGGGTGTGAAGGAAGTGGTCGGCGAGTTCACGACCGGCGGTTTCTCGGCGGCGTCCGGGACGAACATCCGGCTCGCTGCCAGCGAGATCAACGGGGCGCTCATCAAGCCGGGCGACACGTTCTCGCTGAACGGGTACACCGGTCCGCGCGGAACGGCGCAGGGCTACGTGGAGTCGGGCATCATCAACAACGGCCGACCGGACACCGCCGTCGGCGGCGGTGTGAGCCAGGTGGCGACGACGCTCTACAACGCCGCGTATTTCGCCGGCATGGAGGACGTCGCGCACACCGAGCACTCGTACTACATCTCGCGGTACCCCGAGGCACGGGAGGCCACCGTCTTCGAGGGCGCCATCGACCTGCAGTTCCGGAACACCGGAAAGACGGGTGTGATGATCCAGGCCATCGGCGGCGCCTCGGATCTGACCATCCGGTTCTGGGGCACCAAGTCGGTCGACGTCGAGTCGATCACCGGCAACCGCACCAAGCCGACGCAACCCGACACGGTCACCCTGCCCGCCGGTGACCACTGCATCGCCTCCAGCGGCGCACCGGGGTTCACCGCCAGCGACACCCGGGTGATCTCCGATCACGCCACCGGCCAGGAGATCTCCCGGGACACCAGGACCGTCCGCTACGACCCCGTCCCGATCGTGAAGTGCGAGGAACCCGGCGCACCGCCGAAGCCCGACGAGCGCACCCCCGCCGCCTCGCCGGCCCCGTCCGCTCCGGCCGAGAACCCGAGCACCACCCCGAAGCCGAAGCCGAACGAAGGCGAGTAGCCGCACTCGTTCTCTGTTCGCGCACACCCTCGTGGGCCCGAAAATTTCTGCGTGAACAGAGAAGTGGTGCGTCTACAGCGCTCGCACCGTGAGCGGATGCGCGGACGGCAGCGGCGCCTGGACGACCCAGCCTCGCGGCGACTCGGCACGGGCGATTGCGCGGCGGACCCGGTCCACCACCTGCGCGGGTGACTCGAGATCGTCCCAGGTCCACCGCACCACCTGGAACCCGAGGTCGCGCAGTGCGTCCTCGCGCTGCTTCTCGGCGAACACTGCGTCGCCGGGCGATTGACCGGGTTTCAGCAGCTGTCCGTACTTGACGCGTCCGTCGAACTCCCCGAGCACGATGCCGTCGAAGTGGAAGTCGACGCGCCCGACACGGCGCCCGCCGGTGTCGAACACCTCACCTTGCTGGGAGGGAACGGCGAGCCCGGCCCGCGCCAACATCACCCGGCTCCGCGATTCCCCGACACTTTCGCTGTGCCCGCTCACGAAGTGGACGACCCTCCGTGCCGCGTCGATTCCGTGCCGCCGCCCGGCGAGGGCGAGTTCTGCGTCCAGTTCGTCGCGGCTGATGCCGAACTTGCGGACCGCCGCGTCACCGGCCACGACGGCCTGCTCGAACGGCACCGTCCTCGCGAGGTCGACGACGGTCCGCGCCGGGAGGGTCAGCGAGTGTCCGTCCACCACCGCCACGTGCTCTCCGATCGGGGCGCAGTGCACCGTGATCCGTCGCTTGACCCGGCCGCCTCCCCGCCGGTTTCTGGTGACGTGAACACGGTCGAGGGTCGTTCGCCACAGGGGCAGTCCGTACACGACGGCCGCGGACTGGTGGCTGAGCACCGCGTCGTCGGAGAGGGCGTGAAGTGTCGAGTCGATCAGGGAGCGATGACGTTCCTCGTCGCCGAGTGCCGAGTACACCGCTGCGGAGAGGTACTCGCCGCGGCCGATGCGGTGCCACTCGCCGCGCGTATACAGGCGTCGGATCTCGTCGTCGCTGTAGCCGCGACCCAGTGCGTCCTGGCGTCGCAGCATCGCTTCCGGGTCGTGTTCCATGGGAACGATTCTCGCCCGGACGGGCGCCGGGAATCCGGCCCGGCGGACCTGCCTGTGGATGAACCGAAGGTTGTGGACAACTCCCGCACTCCTTCTCGGCCCGCGCACTACCTGTCGGGCCCGAGAAGGGGTTCGTGGACCGAGAAGTGGTGCGGCGAACCGGTCAGGGCACGAAAAGGCCCGGTGGCCGGGGACGAATCCCCAGCCACCGGGCCGTGTGAGGCCGATCAGAACGCTGCTTCGTCGAGCTCCATGATGTCGTTGTCGAGGTTGGCGACGATGCCGCGGGTGGCGGTCAGCTCGGGCAGCACGTTCTTCGCGAAGAAGGACGCGATGGCGACCTTGCCTTCGTAGAACGCCTTGTCCTTGTCGGAGGCGCCTTCGTCGAGGGCCTTGATCGCGATCTCGGACTGGCGCAGAAGCTGCCAGCCGATGAGGAGGTCGCCGACGGACATCAGGAACCGGACGGAGCCGAGGCCGACCTTGTACAGCTCGGACGGCTGCTCCTGCGCGCCCATGAGGTACCCGGTGAGGGTGGCGGCCATGGTCTGGACGTCCTCGAGGGCGGTGGCGAGCAGGGCGCGCTCGGCCTTGAGGCGGCCGTTGCCTGCCTCGGTGTCGATGAACTTCCTGACCTCGCCTGCGACGTGGGCGAGTGCCACGCCGCGATCGCGGGCGATCTTGCGGAAGAAGAAGTCCTGCGCCTGGATGGCGGTGGTGCCCTCGTACAGCGAGTCGATCTTGGCGTCGCGGATGTACTGCTCGATCGGGTAGTCCTGCAGGAAGCCGGATCCGCCGAACGTCTGCAGGCTGTCCGTCAGGTACTGGTAGGCCCGCTCGGAGCCGACGCCCTTGACGATCGGGAGCAGCAGGTCGTTGACGCGGAACGCGAGGTCCTTGTCGGCGCCGGACACCAGCTTGGCGGTGGCCTCGTCCTGGTGCGCCGCGGTGTACAGGTACACGGCGCGCAGGCCTTCGGCGTACGCCTTCTGCATGGCGAGGGCGCGACGGACGTCGGGGTGGTGCGTAATGGTGACGCGCGGGGCGGCCTTGTCCGTCATCTGCGTGAGGTCTGCGCCCTGGACGCGTTCCTTCGCGTAGTCGAGGGCGTTGAGGTAGCCGGTGGAGAGGGTGGCGATGGCCTTGGTGCCGACCATCATCCGGGCGTGCTCGATGACGTCGAACATCTGCGCGATGCCGTTGTGGACCTCGCCGACGAGCCAGCCCTGGGCGGGAATGCCGTGGCCGCCGAAGGTCACCTCACACGTGGCAGAGACCTTCAGGCCCATCTTGTGCTCGACGTTGGTGACGAAGACGCCGTTGCGCTCGCCCAATTCGTTGGTCTCGAAGTTGAAGTGCGTCTTCGGGACGAAGAACAGCGACAGTCCCTTGGTGCCGGGGCCTGCGCCCTCGGGGCGGGCCAGGACGAGGTGGAAGATGTTCTCGAACAGATCGTCGGAGTCGGCGGACGTGATGAACCGCTTGACGCCCTCGATGTGCCAGGAGCCGTCGTCCTGCTTGATGGCCTTGGTGCGGCCTGCGCCGACGTCGGAACCGGCATCGGGTTCGGTGAGGACCATGGTGGCGCCCCAGCCGCGCTCGACGCAGGTGGCGGCCCACTTCTTCTGCTCTTCGGTGCCGTTGTGGAACAGCACGTCCGCGAACGCGGGTCCGGCCTGGTACATGTGCGCGGCCGGCTGGGCGCCGAGGATGAGCTCACCGATGGCCCACACGACGGATCGCGGCACGGGGACGCCGCCGATCTCCTCGGAGAGTCCCATGCGGTACCACTCGGCGTCCCACAGTGCGCGGAACGACTTCTTGAAGGATTCCGGCAGGGTGACGGTGTGGTTCTCGGGGTCGAAGACCGGAGGGTTGCGGTCGGCGTCGGCGAAGGACTCGCCCAGCGGTCCCTCGGCGAGGCGGGCAACTTCACTGAGCATGTTGCGGACGGTGTCGGCGTCGAGATCGCCCCACACGCCGTCACTCAGCGGCTGCTCGAGACCGAGTACCTCGAAGAGGTTGAACTCCAGGTCGCGGACGTTGCTCTTGTAATGGCCCATGTCTTCTGTCTCTCCCAGTGAGATGGTGCGGTCTATCCGTGAGTACCGCCCAAGTTATTACTCGTCGGTAACATCAGCGATATTACGCGCCATTTACCGGACTGCCAAGACTCGGGCGGTGTGCGACGAGGAGTGCGTCGATCGCCGTTCCGGCGTCCGTGTCGCGGAATCGCCGTTCGGCGACGTCCACGTTCAGGCGACCGCCGAGCATGGTCACCAAATCATCTGGTGTGTACAGGATTTCGATGTCCTGAGGCCCCCCGACTCCCTGCGACAAGTTAACGGCGTCATGCCCCAAAATCATGAGGATTCCGTCAGGTTTCAGCGCGGATATGGCGCGGTTCACAACCTGCAGACGCTCCTCCGGGGCGAGATGGAGGTAAATCATGAGCACGAGGTCGTACTCGCCTCCGAGGTCCGACTCGGTGACGTCGGCGACGCGGTAGTCGAGCCGTTCCCGGACCGAGCGGGGCGCTTCGGCGGCCACCCGGCGGGCCTTGTCGAGGGCGACGGCCGAGTAGTCGAGCCCCGTCACCTCCCAGCCGCGGGTGGCGAGCCAGTGCGCGTTGCGGCCCTCCCCGCACGCGAGATCGAGCGCGCGACCGCGCGGGAGTGCGGTGACCTGCTCGACCACGACGGCGTTGGGTGGCGCGCCCCACACCAGTTCGCTCTGTGAATACCGTTCGTCCCAGGCAGCTGCATCCATGCCCCGACGCTAGTACGACCGCTACGGAGTGAGCGTGGTGCGCATCAGGAGAACGTTGTAGTTGTTGTGCACCGTCGTGAGGAAGTAGAGGTCGCGGCCCGACGACCACGGGTGGATGTAGGCGCCGTACGCGGTGGGGAGTTCCCGGGTGTCGACGAGCACCTCGGGTGGTCCCCACGGTCCGGTGACCGACGGGGAGCGCCGCATGACCACCGAGTTGTACTGGTCGGTGGTCAGCATGAGGTACTGGCCGAGGTACTCGTTGTACGCGACGGACAATTCGCCGACGCCGCCCGGCATGATCGGCTTGGCGACGTCGGGGTTGCCCTTGATCCACTTGGCGCCGTCGAAGTACTCGTACGCGCCGAGGTCCATGATCTGGGGTTCCGGGACGCGGGCGATGTGGACGAGTCCGCCGCGCCCGGCGGGTGTGCCGTACTGGTAGACGAAGCCGTCGGCTTTGACGAACGCGCTCATCTGGAAGTTGGCATTGCCCCCGACGTTCGGGCGCTGCGTCTCGGGGGCGACGGTCCAGTTCTCGCCGTTGTCCTGCGAGTAGACGAGGCCGGAGTAGTTGGTGTCCCACGTGCCCGCCGGACCCCAGTTCTTCACGGACATCATGCTCAGCACCTGGGTGTTGCCGACGGCGACGCCTGCGGTGGGGATGCGGCTGATCTCGACGAACGGGATCTTCGGGCTGGGGACGAGCTCCTTGGACTGGCCGAAGATGTCGCGGGGTGAGCTGTCGAAGTTCATCCCGTCGGACAGGATGCCGTCCGAGCTGCGGAAGAGTGTGCTGCTGCGCCAGGCCCACAGGCTGCCCGACAGCAGGTTGGGCAGTCCGAGCCCGGCGGAGTCGCCGAACGCCGTGAGGACCTGGCCCTGGCCGTTGTCCCACATGATGCCGAGGTCGGTGCCGAGGACGTTGGCGTCCTGGGTGCGGTTGGGACTGAGCATGCCGGTCTGTTGAGCGACCGCCTGGGTGCGTCCGGTGAGGTGCGGAATCCCGTTGGTGCCGTTGAGTCCGGGGATCGGATTGATGGCGTTGGGGTTCGCGGCGGCCGGGCCCGCGAATGCGATCAACGTCACGGCCGCGCCGACGAGCGAGGCTGCTGCAAGAGCTCTGGTTCGCTTCACGAAGGTCACTCCATCTCTAGCAGCAGGCGGCACTGCGTGGCCTGAAGAGACCACTCCCCCTACCGGTGATCAACTGCTGGAAATCGCGAGAAGTCTAACAAGTCTGTTCTTCCGAAAGTGTCGATTCGACCGCCCTGTTCGTTTCATCCGTGCCCCTGCAGATCCGATATTACCCGCGAGTAACAGGAACCGGTGCTACCCGCGGGGCGGCCGCCGACGTAACGTGTGCTGGCGACAAGTCCACACTGCGCGTAACCACGCGGGACCTGATGAGGAGATCGATCGATGGGAAAGCAGATTGCCACCGTGACTGGAGGTCGGCAGTCCGCCCTTCTCGGGCTCGGCGTGTACCGGCCCGAACGGGTCGTCACCAACGACGAGATCTGTGAACTGATCGACTCGAACGACGAGTGGATCCAGTCGCGCTCGGGCATCCGCAACCGGAGGTTCGCGGCGGAGGACGAGAACGTCGTCACGATGTCCATCGAGGCGGGGCGCAAGGCGATCGAGGCGAGCGGGATCGACCCCGAGCAGATCGGGTGCGTCATCGTCGCCACGTCGACGTACCTGCTGCTGACACCGCCTGCTGCCGCGCTGGTGGCCGACGCCCTGGGAACCAACGGGCCGGGAGCGTTCGACCTGGGCGGTGGATGTGCGGGCTTCTGCACGGCGCTGACGGTGGCGTCCGACCTGGTTCGCGGCGGATCCGTCGACTACGCCCTCGTGGTGGGTGTCGAGAAGATGAGCATCACCACCGACCCGACCGACCGCTCGACGCGCTTCATCTTCGGTGACGGCGCCGGGGCCGTGGTCGTCGGCAAGAGCGACGTCGCGGGCATCGGACCGGTGGAGTGGGGTTCGGACGGCTCCCAGGCCGACGCCATCGTGCAGGACCTGGACTGGTACGAATACATCACGACGCCGGGTGCCACGCGTCCGTACATCAAGATGGCCGGTACCGCCGTGTTCCGCTGGGCCGCCTTCGAGATGGGCAAGGTCGCGCTGCGGGCGGTCGAGAAGGCGGGCATGTCGGTCGACGACCTCGACGCGTTCGTCCCGCACCAGGCCAACTCGCGGATCACCGAGGTGATCGCGCGCAGCATGAAGCTTCCCGAGGGCGTGCCCGTGTCCGACGACATCGCCGAGAGCGGCAACACGTCGGCGGCATCGGTGCCGCTCGCCATGGAGGAACTGCTGCAGTCCGGAGCCACCAAGCCCGGCGACACCGCCCTGCTGCTCGCCTTCGGCGCCGGGCTGTCCTACGCGGCCCAGGTCGTGACGATGCCGGTACTCGCGAAGAACTGACCCGGTCCCGTCGGGGGCAGGAAAGCAGGGATCGATGGGTGTCACCCGGCAGTCGGTCGCCGTCGCGGTACTGATGTCCTCCGCCGTGGCCCTCGCGGGCTGCGGCGGAGGGAGCACCGGTGGGGCCGGCACCTCCACGGTGTCCGGCTCTGCGGTGGAACTGAACTCGGGCGGTGACTGCGCGGGCCGCGACGTGATCGTCAACCGCGACGGTGCCGGGGTCGTCCTCGAGGGCGAGTGCGGCACCGTCACCATCGAGGCCAACGGCGTCTCGGCCACCGTCGCCACGTCGAACGCGGTCGTCGTACGCGGTCAGGACACCAACGTCGTCGGCGGGCAGACCGGAACACTGACCATCTCTGGGCGCAGCAACAGTTCCACCATCGACGTCGTCGAATCGATCGACCTGCAAGGCAACGCCGTGACCGTGGTCGGCAAGCAGGCGGAGCGGATCTCGGTCAGCGGAAGCGGGAACTCCCTGAACGTGGACGACTCCGGTGCGATGACGGTGAGCGGCAACGACAACTTCGTGCGCGCGGTATCCCTCGACTCCCTCGAGCTGACCGGGTCCAACAACTCCGTCGACTGGGATTCCGGTGCGACGGCCCCGGCGGTCGACACCGGCTCCGAGAACCGGCTCACCCCGCCCGGAGCGTGATCACCGCGCGCCGCAGCCGGTGAGCACCGCGGCCATCGCATCGCGTTCGGGTGCCGTCACCCAGAGTCGGTACGCCACTTTCACTTCCACCTGCCGTGCCACGTAGGTGCAGCGGTACGCCGCCATCGGGGGCAGCCACGTCGACGCGTCGGCATCGCTCTTGCGCTGATTGGTGGGCCCGTCCACCGCCTGCAGGTTGCGGGGATCGTTCGCGAGGTCGGCCCGCGTCTGCGCGTCGAGGAGCTGAGCGCCCTTCTGCCACGCGTCCGACAGCGCCACCACGTGGTCGATCTGCACGGCATCCGACGTCTTCGTGCCGCGGGTGAACGCAATGATGTTGCCCGTGTAGAGATCCCGCAACGTGCCCGTCTGCACCACGCAGTCGCGGGTGCGGTCGCGCGAGGTGATGTCGACGAGGTCGCGGCGCAGGATGTCGTTGCGGGTGTCGCAGCCGTTGCGTCCGAGCGCGACGGACACGTTGTCGGTCCAGCTGGGGCCGAACAGCTCCCGGTCGTAGCCCGTCTTCGGTGCCCTGCCCTTCACCTCGAGGGTGGACAGCTGGGTGAACGCCGTCTGGATCTGTTGTGCGTCAGTGGCTTCCGACGGTGCGGCCGGTCCGGTTCCGGAGGCGAGGGTGCCGTCGGGGTCCGGTGAGAGCATCGTGACGAGCACGACGACGAGCAGGCCGGCGAGGATCCAGGGCCACTTGGTTCTGATGGTCGTGATGATGGAGCCGGTGTTCGGTACCGCAGAGCGGGGCATGAATCTCTCCTGAAATCAACGCTGTTCGTCATTTCTATCAGGAGTGGCCCGGTGAACCGGCGAACGACCCGGGTTTACGTCGCGGCGCCCAGCAGCAGCGGAATCAGCAACTCGTCGTCGGTGAGCGCGCCGTGCTGCCCGGGGAGGGCGGACAGCCGCGACTCCGCCTTGCGCCGGACCACCGCGACGCCGCCCTGCGCGACGGCGACGACGTCACCGATGCGCCCCTGCACCTCGGATCGCACGGCGGGACCGAACAGTCCCGCGGTGACGGCCTCGTCTCTGGTGCCGATCCACATCCGATGTCCCAGTTCGCTCCTCCATCGGGCGGCGACGTCGTGCGCGGCTCCGGCTCGTGTGTGGACGTGCCTGCACCGTGGTTCGCCCGCGAGCGCCACCACGCCCTCGGAGAGCGCGGGTGTGTCGTCGAAGTCGATCTTGTCGGCGTCGTCGACGGTGACCATGCCGTGGTCGGCGGTGACGTGGAGGGCGGCGCCCGGTTGCGCGATCGCGAGTTCCGCGGCGAGTCTCTCGACGAGCCGGTCGACGAGGTCGAGTTGGTGCAGCCACGGTTCGGATCCCGGACCGTAGATGTGCCCGAGGGTGTCGATTTCGCTGAGATAGCAGTAGGTGAGCGTCCGTTCGCCGGATCGGGACGCGGTGACGACGTGCGCGATCAGGTCACCGTACGCGTGTATTCCCGCGAATTTCCCGCCGCGGAGGACGGCTCGGGTGAGCCCGGACCCGTCGAACTTCGCGGGAACCACGGTGGTGCACGCGATACCGGCTGCCGCGGCACGCTCGAAGACGGTCGGTGCGGGCTGCAGGACCTCGGGAACCAGCCGGGTGAGTTCGTCGCCCTTGTGGCCTGCGCGCCACGACAGCCAGTTGATCGTGCCGCGCACCTCACGAACGTATGACTGGTAGCCCGTGATGCCGTGACCGCCGGACGGCAGTCCCGTGCCGAACGACGCGATGCTGGTGGCGGTCGTGGTGGGGAATCCCGCCCGGATCGGCCGTCCGGTCAGGCTGTCGAGAAACGGTGCGCGCTCGCGGTGGCGACGCAGCAGGCTCCAGCCGAGGCCGTCGAGCAGGATCACCACGGCGTGTCTGCTGTCGGGCAGGTGCAGCCGGTTGGGCTCGCCGGCGACACCGAGCGAAGCGAGCACGGACGGCATGAGGTTGGACAGCGTGGGCTGCGAGTACACGTCGAGCGGGGGTGCCGTAACGGTCATGACTCCCACTATGGTGGATCGGCCGGGGCTGCACTACGGAGTCGGCTCAGTACAGGTCCACCGGCTGGCCGTCGGAGGGGAACGGCAGCGAGGTGTAGTCGAGCGGGGCGACGTAGCCGGGGCTCACCCGCCAGTCGAATCGCTGCAGCAGGTGGTGCATGACCGTCTTGATCTCGGCGCCCGCGAAGTGCATGCCCAGGCATTTGTGCACGCCGCCGCCGAACGGCTCCCATGCGAACCGGTGGACCTTGTCCTCGCGGCGTTCGGGTGCGAACCGCTCGGGGTCGAACCGCTCCGGGTCGGGCCAGTACTCGGGCATGTGGTGGGTGAAGTGCACGACCACCGACATATATGTGCCCTTCGGGATGTAGTGGCCGAGCACCTCGGTGTCCCGGACCGCTCGCCGCGCGACCACCGGGACCGGCGGAACGAGACGCTGGCATTCCTTCATGACGAGGTCGAGGTCGGTGAGCTCGTCGAGTTCGGCGTAGCCCGGGGTGGACGTGCCGAGCGCCGCGGACTGGAGCCGGCAGCGCTCCTGCCACTGCGGGTGCTGGCCGAGGTACTGCATCATAGTCGACAGCGTGATGGTGGACGTGTCGTGCGCCGCCATCAGCAGGAAGATCATGTGGTTGACGACGTCGTCGTCGCTGAACCGTTGTCCGTCTTCGGATTCGATGTGGCACAGGGCGGAGAACAGGTCTTCGCCCGCACCTCCGCGCCGGGCCGGCAGGTACCGGCGGAAGAAGTCCTCGAGTCGGCGGCGTCCGTCGATGCCACGCTTCCACCGGGTCCCGGGCAGCGGGTACCGCACCACCGACGTGGCTGCCTGCACGCAGTCGATGAAGGCCCTGTTCACCTCGGCCATCTCCCGTGGCGTCGACCCCTCGGCGCCGCCCATGAAGATGCTCGTGGCGAGATCGAGCGTCAGTTCCTTCAGTGCCGGGTACACGGCGAAGCCCGGGGTGGGGCGCCAGGCGTCGAGCCCCTTCTCGACGGCCGGGTGCAGTGCTTCGGTGTAGCGCGACAGCCGGTCTCGGGTGAAGGCCTGCTGCATGATTCGCCGGTGGACGAGGTGTTCGTCGCCGTCGAGGAGCATGAGCCCCCGGTGGAAGAACGGCCCGATCAGCACGCTCCACCCGTCGCTGTTGACGAAGGCGCGGTCCTTGTTCTGCAGCACGGCCTGGCAGCCGTCGGGTCCGAGCACGGTGACCCACCTCTTGCCTGCCATGCTCAGCCAGGACACGGGGCCGTAGCGGTCCCAGCGGCTCTGGAGCAGTCCCATCGGGTCGCGGAAGTACTCCAGCGAGTGTCCGATGACGGGGAATCCGGCATCCCCCGAGATGGGGCTGAGCGTGCTTTCCTGCGGCGGAGCAGCGAGAACCTTGGGCACGGGCACTCCCTCGTCGGGTATGTGACAGGACGCCATGTCAGATGTCTGTAGTGTGCGTCACACCGGGTGGTCTGTCAACATCGAGTCATGAGTCAGCCGGCGCGGCAGTACCGCGGGAGAAGTTCGGAGGAGCGCGCCGCCGAACGCCGTGCGCGACTTCTCGAAGCGGGGCTACAGGTCTTCGGGACCGTCGGCGGCGACAGGGCGACCATGACCGCGATCTGCGCCGAGGCGAAACTGACGGAACGCTATTTCTACGAGAGTTTCCGCGGCCGGGACGACCTGCTGGTGCAGGTGATCGAGGGGATCGCCGCGGAGATCGGCGAGGCTGCGCGGGTCACGCTCCGGACCGTGACGGGCGACCCGGAGGTGAGGGTGCGGGCGGCGATCGCGGCGTTCGTCGGGATCCTGACGGCCGACCCGAGGAAGGGGCGGGTGTCGATCATCGAATCGGCGGGCGCCGAACCGCTGCGGACCCGAAGACGTGAACTGCTGCGGGCGTTCGCGCTGCTGGTGGCGGAGGAAGCGAGAGAACTGTACGGCGACCGGGCGTGGTCGTCGCCGCAGGACGAGATCACCGCACTGCTGTTCGTGGGTGGGCTCGCCGAACTCATGACGGCGTGGCTGAACGGTGAGATCGAGGTGTCTCCCGAGCAGATCATCGACGCCGCCACCTACCAGTTCACGTCCACCGCACACCGCTGAGCGGGTCCCGGCCGGAAACGTGACGACCGTCACGTGCGAAGCTGTGGGCATGGTGGATATCGCACGCCCACAGTTGGAGGGCACGGTCGCGGTAGGAGAAGGGCGTCGGCTCGGCTTCGCGGAGTTCGGTTCGGCGCAGGGCAGGGCGGTGTTCTGGCTGCACGGCACACCCGGGGCGCGGCGTCAGGTGCCGATGGAGGCCCGGGCGTTCGCCGAACGCGAGCACGTGCGGCTGATCGGGATCGACCGGCCGGGGGTCGGGTCGTCGACCCCGCACCGCTACGGCGCGGTGATCGACTTCGCCGAGGACCTGCGCACGGTCGCCGACACGCTCGGCATCGACCAGATGGCCGTGATCGGCCTGTCCGGCGGCGGCCCCTACACGCTCGCCGCGGCGTACGCGATGCCCGACCGCGTGGTCGCGACCGGCATCCTCGGGGGTGTCGCGCCGACGAAGGGCCCCGACGCGATCCGCAGCGGGTTGATGGATCTCGCGGTGCTGGCCGCCCCGGTGCTGTCGGCGGGCGGCGTCCCGGTCGGGCTGGCGGCGAGTTCGGTCATCAGGCTGGCGAGGCCGTTCGCGTCGCCGATCATCGACCTGTACGGGCGGATGTCGCCGGAGGGCGATCGCCGTCTCCTCGCGAGGCCGGAGTTCAAGGCGATGTTCCTCGACGATCTGCTCAACGGCGGCCGCAAGCAACTCAGTGCCCCGTTCGCCGACCTCGTCCTGTTCGCGCGGGACTGGGGATTCCGGGTGAACGCGGTGAAGACCCCGGTCCGGTGGTGGCACGGCGACTGCGACCACATCATCCCGCTCCGGCACGGGCAGCACATGGTGTCGCTGCTGCCCGACGCCGAGTTCCACACGATGCACGGGGAAAGCCATCTCGGCGGCCTGGGCATGTCGGAGGAAATTCTCCGCTCGCTCCTCGACATCTGGGACGCCAAGGAGGCGCAGGCGCCGTTCGGCCCGGTGTGACGGTGGCGCGGCCTGCGCGCCACCGTCGCGAGGTCAGGACTGCAGGGTGGTGATCTGGAACGTGGCGCCGAGGGGGTCGGCGACGGAGGCGAGCCGCCCGAACGGGGTGTCCTCCGGTTCGCGCCGGATCGCGCCGCCGAGTTCGGTCACCTTCGCGACCGCCGCGTCGGTGTCGCCGACGCCGATGTAGAACTGCCAGAACGAGGGGACGCCGTCGGGCAGGAACGAGTCGGCGTCCATGATGCCGGCCACGGTGCGGTCGCCGACGTTGGCCTGGGAGTACCGGAATTCGTCTGTGTCGCCGAGGGTCTGATACGTCCAGCCGAAGACGTCCGCGTAGAAGGGGAGCGCGGCCGCGTAGTTGCGCGACAGTGTTTCGTGCCAGACGGGTGCGCCGGGTTCGTCGACGAGGCCGAAGCCGGTGTGCTGATCGGCCTGCCACACGCCGATGACGGCGCCGGCGGGATCGCCGAGGATGGCGATCATGCCCTGGTCGCCGACGGCCATGGCGGGCATCATCACCTGACCGCCCGCGTCGGCGGCCTTCGCCGCGGTGGCCGCGGCGTCCTCGGACGCGAGGTACGTGGTCCACACGTTGCCGTACGGGTTGCCCTGCTGTTGCGGGCCTAGGCCCGCAATGGGTTTGCCGTTCATGCTGAAGATCGAGTAGCCGCCGTACTGCGGATCCTCGTTGGTGTCGGACCTCCACCCGAACAGTCCGGTGTAGAACGGAATGACTTGTTGCGGGTCGGAACTGGTGAGATCGATCCAGCAGGGAGCGCCGGTGAGGGACGGACGGTCGGGCATCGCGGTCTCCTAGGACGTCAGGGGGTCGGGGCAGCGCGCGGTGTGGTGCCGGTCACAAACCTACGCGTCCAGGCGACACGGCGCCGGGTAGTGACGTGCTGTGGAAGACTCGGCCGCATGTCTGCGAGCGAGAACCAGGACAGCCCGGGCCGGGCCCGCCAGAATCTGATCTACCGCGACGGCGTCCTCGGCCGCACGCCCTCCGTTCCCACCGACTTCGACACCCTCGAGCGGCGCGCGCGGCGGAAGATGAGCGCGAAGGGGTGGGCGTACGTTCACGGCGGCGCCGGTCTGGGCCGCACGATGCAGGCCAACCGCGCCGCGTTCGACAAGTGGCAGATCGTTCCCCGGGTGCTGCGCGACGTCTCGAAGCGCGACATCGGGATCGAGCTGTTCGGGCGCCGCATTCCGGCGCCGGTGCTGCTCGCACCGGTCGGTGCCGCCGAACTGGCCAGGCCGGAGGCCGACGTGGCCATCGCCGCTGCCGCCGCCGAACTGGGTGTGCCGTACATCTTCTCCAACCAGGGCTGCGCCCCGATGGAGGAGAGCGCGGCGGCGATGGGCGACGCGCCCCGATGGTTCCAGCTGTACTGGAGTACCGACGACGACCTCGTCGACAGCCTGTTGCAGCGGGCGGCGAACATCCGGGCCGACGCCGTCGTCGTCACCCTCGACACGACGATGCTCGGCTGGCGGCCGGAAGATCTCAACCTCGGTTCGCTGCCGTTCGCGCAGGGGCAGGGGATCGCGCAGTACACGTCCGATCCGGTATTCCGCCGGATCGTGCACGACCGGATCAAGGCGGCGGCGACAAAGCCGGACGTCGAGGTGACGCTCGGCGCCATCCGGTCGCTGGTGTCGATGACGCGGCGCTTCCCGGGCCGTTTCCTCGACAATCTGCGGTCGCCGGAGCCGCGGGCCGCGGTGGAGACGTTCCTCGACATCTACTCCCGGCCGTCGCTGAGCTGGGCCGACATCGATACCCTCCGCAGCAGGACGTCGCTGCCGATCCTGCTCAAGGGTGTGCTCCACCCGGACGACGCCCGGCGTGCACTCGATGCCGGGGTGGACGGGATCGTCGTGTCGAATCACGGTGGGCGGCAGGTCGACGGCAGCGTGTCGTCGCTGGACGCTCTCGTGGACATCGCGCCCGTCGTCGACGGCAGGCTGACGCTGCTCCTCGACAGCGGAATCCGCACCGGAGCGGACGTCTTCAAGGCGCTGGCGCTCGGTGCCGACGCCGTGACACTCGGCAGGCCCCACCTGTACGGCCTGGCCCTGGCGGGTCAGGCCGGTGCGCGGGACGCCACCGCCAACGTGATCGCCGAGTTCGACCTCACGATGGGTCTCAGTGGTCTGACGTCGGTGGCCGAGATCGACCGGGACGCCCTGCGCAGGGCATAGGCCTCAGAGCTCGGCGATGGTGATGATGCCGTCCTGGAGGGCCCGGACCAGCAGTGCCGTCTTGGTGGACGCGTCACGCCCCACGAGTGCGTACTTCTCGCGGATGCGGGTCAGGTGGGTGTTGACCGTGCCGAGGGCGATGTGGAGGTCGGCGGCGACGGCGAGCTTGGAGTCGCCGCGCAGCCAGTGGCGGAGAACCTCGATCTCGCGCGCCGACAACGCCGGCTTCTCCAAGACGCGGGCGACTGGCGGTTCGTCCGTATGTGGGGGGTGCCCGAGTGCGTCGGGTGCAGTGGTCATGCCGGTCTCATCTTTCTGACATGTACAGAAATGACTACAGGTACCCGACGTCCCTGCAGGCAGTTCAGGTTAACTGGTGGTGGCGGTGCGTGTCTCGGCAGGCCCGGATCAGCTCTCACAGCCGACACCGTCGCCGTCGCGGTCCAGGTGTGTGCCGTAGCCTGGTTCGCCGAGGTGGACCGGTGCGGCACCAGCCGCTTTGGCCGCCGAACAGTTCTTGTAATAGACGTCGCTCGGCCCCGCCGTGTCCACGAACGGGACGGGCGCGGGCGCCGGGGCGGGAACGGGAACGGGGGCCGGTGCAGGCACCACGGCCGGGACCGGGTCGGTGGTCGGGGCGGGCGCCGCAGCCGGCGTCGCTGCCCCGCAGTCCTCGAGGACCCGGGCGATCGCATCGTGCTCGGCCTGCGTCACCCACAGCCCGTACGCGGCCTTCACCGCCACCTGATCCGCCACGTACGTGCACCGGTAGCTCTTGTTCGGGGGCAGCCAGGTTGCGGCGTCGCCGTCCGACTTCTGCTGGTTGGCAGGGCCGTCCACGGCCTTGAGGTTCCGCGGATCGTTCGCGAAGTTCACTCGGGTCGCGGTGTCGAGTTGCTGAGCGCCCTTCTGCCAGGCGTCGGACAGCGCGACGACGTGATCGATCTGCACGGCGCTCGACGTGCCCTCTCCGCGGACGAAGGAGATGGCGGTGCCGGTGTAGGGGTCGTGCAGGGTTCCGGTCTGCACCGCGCAGTCGCGGGTGCCCGGCTTGAACACGATCTGGACGAGGTCGCGCCCGAGGATGTCGTTGCGGGTGTCGCACCCGTTGTGGCCGCCCTCGACCGTGACGTCGTCGGTCCACGCCTGACCGAACAGATCCCGGTCGTACCCGGTCTTCGGTGCGCGGCCCTTGATCTCGAGACCGGCGAGTTGCTGCAGTGCGGCGGTCGCGTCGGCGCCGCCGACCACCGCGGGTGCGACCGGTGAGAGCGCCAGCGCAGACGAAACCGGCACCGGTGTCGAGGAACTCGACGTGGCAGCCGCTACCGTCGAAGCCGCGGGCGTCGCCGACACGGATGAGGCCTGGGCCGATTGGCCGTCCTGTCCGGGGCTGCTGCACGCGACCGCGGCGACGGCTACGACGATCCCGCCGGTAATCCAGGGCCACTTCTTGCGAGCGGCAGATGATGTGGGCAGGGGAGACGTCATGCCGGTCCTTCAATGAACGTGGGGGGTCGGATGTTCATCGCACGGAAGGTCTCTTCCGTTACTCGGCACATGGTGAGAACTGTTAGCATGCCCCGGGACCGGAATTCGTGCGGGTGGAGGGCGGTAATCGGTCGTGACACGACATGTCTTACGGGGGAAATTGCGCACAGCGGCCGTGACGGCCGCGACCGTGATGTCCCTCTGTCTCGGCGGCACCGTCGCGGCCGCCGATCCGGTCGTCGACACCGGTCGTGCGCTCGCTGCGGTGGCGGCGCCGAACGGTTCGAAACTCGACCACGTCACCGTGATCGATCCGAGACATTTGACGCTGCACGTCTTCTCGGCGTCGATGCAGCGCGTCGTGCCGGTGTACGTGCAGCGGCCCGCCGATACGAGCGCGCCGCGGCCGACGCTGTACTTCCTCGACGGCCAGATCCGCCGGGAGAAGACCGATGTCGAAGAGTTTCTGGCCGACCAGAACGTCAACGTCGTCAGCCCGTCCGGCGGCGAGAACGCGTATTGGACGGACTGGAAGAGCCCCGACCCGGTCATGGGGGTGAACAAGTGGAAGACCTTTATGACTCAGGAACTTCCGCCGGTCGTCGACGCGGCCCTCGGAACCAACGGAGTCAACGCGCTCGCCGGCATGTCCCGGGTCGGCACCGCGGCACTGCAGTTGGCGATCGCCGCCCCCGGCCTGTTCCGTGGTGTCGCCGCCTACAGCGGTTGCGCTCTGACCAGTGATCCGCTCGGTCAGTTGCTCATCAAGATCACCATGGACAACTACGGTTACGGCGACCCGGCCAACATGTACGGCGAGCCGGACGATCCGGCGTGGTCGGCGAACGACCCGTACGTGCATGCTGCCGAACTACGCGGCACGGAGCTGTTCCTCTCCAACGGCAACGGTCTGCCGGGGCGTTACGAGACTCTCGACGGCCCCGGGATCGACGGGAACGTCGGGGTGCTCGCGCGGCAGATCTACGCGGGTGGTCCGATCGAGGCGGTGACCAACTACTGCACGCATCGATTCACGGATCGCTTGGGAGAACTGGGAATACCTGCAACTGCGAGTTTCCGTAACTCGGGGACACACTCGTGGGGGTACTGGCAGGACGACCTTCACGATTCCTGGCCGGTGCTGGCTCGGGCGCTGGGAGTGTGAGCGAAGTTCCTCCGGTGTTTCCCGGCGGCGAGGTCACCGACGACCTGGAGATCACCCGGTCGCTCGTCGTCCCGGCCGCCGAGTTGCAGTGGCGGTTCTCCCGTGCCGGTGGTCCCGGCGGCCAGGGAGTGAACACCACCGACTCGCGGGTGGAACTCCGGGTGAACCTCTGGACGTTGTCGACCCTGTCTCCCGCCCAGCTCGACCGCATGCAGGTTCGGCTGGGACACAGGATAGTTGACGGTGTGGTCAGCGTGACGGCGTCCGAAACCCGTTCGCAACTGCGCAATCGGCGTGCGGCACGGGCCCGGATGGCGGCGCTGCTGCGTGCGGCCGTGCTGGCCGAAACGCGGACCCGGCGCCCGACCAAGGCGACCAAGGGCTCACACCGGCGAAGACTCGACGCCAAGAAGCAACGCGGCCAGACCAAGAACTTGCGGAGGAAGCCGGACATGTAGGTGGTTTCACGCACCGGGAAATGGGGAACTTCCCGGATGTGTTGCCCCCTCGTGTGTCGGAAGATGAGTACGGAAGCGCCGTCACGGATGACCGGAGACGGCGAGGTCGGGGGATCGAGGGCGGCATGAGTGTGCTTGACGAGGAATTACATTCGGCGGCGACGGCCGCCGCGGCGGGGGATCGCGGGGCCGTGCAGCGGGTGACGGCCACGCTGTGGCCGCAGGTGGTGCGGTATTGCCGTACCCGCGTGGGGAATTCCACGACGGTCACGCGGCCCGCAGACGAGGTGGCGCAGCAGGCGTTGCTCGCGGTGGCGCGGCAGCTTCCGTCCCTCGCCCGCAGTGACCATCCGGTCCGTGAGGTGTACCGCGTCGTGAGCCGGACCGTTGCGGACGCGCAGGGCGGATCCGGAAGCCCTGACCTCCCGGCGGAGGTGGCTCGATTGCTGCACGGACTCGATCCCACCGCACGGGAGATCGTGCTGCTGCGGGTCATCGACGGACTGTCCGCGCACGACACCGCGGGCGTCCTCGGTCTCCCGGTGGGCCGTGTTCTGGTCGTGCAGCACGAGGCGCTGCGAGCCCTGCGGGCGAAGGTGGCCTGATCGCGTCAGGTCCGGCCGGAGAGTACGCAGAACTCGTTGCCCTCCGGATCGGCGAGCACCACCCAACTCTGCTCGCCCTGACCGACATCCGCGTGCCGGGCGCCGAGTGCGAGTAGCCGTTCGACCTCGGCCTGCTGATCGTCGGGCCGGAAGTCGAGGTGGAGCCGGTTCGGGATCTGCTTGCGGTCCGGAACGGCGACGAACAGGATCTCCGGGTGGCTGTCCGCCCGGGGCCGGATGTGGACGTCGCCGTCGGCGTCGGTCACGGCGCCCCAGCCCAGGGCCTCGGCCCACCAGCGTCCGAGGGCTGTCGGATCGACGGCGTTGACCACCACGGCTTCCCATTGCAGGCCCATGCGTCAACGGTACCGGGGAGCGGTGGACGGCCGTCGCCGATTCACGGCAGCGTCGGATCGATCGGTTCGACGCCGAGGCGTTCGGAGTACTGCTCGTTGAGTGTGCGCCAGCCGTAGTTCATCGCGTCGGCGCCGACGATCGGTCCGATCGGATTGCCGTCGAGCAGGGCCTCGGCGACGTCCAGGCACATGTGCCACCCGGCGGCCGTCATCGCCGCGGTGCGCTGGTCGTCGAGGGTGTGGCGCAGGGTCAGTCGCGTTCCCTCTCCGGTCTCCTCGATCGTCCACAGCAGTACGTCGTCACCCCAGGCGTGTTCGAGAACGTGCGGTGCCTCGGCCCGTGTCACGGTGCCGTCGAGTTCCGTGTGGTCCGGTCCGTCGACCATGGTCAGGGTGGCGGGACCGACCGTGCCGAGGTTCCGGTCCGCGGTGTACGGCGCCCACTGCGGCAGTTCTCCGGGGTCGGTGAGCGCGGTCCACAGCGCTGCAGGCGAGTGTGTGAACTCACGGACGAAGGTCAATGCCCATCGGGTGCCGTCGGGTCGTGCTTCGGCGTGCCGGAGTGGGCTGGGGCGGTAGTCGCGTCGTGCGTCCGACTCGGTCATGACGAATTCTCCTTCGAATCGAGGTGCTGCCCGAGGGCGTCGAGGTGGTGTGTCCACAGCCGGCGGTAGGGCTGCAACCACCGTTCGAACTCGTCGAACGGTTCGCGGTCGAGACTGTAGATGCGCTGCTGGGCGGCGGTGCGGCAGGTGACGAATCCGGCTTGTCGCAGCACCCGCAGGTGTTTGGACACGGTCGGCTGGGGCAGCGAGAGTTGGTCGACGAGTTCGCCGACGCAGGCGTGGCCGTCCCGCAGCCGTTCGAGGATTCTGCGCCTCTGCGGTTCGGCGACCACGGTGAACACGTCCGGTGCCATGACCTCGAGTATTCCTCTATGCGTATATACGCGTCAAGGAATATGCACGTCCGGTTGCGGGATGAAGGCGATCGACAGCAGGGACCGGACGAACTCGCGCAACGCCTGCTCGTCGGACGTGTCCACGATTCCCTCCGTGATGACGAGGGAACCGACGATCCGGAACGCCCACTCGGAGATGGCGGCGGGGCTCACGCCGGACAGTTGCCCGGGCGTGAACAGGCGCTGGAAGTGGGGGGTCAGCAGTTGCGCCCCGAGTTCGATCATCGGCTTCGCCTTCACCGTGAACCACGGGAGTACCACCTCGGGGTCGTCGCGCAATCCCTTCTGCAGCAACCGGTGTCGGCGTGCGTACTGGACGGCGAACACGACGGCGTCGACGAATCGCACCTGGAGTTGGCGCTGCCGTCCCCGCAGTATGGGGTCGAGGACGACGAAGAAGCGCGAGATCTCCCGCTGGAAGAGGGCCTCGAGGATGGCGGACTGGTCGCCGACGTGTTTGTAGAGCGTGGGCCGCGACAGTCCCGCTCGCTCGGCGATGACCGCATGGAGTCGGGTGCTGTAGCCGAGTTCGATCAGGCACTGTTCGGCCGCGTCGAGGATTCGTTCCCGGAGTTCACTCGGGGTCGGTGTCGTCGGCCGCGTCCTCACGGCCTGATTGTGCTGGTCGGGTGGGGTGGGCGCAAACCGGAAGGTGCAAATGTGAACTCGAGTTACAGACAACCATTGACCTGGATCGCACCCGGGTTTACGTTTTACCTATAAACGGCAATGAGATGGGATCGCTCTCGACGAAGGGATCAGCGATGTCTCGGCGTTCACACACGATCGATCGGGAGGAAGTCGCCGGCAGGCTCCTCACGGGTTCCGTCAAGCGTTCGTACGCTCCCGTCGTCGACATCGACTGGGACGCGCCGCTCGAGGACGGCAAGTACTTCCTGCCGCCGCAGGTCCTGTCCCTGTGGGGAACGGAGATGTGGGACGGGATGAGCGAGGCGCAGCGCATCGAACTGTCCCGGCAGGAATCGGCGAACATCCTCAGCGTCGGAATCTGGTTCGAGAACATCCTCAACCAGGCCCTGCTGCGCGCGCTGCTGCACAACGATCCGAGTTCACTGCACACCCGGTACATGCTCACCGAGATGGGCGACGAGTGCAGGCACATGACGATGTTCGGCCGCGCCATCGAGCAGATGGGCGCCAAGCCCTTCCAGCTCCGGTGGTACCAGGCCGTCGTGGTCAACGTGCTGCCCAAGACGTTTCGCGGAACGATGCTCTGGGTGGCCGCTCTGATCGGCGAGGAGATCTTCGACGCCACGCAGCGGCGCGTCCTCGAAGACCCGCAGTTGCAGCCGATGATCTCCCGGCTGATGCGGATCCACGTCACCGAGGAGTCCCGGCACATCCGCTTCGCCCGCGAGGGGGTGCGACGCCGCGTCGCGGAAGGCCACCGGATCGACCGGCTGTGGGTCGGCACGCTGCAGGGGATCGGCGGCCCGCTGTTCCAGCGGCTGTTCACCAACCCGGCCATGTACGAGCGGGCCGGACTGGATCCGAAGGAGGCGCGTCGACAGGCGCTGGCAAATCCGAACTTTCGCGAGAATCAGCGCCGCGGATTCGCATCGCTGGCCGCGTTCCTCGAGGAGAACGGCCTGATGCGGGCGACCTCCCGTGCGTTGTGGCGGCGCGGGGGATTCCTGTGACCGACCGATCCGCCGAAGTGGACGTCCTCGTCGTCGGTACCGGATTCGCGGGATTGTGCATGGCGATCAAGCTGAAGGAGGCGGGGCAGGAGAACTTCGTCGTCCTCGAGAAGGCCGATCGCGTGGGCGGAACGTGGCGGGAGAACACGTATCCGGGATGCGGGTGCGACGTGATGTCGCTGATGTACTCGTTCTCCTTCGCGCCCAACCGGAAATGGACCCGGATGTACGCGCGGCAGCCCGAGATTCTCGACTACATCGAGCGCGTGGTCCTCGACTACGACCTGGCACCCCACATCCGGTTCGGCGCCGAGGTGATCTCCTACGACTTCGACGAGACCACGGACCGGTGGCGGGTCGAGACCCGCGCGGGTTCCGTGTTCCACCCGCGGATCGTCGTCGCGGGCCCGGGGCCGCTGCACAAACCCAGCGTTCCCGTGTTCGCCGGACGAGAATCGTTTCGGGGAACGACATTCCACTCCGCAGAATGGGATCACTCGGTCGACCTGACGGGTAAGCGGGTCGCGGTCGTCGGCACGGGGGCCAGTGCCGTGCAGTTCGTGCCCGAGGTCGCGAAGACGGCCGCACACGTCGACGTCTTCCAGCGGACACCGCACTGGATCCTGCCGAAGCTGGACCGTCCGATCACCGCCGGCGAGAAGGCGGTGTTCAAGACTGTGCCCGGCGCGCAGAAGGTCTACCGCCACGCGATCTACTGGAGCCACGAATCGCTGATCGCCGGGTTCCTGCACCCACGACTGATGACGGCGCTGGAATCGGCCGCCCGGGGACTGTTGCGAAGGCAGGTGCACGACCCCGCCCTGCGCGCAGCCCTGACCCCCGGTTACACGATCGGGTGCAAGCGAATCCTGGTGTCCAGCAACTACTACCCGGCCCTGCAACGGGAGAATGTCGACCTCGTCACGTCGGGCATCTCGGAGGTCACCGAGCGCGGGGTCCGCACCGAGGACGGACAGATGCACGACGCGGACGTCATCGTCTACGGCACGGGATTCGCGGTCGGCGACCGATTCGAGAACGAGCACATCGTGGGTCGTCGCGGGCTGACGATCCAGCGGGCCTGGCGCGACGGCATGGAGGCGTACCTCGGGGTCGCGGTGACGGGTTTCCCGAACTTCTTCCTCATGATGGGGCCGAACTCCGGAGGCGGCAATCAGTCGATCGTCTTCGTCATCGAGGCCCAGGCGCACTACATCACCCGGTGCCTGGCGCTGATGAAGAAACGGGATGCGACGCGGATCGAGGTGCGGGCGGGCGCGCAGCGCGAATTCAACCGGGTGATCCACCGCAAACTCGAGGGCTCGGTGTGGAATTCGGGTGGCTGCGACAGCTGGTACCTCGATTCCACCGGCCACAACCGGGCGGCGTGGCCGGGTTCGAGCGCATCGTACTGGCGGCGCCTGCGTACCCCCGACGACCGGCACTTCGAGCTGAGTTCGCTCACCGAACGCGAGGTCGACACCGAGTACCGGGGGCCGGGCGTGCTCACGTCCGGCGACCTGACCGTGGCCGTCGAGGTCTTCCTGAACGGTCACCTCGAACCGCTGGACGGTCTGTACCACTGGTACGGACGCGTCGTCGGCGACGGCGTCGACGCGGCCGAGCAGCGCAACCGCACCCCGCTGTTCCTCACGATCGGCGACGGTCCCGAGGTGCCCGCCGTCCTCGCCGAGCGCGACCCGTGGGGCCACTTCCGGATCGCGGGGGTCGGGGCGCCCCCGTTCCCGCTGGCACCGGTCGACGTCGAGGTGCCCGTCTCCGCGGCCAAACTCGCGTCGGCGGAATAGGCTGGAAGCGAATCGGACTCGAGCGGGAAGGGTGCTGATGCGCGACGTGCTGGCAGACCTGATGGCGGTGTGGACGGCGGGCGGAACGGCGGGCGTCGGAACGGTGGTCCGCACGTTCCGCTCCGCACCGCGGCCGGCGGGGGCGTCCATGGTCGTGGCACCCGACGGCAGCGCGTCCGGTTCGGTGTCGGGCGGATGCGTCGAGGGGGCGGTCTACGAACTCGCGACCGAGGTCGCGGCGACAGGGACGCCGGTGCTGCAGCGGTACGGGATCAGCGACGAGAATGCGTTCGAGGTGGGTCTCACCTGCGGTGGAATCATCGACATCTTCGTCGAGCCCGTCTCGCGGGACAATTTTCCGGAACTGGGTGAGATCGTCCGGGACATCGAGAACCACCGGCCGGTCGCGGTCGCCTCCGTCGTGGCGCATCCCGATGCCACGCGGGTGGGCCGCCGGCTGATCGTCCGGCCCGAGGACGTGAGCGGTGCCCTCGGTTCGGACCGCGCCGACTCCGCCGTCACCGACGACGCCCGGGGTCTCCTCGCGGCCGGCGGCAGCACCGTGCTGACGTACGGCACCGACGGTCAGCGTCGTGGCGAGGGGATGGAGGTGTTCGTCGCCAGCTATGCGCCGCGGCCGCGCATGCTCGTGTTCGGGGCCATCGACTTCGCCGCCGCGGTGGCGCGGCAGGGCGCCTTCATGGGATACCGGGTGACGGTCTGCGACGCCCGGCCGGTGTTCGCGACACACGCGCGGTTCCCGACCGCGGACGAGGTGGTGGTGGACTGGCCGCACCGGTACCTGGCCGGCCAGGCCGAGGCCGGTGCCATCGACGGCCGGACCGTGATCTGCGTACTCACCCACGACCCGAAGTTCGACGTCCCTCTCCTCGAGGCGGCGTTGCGCCTGCCGGACGTCGCGTTCATCGGTGCCATGGGATCACGCAGAACCGACCTGGACCGGCGCGAACGACTCCGCGAGGCAGGTCTGACCGACGCCGAACTCGACCGTTTGTCGAGCCCCATCGGCCTGGACATCGGCGCCCGCACCCCGGAGGAGACGGCGGTGTCCATCGCCGCCGAGATCATCGCCTGCCGGTGGGGTGGCACGGGGCGCCCGCTGGCGGAGTCGAGCGGCCGGATCCACCACGAGGAACCGGTGGATTCCCTCGTCGAATAGGGCGGTTCACCGGGGTTGACGGACCACCGGTTCTTGCGCAGGCTGAAAGGATCCACATTTGTGAGGTAGGTCACAATGCAAGTACCAGGATCCTTCGAATACGAGCGTGCAACGGGTGTCGACGACGCGATCGCCCTACTCGACCGGCTGGGCGACGAAGCCCGCCTCGTGGCAGGCGGCCACAGCCTGCTCCCCATGATGAAACTTCGCCTCGCCAATCCCGAGTACCTCATCGACATCAACGACCTCGAGGGCGAACTCGGATACATCACGACCGAGCGGTCGAGGCTGCGGATCGGTGCGATGACCCGGCACCGCCGGCTCCTCGAATCCGACGAACTCGCGGCGGCGTTCCCCCTCTTCCGCGACGCGGAGAAGGTGATTGCAGACCCGGTGGTCCGCAACCGCGGAACCATCGGCGGATCGCTGTGCCAGGCGGATCCGGCCGAGGACCTCGCGACGGTCTGCGGTGTCCTCGGCGCCACGTGCGTGGTGCAGGGACCGGGCGGGCGCCGCGAGATCCCCGTGTCCGAGTTCCTCGTCGGACCGTACGAGACGGCGCTCGCGCACAACGAGATGCTCATCGAGATCGTGATACCCGTCCACGGCCACAGCTCCAGCGCCTACGCCAAGGTCGAACGGCGAACCGGCGATTGGGCGGTCACCGCGGCCGGCGCGGCCGTCACGGTGGAGGGCGGCGAGATCGCCCGGGTCGGGGTCGGCCTGACCGCGGTCGACCCCGACCCCTCCGGACTCGCTGACATCGCCGACTACCTGACCGGACGCCCCCCGTCCGAGGAGGCGTTCGCCCAGGCCGGGCGGATGGCCGCGCAGGTCTGCTCGCCGGTCGGCGACGCCCGCGGCACCGTCGACTACAAACGTCATCTCGCATCCGAACTCACGATCCGCACACTCCGAACAGCGGTCGACCGGGTGCTCCGCAGCGACGTGGAGCACGAGCCGACCGGAGAAGAGGCATAGCCATGCAGGTGAACATGACCGTCAACGGTGAAGCAGTGACCGCCGAGGTGGAACCGCGCATGCTGCTCGTCCACTTCCTCCGCGACCAACTGGGTCTGACCGGGACCCACTGGGGCTGCGACACCAGCAACTGCGGCACGTGCGTCGTCACCGTGGACGGCGATCCGGTGAAGTCGTGCACGATGCTCGCCGCGATGGCCGGCGGGCACGACGTCCGCACGGTCGAGGGCCTCGAACACGACGGCGAACTCGATCCCGTCCAGCAGGGCTTCATGCAGTGTCACGGACTGCAGTGCGGGTTCTGCACGCCCGGCATGATGATGACGGCGCGGGCCCTGCTCGACCGCGAGGAGAGCCCGGACGAGGCCACCATCCGGGAAGCGATTTCCGGGCAGATCTGCCGCTGCACCGGGTACACGACGATCGTGCGCTCGATCCAGTGGGCGGCGGACCACCGGGCCGGTGAAGCCGCCGAGCCCGAACCGGCGGGCGACTTCGACGCGGACGTCCAGGAGGACACGACGCGGGGCGCCGAGGGCACGCCGAAGACCGTCGAAGAGCATGTGGGAAGTGCGTCATGACCACCGTCGAATCGCGTCCGCCCTCGGGCGACGCCGTTGTGGACAACGACAAGAAACCGTGCGGCCACGGTCGCATGCTCCGCAAGGAGGACCCCCGCTTCATCCGGGGGCTCGGAAACTACGTCGACGACATCACCCTCCCCGGCATGCTGCACCTGGCTATCCTGCGGTCGCCGGTCGCGCACGCGCGGATCGTGAGCATCGATACCACTGCGGCGCAGGAACTTCCGAAGGTGACGGCGGTGGTGACTGGCGCGGACCTGGCCGCGAAGAACCTCGCGTGGATGCCGACGCTGTCCAACGATGTGCAGGCCGTGCTGGCCACCGACAAGGTGCGCTTCCAGGGCCAGGAGGTCGCGTTCGTCATCGCCGAGGACCGCTATTCGGCCCGGGACGCGCTGGAATTGATCGACGTCGAATACGACATGCTCGATCCCGTCGTCGACGCCCGCGCGGCGCTGTCGCCCGATGCGCCGGTGATCCGCGACGACCTCGAGGGCAAGACGGACAATCACTGCTTCGACTGGGAGACAGGCGATGCCGCCGCGACCGAGGCCGTGTTCGCGAAGGCGGACGTCGTGGTGAAGCAGGAGATCGTCTACCCCCGGGTGCATCCGGCGCCGATGGAGACGTGTGGTGCCATCGCCGACGTCGACCGGGTGTCCGGCAAGCTCACCCTCTACACCACCTCCCAGGCCCCGCACGCGCACCGGACGGTCTACGCCCTCGTCTCGGGAATCCCGGAGCACAAGATCCGGGTGGTGTCCCCGGACATCGGCGGCGGATTCGGCAACAAGGTGCCGATCTACCCGGGATACGTGTGCGCGATCGTCGCGTCGCTCGTGACGGGCAAACCGGTGAAGTGGATGGAGGATCGCAGCGAGAACCTGATGAGCACCGGGTTCGCCCGCGACTACATCATGGTCGGTGAGATCGCGGCCACCGCGGAGGGCAAGATGCTCGCGATCCGCACGAAGGTGCTGGCCGATCACGGGGCGTTCAACGGCACCGCGGCCCCAGTGAAGTATCCGGCGGGGTTCTTCGGCGTGTTCACCGGCAGCTACGACATCGAGGCCGCGCACTGCGCGATGACGGCGGTCTACACGAACAAGGCGCCCGGCGGGGTGGCGTACGCCTGCTCGTTCCGCATCACCGAGGCCGTGTATCTGGTCGAGCGGCTCGTCGACTGCCTGGCATTCGACCTGAAGATGGATCCGGCCGAACTGCGGCTGAAGAATCTGCTGAGGCCGGAACAGTTCCCGTACACCAGCAAGACCGGGTGGGTGTACGACTCGGGCGACTACGAGACCACCATGCGCAAGGCCATGGACATGATCGGCTACGACCACCTGCGGGAGGAGCAGAAGGAACGCCGCGACCGTGGTGAGCTGATGGGAATCGGCATGGCGTTCTTCACCGAGGCCGTCGGTGCCGGGCCCCGCAAGGACATGGACATCCTGGGTCTGGGCATGGCCGACGGGTGCGAACTGCGGGTCCATCCCACGGGGAAGGCCGTCGTCCGGTTGTCGGTGCAGACCCAGGGGCAGGGTCACGAGACGACGTTCGCGCAGATCGTGGCGGAGGAACTCGGCATCCCGCCGGACGACATCGACGTCGTGCACGGCGACACCGACAACACGCCGTTCGGGCTCGGCACGTACGGCAGCAGGTCGACGCCGGTGTCCGGGGCGGCGGCCGCGCTGGTCGCCCGCAAGGTGCGGGACAAGGCGAAGATCATCGCGTCCGGGATGCTCGAGGCCTCGGTCGCGGATCTGGAATGGGAGAAGGGCGAATTCCATGTGAAGGGTGACCCGTCGGCGAAGGTGACCATCCAGGACATCGCGATGCGGGCACACGGCGCAGGCGACCTGCCGGAGGGCATCGAAGGCGGACTCGACGCGCAGATCTGTTACAACCCCGAGAATCTGACGTACCCGTACGGCGCGTACTTCTGCGTCGTCGACGTCGATCCCGGCACCGCCGTGGTGAAGGTGCGGCGGTTCCTCGCCGTCGACGACTGCGGCACGCGCATCAACCCGATGATCATCGAGGGGCAGGTCCACGGCGGCATCGTCGACGGCATCGGCATGGCGCTGATGGAGATCATCGAATTCGACGAGGACGGCAACTGCCTCGGCGGGTCGCTCATGGACTACCTGATCCCCACCGCGCTCGAGGTGCCGAAACTCGAGACCGGCTTCACCGTCACCCCGTCGCCGCATCACCCGATCGGCGCCAAGGGCATCGGCGAATCGGCGACGGTCGGATCGCCCGCGGCCGTGGTGAACGCGGTGGTGGACGCGCTCGCCCCGTTCGGGGTGCGGCACGCCGACATGCCGCTCACCCCGTCCCGGGTGTGGGAGGCTATGCAGGGCCGCGCGACACCTCCGATCTGAGTGTCGCCCCGTCGGCTGCGAGGAGGCCCGATGGATCTGAAAGAGCGTGCGGCGCAACTGGCGCGCGACCGCAGGCCGTTCGTCCACGCGACGGTGGTGCGGGCGCAGCCGCCGACGTCCAGTCACACCGGGGACGAGGCGATCCTCCTGCAGGACGGGACGATCGAGGGTTTCGTCGGCGGGCAGTGCGCGCAGAACTCGGTGCGCACGGCCGCGCTGGGGGTGCTGGAGCGCAACGAGAGCGTGCTGCTGCGGGTCCTCCCCGACGGGGCCGTGCAGTTCCCGGAGACCCCGGGCGCGGCCGTCGTGGTGAATCCGTGCCTGTCCGGCGGTGCCATGGAGATCTTCCTGGAGCCGCAGGTGCCGCCGCCGCTTGTCAGGATCTGCGGCACCACACCGATCGCGCAGTGTCTGGCGGGAATCGCGGAACTGCTGGGGTACACCGTCGAGCACGACGACGCCGGGCAGTTCGCCGGCACCACGGCCGTGGTGCTCGCCGGCCACGGCGGACCCGAAGCGGAGGTCATCCGCGCGGCGCTCGACGCCGGCGTCGGGTACGTCGGGCTCGTCGCCAGCCGGACCCGCGGGGGAGCCATCCTCGACACCCTGGGTCTCACCGAGGCCGAGCGGGCGCGGGTGCACACCCCGGTCGGACTCGACATCGGGGCGCGGACGTCGGCGGAGATCGCCGTGTCGATCGCGGCCGAGTTGGTGCAGCAGCTGCGGAGAGCGGGACTGCGGGCGCCGGAGGACGATTCAATCCCGCGGGCGGTGGCGGAGGCGGTCGATCCGGTGTGCGGGATGCGCGTCGTCGTGGGTCCGGGCACCGTCCACCTCCGGCGCGACGGCCACGACTTCTGGTTCTGCGGGCAGGGGTGCCGGGCGTCGTTCGCGCAGGAGACGGGAGCGGTATGACGGAGGGGTTCGAGGATGTGGCGGACGTGGTCCGGCGGTTCGACGCCGAGGACTATCTCCTGGACCTCGGAACCGCGTCGGCGCTGTACCTCGGGGCGGTCCTGCGCCGTCCGCTGCTGCTCGAAGGCGAACCCGGAGTCGGCAAGACCACCGCGGCGAAGGCCCTGGCGACCGTCCTCGGCGCGCCCCTGATCCGGTTGCAGTGTTACGAGGGCCTCACCGCGAACGAGGCGCTCTACGACTGGAACTACCAGCGGCAGCTGCTCACCATCCGGCTGGCCGAATCGAGGGGCGACGGCCTCACCGAGGACGACCTGTTCACCGAGGAGTTCCTGCTGGAACGTCCGATCCTGCACTGTGTGAGATACCGGGGACCGACCCCGCCCGTGCTGTTGATCGACGAAATCGACCGGGCCGACGACGAGTTCGAGGCCCTGCTCCTCGAATTCCTGGGGGAGGCGTCGGTGACCGTTCCCGAACTGGGAACGTTCACGGCCGAACATCATCCCGTCGTCGTGCTGACGTCCAACCGCAGCCGCGACCTTCACGACGCGCTGCGCAGGCGGTGTCTGTACCACTGGATCGACTACCCGGAGCCGGCGCGGGCGGCCGCGATCGTGCGCCGCACGGTGTCCGCGGCGTCCGAACTCCTCATCGAGCACGCCACCCGATTCGTCGGCCGCGCCCGCGAACTCGATCTCGACAAGCCCCCCGGAATCGCGGAGGCGATCGACTGGGTGTCCGCGCTCGCGGCGCTGGGTGTGGCCGATCTGGTTCGCGAAGACGCGATCTCGAGCCTGAGTGCGCTCGCGAAGACCCCGGACGACCGCACAATGGTTCAGGACGCATTCGTCGACTACGCGAGCGGCCTGGCCACCGGATGAGAGGGTTCCGCCATGAAGATCGCCAACGAGTTCACCGTCAGCGCCCCGATCGAGCAGGCGTGGGAGGTGCTCAGCGACCTCGAGGAGGTCGCCCCCCTGCTGCCCGGCGCGCAGATGACCGGGCGGGAGGGCGACGACTACCTGGGGAAGGTGAAGGTCAAGGTCGGCCCGGTGACGAGTGAATTCAAGGGCAAGGCCACGTTCGTCGAGCGTGATGCGCAGGAGCACCGCGCCGTGATCGACGCCCGCGGGCGGGACTCGCGTGGGTCCGGCAACGCGTCGGCGACGATCATCGCCCAGTTGCACGAAGCGGGCGACGGCACCCGCGTCACCGTGGACACGGACATGAAGATCGTCGGCAAACTGGCGCAGTTCGGCAGCGGGATGATCCAGCAGGTGTCGGAGAAACTCATGGGGCAGTTCGCGGAATCGCTGGAAGCGAAACTCTCCGGAGGGCCTGCCGACCAGCCCGCGGCCGAACCCGAATCAGTGGGTGCCGCCACCGACTCCGCCGGCACCACGACGCTGTCCGTGGCACGGCCCGCCGCCGAACCGGCGCCGCTGGACCTGCTGGCGCTGTCCGGTGCGGGTGCGTGGAAACGGTACGCCCCGATCCTTGCTGCCGTCCTCGCGGGAATCGTGGTCGTCCTCGTGGTGGGCCGCCGCAGGCGATGACCGCGTCGGGCATCCTGCGGGGTGTCGATCTCGCCGCGTTCGCCGTGGCACTCGTCGCCCGGTTGCGGGCCCGCGGCGTCGTCGTCTCGGCGAGCGGCCCAGGGGTGTTCGTGCAGGCGCTGCACCTGTCGCCGCCGGGTTCACGTTCGCGGCTGTACTGGTCGGCGCGTCTGACGCTCGTCAACCGCGTCGACGACCTCGCGTCGTTCGACGCGGTGTTCGCCGCGGTCTTCGAGGACGCGCTGCTGTCGGTGGACCCGCATGCGCGGCGCACCGCCGCCGGGCGGGAGTCGGCCCTCGCCGCCATCCGCGACGGCCGCGACCGGCCCGGCGACGCGCAGGACGTCGAGGGCGTGCCGTGGATGACCCGACCGCTGATGACCGGCGGCGTCGACAACGCCGAGGACGGCCTTCACGACGCGCTCACCGCGGTGCCGGACACACTGCCCAGCAGGCTCGTGGCCCGCGCCGACGAACCCTTCGCCCGATTCGACGCCGGCGACCTCCGGCTCCTCGGAGCCTGGCTGGAACAGGCCACCGCGGCGTGGCCGTCCCGCCGCACCCGGCGTCGCGAAGTGCATCGCCGCGGCAGGCGTATCGACCTGCGGGCCACCATGAACCGGTCGAGGGCGACGGGCTGGGAGCCGGTGGTCCTCGCGCGGAGCCGCGCCCGGAACCGTCCGCGCCGCATCGTCATGCTGTGCGACGTGAGCAGGTCGATGCAGCCGTACGCCGCGATCTACCTCCATCTGATGCGGGCGGCGGTGCAACGGCAGACCGCGGGCAGGCCGGAGGTGTTCGCGTTCTCCACGTCGCTGACGAGGCTGACCCCCGTGCTCGCCCACCGCAGCGCCGAGACCGCGGTCCGCAGGGCGAACGAGAAGGTGGTCGACAGATTCGGGGGCACCCACATCGCGGGCAGCGTCAGTGAACTACTCGCCTCCCCGCACGGCAACGCGCTGCGCGGCGCACTCGTCGTCATCGCGTCCGACGGCTGGGACAGCGACGACCCGGAGCACCTGGCACACGCCCTCACCCGGGTGCGTCGCCGCGCCCATCGCCTGGTGTGGCTCAACCCCCGCGCCGGTGACCCCGGCTTCCGGCCGCTCGCCGGTTCGATGGCCGCCGCGCTGCCGTTCTGCGACGCCTTCCTGCCCGCGCATTCGCTGTCCGCGCTGCGCGACGTGCTGGACGTGATCGGCCGCCTCGGCTGAGCGGGTGGCCCGACTCCACCCCCAGGGTGCCTGGCAGTCGTGGCGTCCTTCCCGGATGCTCGAACGACGGTGCTGCACACCGTGCTTCAGCTCACAGGAGGAACAATGTCGACTACCAGAACTTCCGCCAGGATCGTGGCGGCCATCGGGGCGATCCTCGCGGCCCTCTCGATCTCGCTGGTGGGAACCGCCGAATTCGCCGGCGCCAGACCCTGCCAGAACGATTGTCACGCACCCGTTCCCAAACCTCCGGTCGACGGCTGCCAACTCTGCAATCCCAACCCCCCACCCCCTCCGCCGCCCCCGCCCCCGCCGCCCCGGTAGGGAAGAGCTCGGTATGCGAGACACGCGCCTCGGCCGCACGGTCGGGGCGCGTGTCGTGTTGCGGTCACATGCCGGGTCGTTGATCCGCGGGACGGGATGACAGATGATCGATCGGGGGCCGATCGAGTGTCGTACCGACCAGAAGAGGCGAATGCCGTGGCCAGGCTCAGTTCACTGAATGTCGGGTTGCCCCGGGACGTGTCCTGGCGGGGGCGGACGGTCTACACCGGCGTATGGAAGCGCCGCGTGGACGGCCCACGGACGGTCCGGAGACTCAACATCGACGGTGACGGCCAGGGCGACCTCGGGGGACACGGTGGTGAGATCCGCGCCGTGCTCGTCTATCAGAACGAGTCGTACCGCCACTGGCGTGAATACCTCCGCCGTGACGATCTCGAACCCGGGCATTTCGGGGAGAACTTCACCGTCGACGGTCTGCCCGACGACGAGGTCTGCATCGGTGATCGCTACCGGATCGGAACCGCGGTCTTCGAGGTCACCCAGCCCCGCGTGACGTGCTACCGGGTGGGTATGCGCATGAACGAACCGCAGATGGCGGCGTTGCTCGTGTCCCACCGCAGGCCAGGCTTCTACCTCCGGGTGATCGAGGAAGGAGAGGTCGAGGCCGGGCAGGACATCGTGAAGGTCGCCGCGGGCCCGGAAGCGGTGCCCGTCGCGGAGATCGACGCGCTCCTGTACCTGCCCGGCCACCCACGCGACGCACTCGAACGAGCGTTGCGGATCCCGGCGCTGAGCCCCGGGTGGAAGGAGTCGCTGCAGAGCATTCTGGACCGAGCAGATTCGGGTGCCGGCGGAAACGTCGGGCTGACGAAGACCGCAGGCAGCCCGCCGCCGGCGTGGCCCGGCTTCCGCTCGCTCACGGTGACCGGGATTCACGAGGAGAGCCGCCGCGTCCTGTCGCTGTCGTTGGCCGCACCCGACGGCTCGGCGTTGCCGTCCTGGCAGGCGGGGCAGTCGATCACAGTGCGCCTGCACCCCGACGACGTGCAGGGCCCGGTGATCCGCAGCTATTCGCTGTCCAACCGACCCGGCGCCACCGACTACCGGATCAGTGTGAAACGGGAACCGCACGGCGTCGCAGGCAGATACATCCATTCGCGTGTGCGCCCCGGTGACACCCTCGAGGTGGCGGCCCCGCGAGGGACATTCGTCCTGGACGGCGAGGCGAGGCCGGTGGTGCTCGTGTCCGCGGGCGTGGGGGTCACACCTCTGCTGTCGATGTTGTACGCACTCGTGGAAGCGGGTTCGCCGCGGCAGGTGTGGTGGGTCCACGGTGCCCGTGACGGATCCGAGCATCCCTTCGCCGAGGAGAGCCGCGACCTCCTGGACCGATTGCCGGGCAGTCGTTCGCACATCGCCTACAGCAGGCCTGCCGAAACCGACAGCAGGGGCGCCGACTACACCACGGCAGGCCGGCTCACGGGGGAACTGATCGCGAGTCTCGGCCTGCCCGCGGACGCGGATGCCTATCTGTGCGGGCCCGCATCGTTCATGGCCGATGTCGGGTCCGCGCTCGCCGCCGACGGACTCGACCCCGCGCGGATTCACATCGAAACGTTCGGTGCCGAGGGGGCTCTCAATCCCGGTGTGGTTCAGGTTTCTTCGCGGGCACCCCATCCGCCGCCCGGACCGCCGGGTGCAGGTCCGTCCGTCTCGTTCGCGCGCAGCGGGCTCACCGTGCCGTGGGATGCCGGGCGGGGAACCCTCCTCGACTTCGCCGAGGCGTGTGACGTGCCCACACGCTGGTCCTGTCGCACCGGCGTCTGTCACACCTGTGAAACGGTGCTGCTGTCCGGGGCCGTCGACTACGACCCGGAACCCATCGAACCGCCGGCGGACGGGAACACGCTCATCTGCTGCACCACACCGGCGGACGACGTGGTGCTGGACCTGTAGCGGTTCTGGACCTGTAGCGCCGACTAGTCCTCCGCGCCACCGGGATCCGACTCGCCCTCGGCCTCGTCGCGGTCCGCCCACTCCAGCAGCGGCTCGAGCGAGAACACGGCGTCGTCGATTCCCGCGTGCAGATCACCGAGTGTCGCGAAGCGCTCGGGAACGGTGGCGATCGTGAACTCGTGCGGGTCCACGTCGTCGATCTCGTCCCACGTCACCGGGGTGGACACCGTCGCGTCGGGCACTCCCCGCACCGAATACGCACTGGCGATGGTGTGGTCGCGGGCGTTCTGGTTGTAGTCGACGAACAACTTGCGCGGGTCCCGGTCCTTCCGCCACCAGGTGGTGGTCACGTCCTTCGGTGCCCTGCGCTCCACCTCGCGGGCGAACGCCAGCGCGGCCCGCCGGACGTCGCCGAATCCCCAGTCGGGCCGGATCCGAACGTAGACGTGCATGCCGCTGCCGCCGGACGTCTTCGGCCATCCCGTCGCACCCAGTTCGTCGAGCACCTCGTGCACCACCCCGGCGACGCGCCGCACCGTGTCGAACCCGCACTCGGGCATCGGGTCGAGGTCGATCCGCCACTCGTCGGGACGTTCGACGTCCGCGCGGCGCGAGTTCCACGGATGGAACTCGACCGTCGACATCTGCACCGCCCAGATCACGTCCGCCGGGTGCGTGACGCACAGTTCGTCGGCGTGGCGGTTGTACCGCGGAAACGTCACGCGGACCGTCTGCACCCAGTCCGGCGCACCGTGCGGCAACCGCTTCTGGTGCACCTTCTCGCCGCTCAGGCCGTCCGGGAAGCGGTGCATCATGCAGGGGCGTTCGCGCAATGCGCGCACGATCCCGTCGCCGACGCTCAGGTAGTAGTTCGCGAGGTCCAGTTTCGTGGCGCCGGTGGCGGGGAAGTAGACGCGCTCCGGGTGCGAGATCCGCACGGTCCGGTCGCCGACCTCCAGTTCGACAGCGGGTGACTTGTCCTTGCCGGTCGCCATGCAGCCAACCTAACCCGCCGCAGATCGGGCCCGCGCGGTTTCGCGGCCATCCTCGTCGCGCCGTTGCACAGCGATTGGCCGGATGCGGGCGCAATTGCGTGGGAATCCGGCAAATCCGTGTGCACCTGTGGGCGCGAGGTCAGAACCCCGGGGCCCGGCCGCCGTTCCACAGTTGTTCGGTGACGTCGTGGAAACAGACGAGGGTCACCGGGTCGTCCTGCCGGCGGAGGATGGGCCTGCTGACGAGGGCGCGGACCCGGGATCCGTCCTGATGTGCCAGGTCGACCGGGGTGGTCGCCGACTCACGGAGGTGTTCGACCGCGGCGGCGCCCGTCGACGTCTCGTCCAGTTCGAGGAGTTCGGACACCGGACGCCCGCGCAGCGACGCGACGGGGTGCCCCAGCATCCTCTCGAACGCACTGTTCACGTGGACGACCGTGCCGTCGTCCTCGACCGCCAAGACGGGAACCGGCAGGCGCTCGAGCAGGACGAGGGCGGGTAGCTGCTCGAGGTAGCCCAATGGGGTGTCCGGGATCGGGCGACGTCTCTCCTCATGATCTGCCTCTGCGCTCACAGCTCTATACTCTCACCGATTCCGACCGCTCGTCCCGTTGTCGCCGCAGACGGCGATTCCTCGGAGGACATTCGGATTCTTCGGAGGACGATTCAGCGGTATGCGGACTCGATCATCGGTTCGGTCGCGAGTACCTTGCCGTCGCCGCCGACGATGGTCAGGGCGGACGGGGTGAGCCGGTACTCGGTGCCGCCGTCGCCGGTGGCGACGAAGCCGGAACCGCTGGGGCTCGGGTCGTCGACGGAGATCGCGGCGCCGTCGCTGATGCGTACGCCCTGGTAGTAGTAGCGTCCCACACCCGTCTCGCAGACCACGACCAGAGACTTGGTGGTGCGACCGATGAACACCGCCGGGTTGGTGTAGTTGCATCGTGCATCGGACGGGGGCAGGAAGCCCTGCCGATCGGCGCCCGACACCTCGCCGACGATCGGCGGCGCGGGCGGCGTCGTCGTTCTTGTCGTCGGCCTCGGCGGAGTCACGGCAGGCGGGACCGTCGCCGGAGCCGCCCTCGTGGTCGAGACGGGGACGTCCTCCGTGACCGGGACGCGGACCTGGCTGCTGCCGGCCGCGGCGACCGAGGGGTTGTCGGGATTGTTCCTGTCCAGCACGAGCCATCCGACCACCCCGGCGAGTGCGAGCAGCGCGATCACCAACACGGTCACCGTCACCGGGACGGCCACCGACCGACGCGCAGGCGGCGGGGCGGTGTAGGGAGTGGGCGGGTAATAGGGCGGAGGCGGGGCGGCCGGACCACCGTGGAACGCGGTCGGCGGGTAGACGGGCGGACGCCCGCGGTCGTCGACCCGGGTCGGCTCGGACCGCATGCCCGGCGACGGTTCCGGGCGGGTCGCGATATCGGTTTCGGTCTTCCGCTCGCGAGCGGACAACGCGGAGCGGGCCGCCGCCGCGAAATCGCCTGCCGTCCGGTACCGATCGCGGGGATCCTTCGCCAGACCCCGGGCGATCACCTCGTCGAACGTCGCGGGCACGTCGGGCCGGATCGAGCTGGGGCTGGGCACGGGCGTCGTGAGGTGCGCGCGGATCGCGCTGCTGATGCTGTTGGACGGGAACGGAATGGATCCCGTGAGGCATTCGTAGAGGACACATGCCAGCGAATAGACGTCCGCGCGGGCATCGACCGGTGCGTTGTCGAACCGCTCGGGCGCCATGTACGCGTAGGAGCCGACAGCACTGCCGAGGGTGGTCAGACGGAGATCGGAACTCGAGTGCGCGATACCGAAGTCGACGAGGTACGCGAATTCACCGGCCGTGACGAGGATGTTCTCCGGCTTGACGTCGCGGTGGATGAGACCGTCGGCGTGCGCGGCGTCGAGCGCCGCCGCGATCTGGTCGACGACCGCGACCGCGTGTGCGGGGCTCATCGGCCCACGCGAGCGGAGCAGCGCCCGCAGATCCTGCCCGACGACCAGACGCATGTCGATGTAGAGCACGCCGTCGATCTCGCCCCAGTCGTGGATGGGGATGACGTGCGGCTCCTGCAGCCGGGCCGCGGCATGCGATTCGCGGCGGAACCGCTGCTGGTAGGTGGGGTCTTTCGCGAGGTCGACGTCGAGGATCTTGAGTGCGACGGTGCGATCCTTGGTGGTGTCGTACGCCTCGTACACCTCACCCATTCCGCCGCGGCCGAGCAGAACCCGGAGATGGTAGTGCCCGAACTGCGAGCCGACCCGTGTACCTGCCGCCATTCCGCATCCCCTCCAAGCCGGAATCAGCACGATACACGTGGTCGGCGCGCTGTCCGGTCCGGGGTGACGAATTCGTTTCCTGCAGTAAGAGATCTGGGCTCAGTCGAGCACGGCCAGTTCGGGAACGGGGACGACGAATCTGCCACCCCAGTCGCGGATGTACGACATGTCGCGAATCACCTCGTCCCGCAGGTTCCACGGGAGGATCAAGAGGTAGTCGGGGCGGGTATCTCGGATGTGCTCGGGCGCGTAAATGGGAAGGTGGGTTCCCGGCAGGAACCTGCCCTGCTTGTGGGGGCTCCGGTCGACGGTGTAGTCGAGCAGGTCGTCTCGGATCCCGCAGTAGTTGAGCAGGGTGTTGCCCTTGGCAGGCGCGCCGTAGGCGGCGGTCGACAGTCCGCGATTGCGTGCATCGATGAGGAATTCGAGCAATGCTCGTTTGGTGCGCTTCACCCGCTCCGGGAATGCGGTGTAGCCCTCGGGAAGGTGGAGACCCGCGGCCTGTTCGAGCTCGCCCAGTTCTCGCAGGCGCCGGGACGTGATGTGACGGGGATACTCGGCGTGACAGGCGTAGATCCGGAGGGACCCACCGTGGGTGGGGAGTTGTTCGACGTCGAACAGCCGCAGACCGTGGGCCGCGAACACGCGTGTGACGGTCAGCAGCGAGAAGTAGGAGAAGTGCTCGTGGTAGATCGTGTCGAACTGGTTGTGCTCGATCAGCTGGAGCAGGTGAGGGAACTCCATGGTGATCACACCGTCCGCTGCGAGCACGGTCGCCATTCCGGCGACGAAGTCGTTCAGGTCGGGGACGTGTGCCAGGACGTTGTTACCGATCAGGAGGTCTGCTCGGATGTCCTCTCCGACGAGTTTGCTCGCCATCGAGGTTCCGAAAAACCCTACCCGGGTGTCTATCCCGCGCCGGATCGCGACCTCGGCCACGTTCTCGGCCGGCTCGATGCCGAGGGACGGGATGCCGGACTCCACGAAGTACTGGAGCAGATATCCGTCGTTGCTGGCGATCTCGACGACCTGCTTCGAACTGTCGAGGTGGAACCGTGCGGTCGTGTCCTGGACATACGCATGGGCATGATCGAGCCAGCTCTGCGAATACGACGAGAAGTAGAGATAGTCGGTGAAGATGAACTCGGCCGATTCGAACTCGGCGAGCTGGACCAGAAGGCACTTCGAGCACACGTACGCATGCAACGGGTAGAACACTTCTCGTCGATCCAGTTGATCGGCGGCAAGATACGAGTTGGCGAGCGGCGACATCCCGAGATCGCAGAACGACTGCTCCAGAGGGGTGCCGCAGTGCCTACAGGGAGTACTCATGATCGTCCCCCTCGCCGCCCAGTCCGTCGTTCCAGATCTTCCAGGGGGCCTTGTCGTTGTCCCAGAGTTCGTTGAGGTAGATCTTGTCCCACAACGTGTCCATCCCGCGCCAGAAGCCGGGGTGCTGATACGCGGACAGTTCACCGTCGGTCGAAAGCCGCTCCAGCGGAGCCCCTTCGAAGACGGTGTCGTCGCCGTCGATGTAATCGAGGACGGACGGTTGGGCCACGAAGAATCCACCGTTCACCCAGCCGCTGCTGCCCCGGGGCTTCTCCTCGAACTGCACCCGGTCGTCCTCCATCCGCAGTGCGCCGTAGCGGCCGGGCGGCTGGACGGCGGTGACCGTCGCGATCGAACCGGACTCCCGATGGAACTCGGCGACCCGGCGGATGTCCACGTCGGTGACACCGTCTCCGTACGTGAAGGAGAAGACGTCGTCGCCGATGTGCTCCTTGGCCCGCAGCAGGCGTCCACCGGTCATGGTGGAGGCGCCCGTGTCGAGCAGGGTGACGGTCCACGGCTCGGTCTTGGACGAGAGCGTCTTGGTCGTGTCGGTGGCCAGATCGATCGTCACGTCGGACATGTGCAGGAAGTAGTTGGCGAAGTACTCCTTGATCATGTAGCCCTTGTAGCCGAGCAGGATGATGAATTCGGTGACCCCGGCTTGGCCGTATATCTTCATGATGTGCCAGAGGATCGGTCGCCCACCGATCTCGACCATGGGCTTGGGCCGGCTCTGCGATTCCTCGCTGATTCGAGTGCCCCGCCCACCGGCGAGAATGACGGCCTTCATGAGAGTTCCTTACGTAGTCGAAGAATGGTGTGTAGTACGTCGCACACCCGGTCGACCTGCGCTTCGGTCAACACGAGCGCCGACGGCAGATTGATCGAGCGCGAAGCGATGTCGTATGCGATTTTGTTTCGCCGCGCCGCAGTCGTCGCGGTGTGGTATTGCGAGAAGGCGGGCAGTGAACTCAATGGCGGCAGGAAGGGGCGAGTATCCACCGAATGCAGATCGAACAGCTCCATCATTCGGCGGGCACGCAGGCGATAGTCCGGGTGGAGAACGGCGGTGACCATCCAGAATGTGTTCGTGAGGCCGTCCCGCCGGTGATTGAGCTCCAAGCCGGGAACGTCCGCGAGACGTTCCTCGTACCATTCGAAGATCTGCCGCTTCTTGTCCAGGAGCTCATCGATGCGGGCCAGCTGGGCACGTCCGAACGCGGCCTGCAGACTGCTCATCTTGTATTTGAAACCCAGCTCCTCGGTGGTGAAGAACCGGTGGTCCGCCGGTGTGCGACCGTGGTCGCGCAACCGGTGGATCCGTTCCGCGAGGTCGCTCCGATCCGTCACGACCAGTCCACCCTCACCGGTCGTCAACGTCTTCGTGCCGTGGAAGCTGAACGTTCCGATATCGCCCAGCGTGCCGGCGAATCGCCCGTCCAGCTTTCCGCCGATGGCCTGGGCGGCGTCCTCGATGATCGGAATGCCGGCGGCGACGGACCGGACGGCGGCCATGTCCGGTATCCCGCCGTACAGGTCCACCGTGACGATGGCCGCGGTCCGGGAGGTGACACACCGTGCGAGCGATTCGGGAGACAGGCACCAGGTGTCTGCGTCGATGTCGGCGAAGACGGGGGTCGCGCCGACATAGGTGACCGGCGCCGCCGTCGCCACCCACGTCGATTCCGGCACGATCACCTCGTCGCCGGGACCCAGACCGAGAGCGAGCATCGCGAGATGCAACGCGGACGTGCAGTGCGGCACGGCCGCGGCGAATTCGGTGCCGAGGTAGTCGGCGAACTCGGTCTCGAAGAGGCCGACCGATTCGCCGGCGTGGGTGTACCAGTCGTTCGCTGCCGCCTCGGCGACGTACCGGACCTCGAGATCGGTCACCCACGGACCGGCTACCGGGATGCGGTCCTGCTCGCGCCCTGCGGCCCGCTCTTCGACGGCCGGGACCGTCCTCGGCTCGATCATGTTGCCACCCAGCGCAGATCGGCGTCGAGCCGACCCCGGTCGAGGTGCTGCTGGATGGTCCTCAGCCGGAAGAATCGCGGTCCTTCGAAGCGCTCCGCGGTCATGGCGCCGTCGGAATACGCCACCCACAACTCCTCGATTCCCTGGCGAAGAGTCCACTGGGGGCGGTAACCCGGCAGCTCCCTCTCGATCTTGGAGAAGTCGACGCGGTAGTCACGGATGTCGGGCATGGCACCCTCGGAATGTCCGACAACGCAATCGGGCACGACCTCGGCGACGAGTCGCGCGACGTCGAGAATCTGATAGTTCTCGCCGACCCGCCCGACGTTGAAAGCCTGATCGTGGACGACGTGTCTCGGCGCTGCGAGCACTCGAGCGAATGCGTGCGCGATGTCGAGGACATGGACGAGTGGCCGCCACGGCGTGCCATCGCTCTGCAGCAGCACCTTGCCCGTGGTCATCGCGTGCCCGAGCAGGTTGTTGACGACGACGTCCGCACGCAGCCGGCGTGAGAAGCCGTACGCCGTCGCGTTCCGCAGATACACCGGCGAGAAGTCGTCGTCCGCGAGCAGGGACAATTCCTGCTCGACGCGCACCTTCGACTCCCCGTACGGCGTCACGGGGTTGAACGCCGCCCCTTCGTCCAACTCGAGATCACTGCCGGCGCCGTACAGGCTGCAGGAGGACGAGAAGACGAACCGGCCGACACCCGCCGCCTTGGCCGCCTTCGCGAGCCGGACGGATGCGGCGAGGTTGATGTCGTACGTCAGGCTCGGATCGATGTCGGACAGTGGATCGTTCGACAGCGCGGCGAGGTGGACGACGGCATCGAATCCTTCGAGATCCGCCGGGGTGACGTCTCGGACGTCGATGTTCAGCATCGGCAGCGGTTCGGGAGGCGCGAGGAAGTCGCAACCGTCGAAGTAGCCGGTGTCGAGGCCGACGACCTCGTGTCCGAGGCCGACGAGCAACGGAGTCATCTCGACGCCCAGGTAACCCAGGTGTCCGGTGACCAGAATTCTCATGGGTGATGATGTGCTGTCGGACATTTCACCGGCTCCTCGATGATCGCTCTACGTGACTTCGAGTACGGACGGGTCGAATACGAGGACGCCGTCGGTGCTGCCGCCCTCGTCGTACAGCGCGACGATCTCGTCGGGTACCCGTTCGTAGGTGTCGGCGCGCAGGTAGTCGCGGACGGAGGTGCCGGTCGAATGTGAATCGACGTTCGGGGGTCCCGCTTTCGCGATCAGATCGTCGAGGCTGATCGTGCGGAAATCGAAACTGAATCGGGCCTGACCGGTCGTGTTCGGCACCGTCGCGTGTAGTTGGGCGCCGGAGAACGACAAGATCGATCCGACTTCACCGACGATCCGGACCTCGCTGCCGGGATCCTGTCCGCTGAGCCGGGGGTGCGGCCGCGGGTCCTCCTTGATGTAGAGCGCGGCATCGCGGCGGGAGGAACGATTCCATTCGTAGGCATCGAACTGGGCGCTCGAATTGTCGGTCGGCCGCTGCCAGAATTCGGGGTGGAACGCCATGCAACTCTTGTCCGTCACGCCGAGGATCGGTGCCCACCAGTTGTTCTGGCACTGTGGTGAGGAATACCAGGTGTCGCGGTGCGGCGTGTAGTTGTATCCCAGACCTGCCGTGAGATAGGAGGCCGGCGGCACGGCGCGCAATTTGGGCACGTCGAAGTACGTCCGGGTGATGTCTGCTCCGAGGTCCACGAGTACGTTGCGCAGGAGTTCCTTGGAATGGGGATGGTGGGTGAAGCCGGTCTTCAGCGGCCCGAGGATGCGCACGTATTCTTCGACCGGCAGGTCGTCGTGCGCGGTCAGAGGATTGTGCGCACCGAAGGCGGCTTCGATCAACTCCCAGGCGAATTCACTGAAGGCGCGGATCGAGTCACGGGGCGGGAAGCAGAACACCTCGCCCGAGAAGATTCGCTCACGTCGGGCCTCGTCCGTGACGTCGGACTCGGTGGAAATAACGAATGCCATGGGTCTGTCCTCACATCTTGTCGATACTCGGTAACTGTCGGAGGCCGCGTCGAATGTCGCTCGACGGCATCGCCGTCCGCCGCCTGGTGTGCTGTGGCGCGGACGGGCAGGCAACCATCAGGGTCTCGCGCTTCGCTGTGAGCGCGGCATCCGATTTCGCCATAGTGTTGATCTCCCGCCCCGGCCCCCACCGGCCTACTTGCCTCGAAGGGGGCGTTGTCGGCTCGGGTTCCGATCAGACCAGTCTTCCACATTTGTGGACCAAAACAAACCTCTTCCCTGTTATTGGCAGACTCTTTGTTCCTGACTTTCTTTTCCGGTTTCTCAGCCGCCGGTACCGACGGCTCCCGAACCGGAGCGATCGAACTGGTAGACAATGGTGTGCTCGTCCTGTAGCCGAATCGACCACTGCGGACTGTGCCGGAACTGACCTTCGAATCTCGCTACTGCCTCCGGGGTGAAGTACCGGTAATAATCGATGGCATCGAGTGCCTGCGTCGTGAACACGAAATAGGTTTCTGCACTGCTCGATTCCGCAACCAATGTGATGTCCTCGAACTGGTGGGCATCGGGAAAGTCCTTCGGGAATTCCGGCCAGCGGTCGACGATCGGCGTGTCGAAGTCCTGATCGTGCTTGGCCAGATCCGCGTAGTCCGCGGTGGCGCGACTGGGGAAGCCCGCCGAATCCAGACTGGTGATCATGGCGGGGCCGTGGATGTCCGCCGTCAAGTCGTCGAAAAGGGTGACCTGCGACCGATACTCCACGACGAGCGACCACAGACCGTAATAGCCTTGCAGCCCCGCGACGGCTGCGCCACCCAGGGCGGCGGCGGCGACCAACGCGGTCGCCCGTTGGAGCCCAACATGACGACCGGTGCGGGTAATCGCAGCGAGGAATAGGGGAGCGATCAGGATCGCGCACCCGGGCAGCGCGTACAGGTACACCCGGAAGATTGCCTCGCCGCCGTAATTCTGCAGAAAGAGAAGGGAGAACGAGCTGAAGGCGATGATCACCGGCGCGAGGAACGGCCGGCCCTGACGCCACCACACGATGATTCCGACGACGGCGAGCACGATCACCGCGGCCGACAGTCCTCGGCACACCGTGGACGTGAAGAGCTTGCCGAGGGAACCCGCGTACTCGACGTTGCTGGACCCGTTGGCGACGGGGTTCGCGCCCGAGAACAACCCGTGCGGGAGCACGATGTACATGCGGGGTACGAGGTAGCCGACGAGCATCGCCAGGTACGGGACGGGGAGCCACCACGGCCGGATCTGCCGGGTCACCACGAGCGCCATGATGACCCCGAGCAGCCAGTACGGCGTCAGTTGGTGCGTCGGGATGAGGGCGGCGAACGCGAGGAGAGCGATGTACCCCGCATGGTGACAGGTCCGGGAGGCGATGAGCAGGGCCAGGATGCCGACCGCCATCAGCAGTGCGAACGCCTGGGGGGCGAAGTAGTCCTGTCCGACCCAGTTCACCAGTTCGATGATCATCGCCGCGGCGAGCGCATGCCGGATCCCCAGCCCCAGCAACATCGCCAAGGCTCCGACGAGCAACGCCAGCAGGGCATGGATCACCGGGGCGAACCACTGTGCGACCAGCAGCGAGTCGACGGACGTGATCTCGCCGAACCATGCGAATGCCGTGAAGAAGGCGGGCCACTCGCCGTACACGTCGATACCGCGTGGCGGAAGCGTCTGATGCTGCTGGAGATAGTCGACTACGCCGATGTGCTTGTAGGTCCAGGTGTAGATCGGAGCCTCGGTGATCAGGCTGACGGTCGCACGTTGGACGACGATCACTGCGCCGATGATCGACGCGGCGGTGACGAGGTGGTTCCTCCGCAGCGCCCAGGCGAACACCCCGGCCAGGGATGCGACGACGAGGACGAGTCCCGGCCCTGTACCGACGGCCAGCAGGCCGAACTCGGAATAGGGCACGTTGATCAGCCCCGGCAGGACAGCCAGCCAGGCCCCCAGCATTGCCATCGTCCACAGCAGGGGTGCGTTGCCGCGCAGTGCCGTTGCCCGGGGGAGGGCCGGGACGAGGGTGGCGAATCCTCCCGCGCGCCGCGCGTGGAGAAGGGCGGAGAGGGCGACGCCGGTGACCAGGGTCACGAGGATCGGCACGGGAACCCAGCGATTCGCCCAGCCGAGTACCGCGGTGAAACCTGTCATCATCGACAGACCCGTCACGGGTATCGCGGCAGCGACGGCGGGCGCCTGGAGCTGCATCCATGTCACCACGGCAAGTCCCGGCCCCGTGAGGATGAACGTCGCGAGCAGAATCGCGCGCAATTCCGGTGACAGCGGGGCCAATGCGAGCGCACCGGCCGCCGCCGACATCAAGGCGAGGATGTCGTAGCGACCTGACTCCGCTGCGTCGGTCGCAGTCGCGGTCGCCACCGCCGCGCCCCGGGGCGTGTCGAGCAGAGGCGCGGACCTAGTCACCGGTAACACGTACCCAGTCGACGACCATCGCGGCCGGGAATGGTGTGCTGCCGTCGGGAGGGCCGGGCCATTCTCCGCCGACGGCCACGTTGAGCAGGAGGAAGAACGGCTTGTCGAACACCCACCGTTCGTCCGGCGGGAGGCCCGCCGCGGTGACCGCGCCGGTGATCTGGCCGTCCACCCCGAACGTCACCCTGCCGGGAGCCTTCTCCACCCAGTAGGTGTGGAAATCGTCCACGAAGGTGTTCGCCACGTCCGTGGTCGGGCCGGCCTGCCAGTCGCCGCCGGTCGTCCTCGGCCCGATCACACTGCTGTACAGCTGGCCGGCACCACTGATTGTCTCGACGACGTCTATCTCGCCGCTGTCCGGCCAGCCGACGACTCCGAGGTCCGTGCCGAGCAACCAGAAGGCCGGATGCATTCCCGCTCCGCGCGGGAGTTTCGCGCGCGCCTCGGCGCGGCCGTACAGGAGGGATGTGCGTCCCTGCGTCGTCACGCGGGCAGACGTGTATTCACCGCCGTCGTTGCGGGCCTCGATCACGAGGTGCCCTGCGCCGTCCAACCGGACGTTCGACGGGGCGGACGTGTAGGTCTGGGCCTCGCCGTTGCCCCAGCCGCCGCCGCCCGTGTCGTACGACCACCACTGGGGGTTCGGCGGCGTCCAGGCGGGGCCGTTGAAGTCGTCGAACATGAGCGCCTGCCGCTTCTGGTACGACGAGACCGACTGCACTGCAAGGTCTGTGGGCGGAGCTGCCGCCTGCGCGATCAGTACGGCGCTCACGCCGATCAGCGACGCACGGGCCGCTCGAACCCACGATCGTCTACTCAACTCGCTCACCTCCCGGATCGTCTGCGGGAATCTCGTCGTACCCGCGCTCTTGTGAGGCCCGTCGAAGCCACAGGATCACCGGGCCGATCAGAACCAGCGCCGATACCGCCTCGGCGGCAAGGTAGGCCCAGCCGACGCCGACGACACCGACGGCCCGGGTGCCGATCAGGGAACCGGCGACGATGATCGACGTGGAGAGGCCACGGACGACCAGTGCCAACGTCAGTCTGCGGTGCACCCGCGCTAGTCCCTCGTAGACTGCGCCCACCACGGACAGGGGAATGAACACGCCGGCCAGGTAGAGCAAACCGGTGCTGTGGATTCGATACTCGGCGCCGACGACACCGAGGAGGAGGGGACCGACGACCACCAGTCCCGCGCCGCCGGCACACGCCACCACGGCGAGGGTGCGCACCAGTCGTCGGGACAGCGACGCGACCCTGCCCGGGTGGGCGGCGACTTCTGCCACGTATGGGCTGACGACCAGGTGCACCATCAGATACAACGCGCTGATCATGGCCCATGCGATCGCGAAGTACGCATTAGCCTCCGCGCCGACCTGCGTGACGACGATCAGCGGCACAACCAGCGGTCCGATCGCCCACAGCGCCGTGATGCCGAAGGACGAACCGAAGTACGACCACAGTTCACGGCGGGGCGGCAGGCTCGGTGCCGCGAGGAATCGGGGGTGGGAGCGGGATCGTCGGTGCAGCGCAACCAGAATGCACAGTGCCGCGGCCGCTGCGGTCGCACCCCACGCAGACACGATGGACACGGCCACGTCGGTGCCTGCCACTGCGAGCAGGACGACGAGCTTGGCCGCGGCATGGAAGGCGTTCTTCGCGGCCGACCACCTCGCCACTCCGAGTCCGGCGGTGGCCTTGTCCTGCAGCGTGAACACCCCGAGGACCATCACGAACACGGGGAAACAGACCATCGCCCAGCCGGATTGGAACAGCGGGTCGCGGGGGCCGAACACCACGAGCGCCGTCCCCGACAGGAGGGAGGTTGCAGCAACCAGGAGGAAACCGTGCTTGAGCAGTGCTCCGGTGTGGGTGCCCGCCAACGGCAGGAACCGCTCGTACATCGTGTCGATGCTGAGAATCGACAATGTCGACAGCATCACGGCGGACGTGATCAGCGCCGAGGCCACCCCCACTTCGTGTGCGGGGAACAGCCGGGCGGCCGCGGCCCAGAAGGCGAGTCCGAGAACGCCCGCCAGGACGTTGGCGAGAATCAGGGAGTTGGTGTTGAGGCGCAGGTTCCGCTCGGCCGGGTGTTCGGAGTCGACCCGCCGCGTCTCGATACGTGGAACGCCGGGGGTCACGGCTCGACCATCGGATGGTGGGGAACTGCAGTCGACCGCGGCGCCTGCTGTTCCCGCAGCGGCGCGGCCGCCCGTCCTTCTCTCCGCGCCTGCCGATACGCCCAGGGGCCCTTCACGATCGATCTGACGGTGGTGGAACCGATTCCCGGCGGCAGGAGCCCCGCGAGGTCGGCCGGCGGAGCCGTTTCCTTCGACGAGGAGCGGAGGTGGCGGACGAGCGCGCCGCCGCGCCGGGCCGCTGTGGTCGCCGCGAGCGTGGCCATCTTGCGATCACCGGCGATCTTCGTGAGCCACGCTCCGAGTCCGAGTCCGTAGCCGCGGGACTGGACGAGAAGGCCTTCGCTGTCGGAGCGGTGTCGATGCCACACGATCGCCGCCGGATCGTGAACGAGTTGGCGCCCCGAGCGGAGAATCCGGAAGAACATGTCGATGTCCTCGCCCCCGCCCGTCGGCGCACCCGCGCCGAGCGCCTCGTCGAAACCGCCGAGGCGGCGAACCACGTCGCGTTCCACCGCGAAGTTTGCGCCGGTTCCGTAGCAGCGAACGGTGAAGGGAAACAGGGGAACATCGTCGGGTGGCTTCGCCCACTCGAAGATGCGGGCGTCGGTGGAGTCCGACCAGCCGACCCGTCGATCGAAGTAGGCCTGCGCCGGCGTCCGGATCTCGCCGGCGGGGACCATCCCGGACACGCACGAGACCGACGGCCCCCGGCGGAAACCCTCGACCAGCGCGGAGAGCCAATGCCGATCGACGACCACGTCGTCGTCGGTGTACGCGACGATGTCACCCGTGGCCGCCGACAGTCCGGTGTTCCGCGCCCGGGACAGCCCCGGGAGAGGCTCACGGATCAGGCGCACCCGCGGATCCGCGAGACCGAGCACGTACTGGCGGGTGGCGTCGGTTCTGGGGGCGTTGTCGACGACGAGTACGTCGAACGACGGGTAGTCCACCGCAAGGACGGATCGGAGGGCAGCGCGCAGCATCGACACCCGGTCGCGAGTGCACACGACGACCGTCACCGGCACTGCCTTCCCCTCGGCCACGCGAGCCGGACCGGCCTGCACAGGGCGGTCCGACTCGGTGACCCGCAGTCCCGCGACTCGGCGCCTGAGCTCGCCGAAGTTCACGGAACCCTCCGACACCTCGATCTCGACGAACCCGAGCGGGCGTCCCTCGGCGCGCACGAGCAGTCGTGCCCGGCCGTAGCCCTCGGCGTCCGCCAACCGACAGCGGACCGGAATTCCCGTCGCTCGCCCGCTTCGGTCGGCATCCTCGATCGCGTCGACCCACACTTCACCTGTCCACACCGCACCGTCCCAGTCCGGCCGCTCGGGACTGTCCAGAGCCGGGCGGAGAGTGAGAGCGGGTGCGGCGGGATCCATCAGGTCCTCCCGGTATGCAGCCGGATGGCGGCCCTGCCCTGAACGTATCCGGCGGTCGTGACCGTCAGGCCCAACAGCACGACGGCTGCCCGCACGAGTCCGTCCCGTCGCATCGAGAGGCCTTCACGAAGCACCGCTCGTGGTAGGACGTGGAGGGTGTAGGTGCGCTCGCTGCTCAGCGCGTCCGATGCGGTGGTCAGCTCCGCGACGACGGCCTTCGACAGTCCTTCGTGATGGCATCTCCGCACGAAATATCGCAGGGTGGCCCGGTCCGCCGACACGTGGTGCTGCACCCGCATGTCCGGATCGAACAGGATCTGGTTGGAGCTCCTGTTCGCCCGGACGCGGATGCAGAGTTCGGTCTCCTCACCGCCGACGGGAACGGAGCCGACGCGGCCCACTTCGGATCTGAATCCGCCGACGGCGTACAGAACCGAGCGGCGCATCGACATGTTGCAGCCGATGGGGTTGCGGACGGGGGCGACCCGCGTCGGCTGGCCGACGTAGCTGCAGCCGACGACCCAGTCGAACTCCTCCGGAAACCACGAGGGACGGGCCCCGGACCAGCTCGGGACTGCGTACCCGCCCACGCCGGCAATTCCGCGATTCCGGTAGTGATGCATGAGGGCCTGCGTCCACCCCGGCTCGGCGCGGGCATCGTCGTCGACGAACGCGACCACGTCGCCGTGGGCGGCTCGGACGCCGGTGTTGCGTGCCCCGGACAGTCCCCGGGTATCCGCGTTCGCCAGGACCGTCACCCGCTCGTCCGTGCGGAATCGGTTGCACGCGCGGACATACAGCTCGTCGCAGTGATCGATCACCAAGATGAGTTCGGGATCGGGCCCGTCCTGGGACAGCACCGACTGCACCGAGCGGCACAGGTCGAACCAGCGCCGAGTGGTGAAGGCGCAGATGACGACCGAGAGGGATTCGGCCGGGCCCGCATCGAATTCGTCGGTCGCGTCCGAAAGCGAATGCCCGGTGGCCGGGACCTCATCGGGCAACGTAATCACCGCGATCGCGGGATCGCCACGAGTAGACGGACCGGCGAGTGAGTGAGGTCGGCCGCTCGACTGAATTCGCGGTCGTCTTCGTGCCGTTGCGGTGTTCCATCCGGACTGTGCGCAGTACCCGGAAACCGTCGCGCACCACGTTCAGGTTGCTCTTGCCGCTGATCCGGCGCCGCTCGAAGCTCGGTATCTCGACGATGCCGAGGCCGGAGGCCGCCATCCGGACGTTGATCAGCGTCTCGATTTCGAAGCCGTCACCCCAGTGGGCGTCGGGACGGTCCGTCGCGGGCAGCGACATCACGCTGACGTGCCGGCGCCAGAACGCGTTGTAGCCATAGCAGAGGTCGGTGAACGAGACAGCGAATTCCATGTTGACGAAGGAATTCAGCATCCAGTTGCCCAGCCGGCGGGTGAACGTGATGTCTGCGCTTCCACCGCCGGCGATGAACCGGCTTCCTTTCGCGAAGTCCGCACCGCGGACCAGCGCGTCGACGAACGCCGGGATCTCGGCGGGGTCGGTGGACCCGTCGGCGTCGATCATCACCACGATGTCGGAGGTGGCATGCAGGAAACCACAGGCCAGCGCATTGCCCTTGCCTTTTCGGGTCTGTGTCAGGATCTTCGCCTGGGGCCACAGCCGTCGCGCGACGGCCACGGTGTCGTCGACGGAGTTGCCGTCGACGAACACGAGTTCGTCGATGCCAGCCGGCATCCGGGCCGCGACGAAGGGCAGATTCTTCGCTTCGTTCAGTGCCGGCATCACCACCGACACGGACGGCCTCGGCGTAGTTTTCCTCGGATTGCCGTTGGGGTGAATCTCGGTCACGTGTGCATCCATCGCCTTCACGTCCGTTGCGTCATAGGGGCTTTCGAGTGCCCGTGTGCTGCTGAAGTCTGGGTTCTCTCCGGATGATCGCTACGGTCCGGAGTCTGTTCGTTGCGGTGATCTGTACGTGTCCAGGCGGATTCATCCCGGCCGTTCCCGGCCTTTCTCCGATCCGAGTGCACGCCGGCGCCTCGATGCGCGGAGCGCGCTGAGTGCGAACAGCAGACTTCGCCGCATCTGCATGTCGTACGAATTGATCCGGCCCATTACTCGGTCAGACAGCGGGATCTGCCATTCGGGATCGTGGATCAAACGACTCGTGAACTCGAGCTGCTGGGCGAGCTGCGAACGTGCCGAGGTCAATGCGGTGTTCGAATCGCTGCCGATCCGGAAAGATGCCAGGGTGCGCGGCACACCGACGAAGTCGCCCTTTCGAACGAGCCGCGACCACAGGTCGAGCTCCATCGGAAAGAGAAGCTCGCCCCGGAACCCGCCGCACCGGTCGAAATCGACCCGGCGGAACATCCCGGCCACCGGAGGACCAATGGGGTTGCTGCCACTCCGGACGATTCGCCGGACCACCGTTTGTCCCGAATTTCGCCCGACGATTCCCCCGAGCCCCCGGGCCGGCCGGAGCAGCGCGCCCTCGTCGTCGATGAAATCGGTCCGCACGGACACGAGCGCTACGGCGTCGTCGGCCTCGAGCACCGCGGCTTGTGTTGCGATGCAATCGGGCTCGATGGTGTCGTCGGCGCACACGAGCTTGACGAATCGTCCCCGGCTCTCGCGTATCGCGAGGTTGAAATTGTCCACCATCGGCACCGTCGCGTCGTTCCGGATGATCCGGACGCGGTCGTCGTGGACGTTCTCCAGGATGTCGCGGGTGCCGTCCGAACTGTCGTTGTCGACGATCACGATTTCCAGGTCGATGAAGGTCTGCGCCAGAACGCTGTCGAGCGTTGTCCGCAGATGACGCTCCGCCTGATAGGCAGGAATGCACACAGAGACGGTCGGTGGTCGGTCCCGGTCTCGGCCCGGGACGGACCTTGTGTCGGCCTCGCGCCTCGATGTATGCGCGGTGTCCGAATTCGTCACCATGCTGTTCTCCCACCCCGGCCCCGCACCCGTCGATTCGCACCGTGGTTACAGCGTTTCTCGGCTTGGGTTCCGATCAGACCAGTGTTCCACATTCACTGTCAGAAACATACCTTTTCCCTGTTATCGGAAGAATTACTCAACCGTATTCAGGTTTTTCCGAAAATGGTTCTCGTTTGCCTGCACGGGGGCGCGTCCGCGCAACGTGGAATGCCGAAAATCCGTTGCCCGCCGCTGCCGTGGTCCGTAGTGTCACGAGGCTTTGTCCACCCGTCGACAGAAGGAGTTCTTTTCGTCATGGAACCCGTCACCGAACACGACATTCGCTCGTCGTTCATCAATTGCTCCAAGGGCGACGCCAAGCGCCTGCCGGTACCTCGTGACCTGGACGATCGGCCGTGGGAGGACCTCGACTTCCTCGGCTGGAGCGACCCGTCGTTTCCCGGCCGCTGTTATGTCGTCGTACCGCGGGAGGGTCGACTGGTCGGCGTGGCGCTGCGCTACGAGACGGGCGGTTACCGCCGCGCGCAGATGTGCACGGTCTGCATGACCACGCACGCAAATGGCGGCGTCTCGCTGATGACTGCGCGTAAGTCGGGGGAGTCCGGGCGCCGGGGCAACTCGATCGGCACGTACATGTGCGCCGACCTCGCCTGCTCGCTGTACGCGCGCCGGAAGAAGTCGCCCGCGCTGGGCAGGCAGTACCGCGAGGATCTCGAACCGGAGGAGAGGATCGCGCGGGTTCGCGACAACCTCGACGCCTTCATCTCGCGGGTCTACGGGCGCGGCGGCGCCGAGAACTGAAGTGGGCGAATGCCTTCGCCATGATCGGGGTGGTGACGAGCATGATGATCAGCCGCAGCACCTGCGCGGCGGCGACGAACGTGACGTTGGAGGAGGTGGAGGCCGACACGGCCAGCACCGCCGCCAGACCGCCGGGGGTGGTGGCGAGATAGGCCTCGAGGAGGCTCGCGCCGGTGAGGTGGGCGAGAAGGATGCCCAGGCCTGCGCACGCCGCCCCGACCAGGAGGGTGAGCAGCGCGGCGTACGGCAGGATCCGTCCGATCGCCCGCAGGCTCGCCCGGTCGAATGCGAGCCCGGCCTGCCAGCCGATCAGGATCAACGCGGCGGTCATCAGCATCGGCGGGACCGAGGCCGCGTCGCTCCAGCCGCCGAGTTCGAATCCGGCGCTCACCGCCAGCGGACCGAGCGTCGCGGGTGCGGGCAGTCGCAGAAGGGACGCCACAGCGGTGCCGCCCACGATGAACAGCGCCAGGAACGGCAGTGCCACATACCATTCGGCGCCGCCGCCGTCGGTGGCCGTCGCCGTTCCCGTACCGGTATCCGCGCGGAAACCGAACGTGACGATCATCGGCATCGACACGACGACGAGCGCCACCCTCAGATATTGCACCACCGCGACGATGCGGTCGTCGCCGCCGAGTTCGCGGGCCATCGCGACGAGTCCGGTGGCGCCGCCCGCCGTCATGGCCAGGGATCCGGTCACCGCGTCCACGTCACGATGCAGCGCGAGGAGGGCTCCGGCCGCCACACTGATCACCAGGGTCGCGGCTGCGATCGAGACCACCGGCACCCACAGCGAGCCCAGGGCGGCGATCGTCTCCCGGTGCACCATCAGCCCGACCGCACTGGCCAGCACGCCCTGGGCAAGCTTGCCCAACGGGCGGGGCACACGGGGCGGACCCCATCCGGTGACGGCCAGGGCCGCTGCGACGATCAGGGCCGCGAAAAGGCCGGCCGCCGTGAGTCCGATGCTCTCGCCGAGCGCCCAGCCGCCGGCCGAGAGTGCGATCAGCGCGGCCCATCGGAGTCCGCCTCCGCGCAGTCGGGATGCGCGCGTCGGCACGGTCCGTTCGGGGGTGTGCACGTCGTTCACGATCGGGCGCCTTTGTCGGGATGCTGTTCTTCGATGGTGTGCATTAACGTATACCTTAGCCGATGCCATTGCGAACGTTAGAATGTATGCATGGCGGGCGAGAGCAAGAGCGAACAGGTATACGGGCAGCTCAGGGCGGACATCCTGAACGGGGTTCTGTCGCCGGGGCAATCGCTGAGTGCTCTCGACGTCGGCTCGCGGTACGCGGCGTCCCGTACCCCCGTCCGTCAGGCCTTCCTTCGACTCGAAGCGGAGGGGCTGGTCACGCTCGTCGACCGGCAGGGCGCCCGGGTCGCTCCCATCTCGATCAAGAGCGTCCGCGACCTCTTCGAATTACGCATCCTGCTCGAGGCGGCCGCGGCGCGTATGGTCGCCGAGACCGTCGCCCGGGACTCCGCGGCCCGGCAGCAGTTCGAAGAGGTAGCGGAAGCACTCGAGGCGATCTCCCGGGAGGAGCCGTCCGAGGACCGGCGCGATCGCTACTACGCACTCACCGAAACCTACGACCAGGCGGTCATCGCGCACACCCGGAACGCGCAGCTGGCCCGCTCGATCGCCGAACTCCGTCCGCACACCGAGCGGCTGCGCAACATCGCCCACTCCCGCCCCGACCGCCTGGACGTCTCGCTGGCCGAGCATCTGTCGATGTGCCGTGCGATCCTCTCCGGCGACGGGGCGGCCGCTGCCGCAGCCTGCGCCGAGCACCTGACGCAGACGCAGCAGACCATTCTCGCGGCGGTGGTCGATCCTCAGGGATCCGGTATCTCCATCGACCTGGTCACCGCGTAGCCGGGGTCGGTCAGAGCGCGAGGATGGCGGGGACGCTGAGGACCGCCACGTAGTACCCCATGAACAGGACGCCGGCGTGGATCTTGAACGCCCGAGACAGCAGACCGCCGACGAGTCCGACGGTGAGGGTGACGGCGAGCCCGAGGATGCCGCCCTCCCACACGCTGATGACGACGACCAGGCCGGTGAACGTGGCGATGATCGCCTCGTGGCTGACGTGCCGGACGACCAGGGTGGCCGCGCGGTGGGCGAAGTTCATCGCGAACGGGTAGGCGATGATAGCGGCGATCGCCACGGCACCGAGACCGTAGAGCAGGAACTCCCAGTTGGTCAGTGCCGTGGACAGGTTGCGGATCTGCCCGGTGCCGTCGTCGGTGGTGAAGACCGGTGGCGCGTTGAACAGGGGAGCGGCCGGTCCTGCCGCGACCGGGCTGAGCGGCAGCCCGAACGCGATGAGCGGAATGAGCGCTTCGGCGATGTACGTCGATTCGGTGGTCCCGTTGCGGGCGGCGATCACCGAGGTCAACCGGTGGTAGCCCTGCTTGACCCGGGATCCGACGACCTCGCCCATGAGCACGGTCATCGCGACGGGGCTGAAGACGAACGTGGCGCTGGAGACGGTCGCGGTCGCGGCGACGTGCGCCGTCTGCTTGCGGTCGAGCATCCGGAACGGGTTCGGGAAATACCCGTTCCATCCCTTGATCTCCGGGGCGAGCCACACCGTCGCCGGTTCCTTGCGGGCCATGTCCTTTCGTCCCGACGCACCCAGTACGAGGAACAGGTCCGCGATGAGGGGACCGACCGCGATGCCGAGGAAGTAGCTGATGTTGAGGGAGACGTCGTAGCTCTTCGTCAGCGACTTGAGCGCGAGGACGAGGACGACGAACGGCACGAGCGCGGCCACCCCGGACCATTTGCCCGGCGACGTGTAGGCGATCGCGACGGCGGCGACGAGGAACAACCACGGCGCCACCGACTGGACGGTGTCCGCCACCGGGGCGAGCAGGGTGGCGAACAGCACCGCCACGGGGACGGCGATGAACGCGGAGATGATCGCACCCGAGATCGCCTTGCGCAGGGCGATGTGTGGCACACCGAGGCTGCGCAGCAGCCGCGCCTCACGCATCAGCGGCACGGCCATCGTGTCGCCGGGGATGCCGAGCAGCGTGGTGGGCACCGCGTGGGTCATGTGCTTGGCGACGGCGCCGGCGAGGAAGAACGTGAACACCGCCGCGGGCGGGGCGCCGAGCAGGATGACCAGCAGGGTCAGCGGGGCGATGGTGGCCGTCTCGTCGGTTCCGGACACCAGCCCGATCAGGGAGAACACGACGGCGCCGATGACGCCGAGCGCGATCGCGACGAGGACGTCGTTGGTGAGCAGCACGCTCATGATCGTCCGCCCCTCCCGTGCGTCTCCGCCTCGGCGAACCGGTCGTAGAGGTCGAGATCCTTCAATTCCTGGACCGTCTGGGCAGGCAGGTCGCTGACCGACCCCAGCCCCTGACGTTCCTCCTGCAGCACCCGGATCACGTCGCCGACCTTGTCGCCCTCGGACGAGTCGACGGTGATGTTCCGCTTGGGTCGGAACAACTTCCCGCTGACAATGCCCGCGACGAGGCATGCGGCGATGCCGACCAGAAGCGCATACGCGTCTGCCAGAGACGAATCCGTGACGAAGGAGTTGAAGAGCGCGGTGGCGCCGAGGAGCGCGCAGACGCTCACGACGATACCGATGACGACGGAGACGGCGAGATCTCGTCCGGCCACCGTGTCGCCCCACACCTCGAGGTAACGAGGCCGGGGCGTCTGATCGTCGGTGGGCGGGGGCGCCTGCGAGGCGGGCTGGCTTTCGATGGACATCGTCTGTACTTCCGTGTGAGGGGTGTCGTGCGCTAGGAGAGTGCGGCGGTCAGGGCCGTCGCCACCCGAGACGGGCTGGGACGGCCGATGTGCCCGGCCATCCAGCGGGAGGTGTCGGTCAGGGTATCGAGGTCGAGGCCTGTGCTGATGCCGAGGCCGTGCAGCATCCACACCAGGTCCTCGGTGGCGAGGTTCCCGGTGGCACCCCTCGCGTACGGGCATCTGCCGAGGCCTCCCGCCGCGGTGTCGAATTCGGTGACTCCCGCGATCAGCGCGGCGTGGACGTTGGCGAGTGCCTGGCCGTACGTGTCGTGGAAGTGTCCGGCGATGGAGTCGACCGGCACACCGGCGGCCACGACGGCGTCGAGCACGGCTCGGACGTGGCCGGGGGTGGCGACGCCGATGGTGTCACCGAGCGAGATCGACGAGCATCCCGTGCCCGCCAGTTCCGCGGCGATATCGGCGACACGGCCGGGATCCACCCGCCCCTCCCACGGATCACCGAAGCACATCGAGATGTAGCCACGGGTGCCGATTCCTTCGGCGCGCGCACCCGCGACCACCGGCCGGGCGTTGTCGAGCGCGCCGGCGACGGAGGTGTTCAGGTTCTTCCGGGCGAACGTCTCGGTGGCGCTGACGAAAACGGCGATCTCCCGGGCGCCCGCGGCAAGTGCCCGACCCAGCCCCCGCTCGTTGGGGACCAGCACGACCTGGCGGACGTCGTCGGGAAGGTCGAGTTCGGCCATGAGCGACTCGGCGTCGGCGAGCTGCGGAATCCATTTCGGGGAAACGAAACTCGTCACCTCCAGGGATCGGACCCCGGCGGACACGAGCCGACGGCAGAACTCCGCCTTGACCGCGGTGGGGACGATCGCCGACTCCGCCTGGAGCCCGTCACGCGGTCCGACCTCGTAGACGCGGACCGCAGAGGGTAGCGACGAGTCGGCGAACTCGTGGGGCGCCGGACGCCACACGGGTTCGAGATCTGCGGGGGTGGTCACGTCAGTGTCCGGAACGGAGGTCGGCGAGCACCTTTTCCGCGTGCTCGACCCGGATGCGCTGGTCGTCGATGAGCCGCGTGACCACCAGATCGAGTTCGTCGCCGGTGGCGCCGGCCGAGGCGGCGATGGTGCGGGCGTGCAGACTCATGTGGCCGCGCTGGATGCCCTCGGCGGCCAGCGCGCGGCAGGCGCCCAGGTTCTGCGCGAGCCCCACCGCGACGATCACGTCCGCCAGCTCCGAGGCGGTGGAGACGCCGAGCATCTTCACCGCCGCCTGCGCGACGGGGTGCACCTTGGTGGCGCCACCCACCAGTCCGACGGCCATCGGCACCTCGAGGGTGCCGGAGAGGTGACCGTCCACGGTCTTCTCGAAGTGCGAAAGCGCCGTGTACCGGCCGTCCGCGGCGACCGCATGCGAGTGGCAGCCTGCCTCGACCGCGCGGGTGTCGTTGCCGGTGGCCAGGACGGCGGCGGTGATGCCGTTCATGATGCCCTTGTTGTGGGTCGCTGCGCGGTAGGGGTCGGATTCGGCGAGCGCGGACGCATGGACGATGTTGTCGACCACCTCTTCGCCGCCGAGCAGATCCCTGTCGAACACGGCCCGGGCCCGGGTGATGCGGAGGTCCGCCTTGTTCGTCAGGATCCGCAGCAGCGAACGCCCGCCGGCGATCTCGGTCAGCCGCGGGGCGATGGCCTCGGCCATGGTGTTGACAGCGTTGGCGCCCATGGCATCTCGCACATCGACGTGGAGGTGCACCACCACGTGCACTCCGGTGCGCGTCGGGACGAGTCGCACGGTGAGGTCGCGGGCGCCGCCGCCGAATCGGACCAGCATCGGATCCTGGGCATTGGCCAGTTCGATGATCTCCGTGCGTGCCTCGAGCACCCGCAGCCGGGACGCCTCGGGGTCGGGGCACTCGAGGATCTGGATCTGGGCCTGCATCACCGGATCGGTGCTGGAGGTGTGGAAGCCCCCGTGGACCCGCGCCATCCTGGCGGCGTTGCTGGCGGCGGCCACCACGGACGGCTCCTCGGTAGCCATCGGGACGAGGTAGTCACGCCCGTTGACGGTGAAATTGGTGGCGACGCCCACCGGGATCGCCATGACCCCGACGACGTTCTCGATCATGTGATCTGCTTGATCGACGCCGAGGCCCTGGCCGGGATCGAAGACGGCGACGTCGAGTTCGGACAGGCCGGTCCTCTCGGCGATCACGGTGCGGCGCTGCTGCGCGCTGGAATCCTTGAGACCGGGGATGCGGCTGTTGACGGGCACTGTGTTCCTCCACGTACTCACGGGCGGGGGCGTGTGGTGAGCCCCGACGGCAACCCTGTTCTGTGCTTCGGTTCACACAGTAGGACCACACCGACGACCCCGACATGTACTCATCACACATGTTTTCCGGTCAGGAATGTGTGACCATCACTGTCCCCTGAGTTCGTCGAGACGCACCGCCGCCGAGATCCGGAACAGGTGCTCGTCGCTCCGCCACTCGGGCCCCAGCAGCATCTCGAGCCTGTTCAGGCGCTGCAGAATCGTGTTGGTGTGGTAGTTGAGGGCCCGCGCCGTCTTCGTCGGACTTCCCTCGTTACGGACGAATGCACGCAACGTGGCGAGGAGGTCCGTTCCCTTGCCGTCGTCGTAGGCGCGTACCGGCCCGATCGTCGCGTCGATGAACGCGTTCAAGGTCCGTGCATCGGTGTCGAACAGCAGAGCGTAGGGCAGATACGCGTCGGTGCTGACCGCGGCGTCGGTGGTGCCGAGCGCGGCGAGTAGTCGGGAGGTGCGCAGCCCGGACTCGAATCGGGCGGGGAGCGCGTCCGGCGAACCCGCGCGAGGTGTCGTGATCGCCAGCACCGGACCGTGCAACATCTCGCGTAGGTGGTTGCGCAGGTCCGAGGTGAGCTCGGGCGGGGCGGTGGCGGTGAGAACCACCGCGACCACGCCCGCATGTTCCCCGACGAGACCGTGATCGCCGACGAAGGCGGTGGCCGCGCGGGCGGCGGTGGCACGATTCTCGGCCGAAACCGAGATCAGCACGACGGTGTCGAGGGCGGCGAGGGTGACTCGCTGGGCGCGTACCCGTCGTTCCAGGTCGCGGCGCCGCTCGGGTGCCGGGTCGAGCAGGTCCGCGACCAACTCGACGCGGGCACGCAGGTCTGCGTCGGCCATCGCATTCTGCTGCAGCACCAGCAGTGCGCCGACCTGCGCGGCGCGTTCGATGGTGCGCTCGTCGACCGGGCCGAGTTCGAGGTCCCCGGCTCCGACCAGTACCGCGCCGAAATACAACTCGCCCGCGGTGACGGCGGCGACGATCGGCGTCCCGGGGTCGTCGACGCGAACGCAGTGGCCGGTGGTGCGGCTCGACGCAATGGCATCCCGCACCACCTGCGACAGCTGGACGGACTGTGGGTCGGCATCCGTCGGGTGGGAGGCGACGGGATGCAACTCCCGGTCGACGATCGTGACCGTGCGTCCGAGTGCGGTGGAGAGAGTGCCTGCAACCTGCTCGAATCCGCCACCGATCAGAACCGCCTCGATCAGTTCCTGGTGCACCACGGTAGAGCGGTCCCGCACCTGCAGATAGTCGGTCAGGCGGTCGAGCGCCGCGCGGGCCTCGTCCTCGGACCTGCGCACCTGGTCGAGGGTGCTCGCGGTCTGCAGCACCACCGATGCGTGATCGGCGAGCGCGGACAGTACGGCGATCTCGTCCGGGGTGAACGTGTGTTCCTGGCGGGTGGCGGCGAACAGGACGCCGAGCACGCGGCCGTCCGACAGCATGGGCACCCCGAGAATCGACACGATTCCCTCCGCGGAGACCGCGTCGTCGATCAGATCTTCGTGCGGTCCCTCCGCGTAGTCCTGGTAACGCAGAACCCATTGTGCAGCTCGGGAATCGGCGATCTGGCTGGCCAGTCCCATCCCCGGGGGAACGCGCAGGTGCTGGAACTGCGGCGTCACCGAGCCGACGGTCTTGCGGACGTTCAGTTCCCGGTTCGCCGGATCGAACTCGGACAGGTAGGTGACGTCGGTGCCCATCATCTCGTGGGCGCGGCTCACCAGCCGTCCGAGGAGTGCGTCGATGTCACGGAGTTCGGCGAGTTCGCGGGCACTCGAGAACAACACCCCGAGTTCGCGTTCGCGCCTCCGCAAACGGGTCAGCTCGACCTGGTGCCTGCGCACCTTCTCCGCGAACGCCGACTTGTCGGCCGGACCGGCCGCGACCTGCTCGAGCGCCTCGCGCACCGCGGCCGAGTCGACCGACCGTTCGCCGGTCATCGCGTCGGCGAGTATCCCCAGCGCGTCGCCGGCCTCCCGTGAATCCATGCCCACACTCTGCCCTGACCGGCGGAGAAGTCCCTACTGATCGAGATCAGCGCCCCGCACGAATCCCGGCACGGCGGGCAGTTGCCGCGGACGGAAAATCGAGGCTGGTGCGGCTGCTCCGGTGAGCGGCGCTAGTCGATCATGAACCAGCCCCGGACCTGTGCCTCGTGGTCGACGTAGTGCTCCCCGGAGACGTCGACGACAACCTTGTCGATGGTGCCGCCGGTGAACGGGAACGGTGCGGTGTAGTCGGCGGTGACCGGGGAAGCACTGTCGCGTCCGACGCAGATTCCGTCTCCGACGAGGCAGAACACGCCGGGCTGGGTGACGATTTCGCTGCTGGCCACCTGCTGCTCGTCGAGGTAGAGGTCGAGGGTGCCGGCGAACCCTGGCATGGCCGGGTCCTCGTTCTTGCCTTTCACGGTGAATTCGGCGGTGCACACGTGCCCGCCGGGGGTGATGTCGCGGTCGGCGGCCACGTCTTCGATTCGGGTGCCGAGCCAGTTGAACGTGTAGTGGAGTCGGTGGTCTTTGACGTACATGCTGTGCCCGCCCGCGACGCCGCCGTGCGCGAAGAGGACACCCTCGGCGTCGGAAGTGTCCACGTGGACGCCGGCCGCGATGGTGTACGAGCGGCCGGTGATCGGGGCACCGGCGCTTTCTGGGACGTCCGCGCAGTTCGGGTAGTAGACGTAGCGGTCGCGGGGTTTGCCGGGGTGGGGGCGGTCGGCGAGGACCTGTTCGAGGGCGTTGCGGTCGTCGAGTGGGAGGCCGTTGAAGATGCCGGCGTAGTAGAACCAGAGTTCCTTCATCTCGGCGAGGCGTTGCGGTTCGGTGTCGGCGAGGTTGTGGAGTTGGGCTCGGTCCTCGTCGAGGTGGTAGAGCTCCCAGACGTCGTGGCCGAAGTTGCCCCACCCGGAGATCGGCGGGTGCAGCGAACACGCGAGCCATCCCTCGTGGTACAGGGAACGTTGCCCGAGCATGGCGTAGAACTGGGTCTGTTTCCCCGGGGCGGTGGGGTCGGTCAGCGTCGCTGCGAAGCTCTCGCCCTCGATCGGGCTCTGTGTGTAGCCCTTGAGCACCGCGGGCGGTTCGATGTCGAGGAGTTCGTAGATGGTGGGCACGACGTCGACCGCGTGAATGTACTGGTGCAGCGGTTCGGTGCGGGGTTGCAGCCTGGCGGGCCAGGAGACCATGCACATGTCGGCGATGCCGCCCTCGTATCCGGCCCACCTCTTCCAGTACGGGAACGGGGTGTCGAACGCCCAGGCCCATCCGGTGTTGTAATGGTTGTACGAGGCGGGGCCGCCGAGTTCGTCGAGGTGCGGCAGTGTCACCTCGGTGGTGTCGGCGACGCCGTTGAAGAACCGCCATTCGTTGAAGGAACCGTTCGGTCCGCCCTCGCCGCTGGCGCCGTTGTCGGAGATCACGATGAGCAGGGTGTTGTCGAGTTGCCCTGATTCGGTGAGGAAGTCGATCACCCGGCCGAGCTGATCGTCGGCGTAGGAGATGAATCCGGCGAATACCTCGGCCATCCGGATGAACAGGCGTTGCTCGTCGGCGGTGAGCGAGTCCCACGGGCGGACGGTGTCGAGGATCGGCCAGAGCTGTCCGTCCGGGCCGGTCGTGTTCGGCTCCCCGTGCGGGTTGATCGGCGACAGCTCGGTGCCCCTCGGCAACAGGCCCAGTTCCTTCTGCCGGGCCAGGATTTCGGTGCGGATAGCCTCGTAACCCTGGTCGAACGTGCCCTTGTATCTGTCGGCCCATTCCGGGGGGACGTGGTGCGGGGCATGCCCGGCCTGCGGGGCCATGTACATGAAGAACGGTTTGTCCGGGTCGACGGCTTTGGCGTCGCGGATGAACTCGATCGCCTTGTCGGACAGGTCCTTCGACAGGTGGTAGCCGTCTTCGGGGGTTCCGGGAGCCTCGATCGGGTGGTTGTCGTAGACGAGGTCCGGGTACCAGCTGTTCGACTCGCCGCCGAGGAAGCCGTAGAAGCGCTCGAACCCGCGACCGAGCGGCCACCGGCTCTTGACCGCCGACAGGTTGCATTCCTCGCTCGGGGTCAGGTGCCACTTGCCGACGCAGTAGGTGTTCCAGCCGCGTTCGGCCAGCACCTCGGAGATGAATCCGTTCTCGAAGGGGATGTGCGTCGAGATGCCGGGGAACCCGGAGCTGAGTTCGGCGACCGTGGCCATTCCGTTGGAGGTGGCGTTGCGGCCGGTCAGCAGCGAGGCGCGGGTGGGCGAGCACAGCGCGGTGGTGTGGAAGTTCGAGTACCGCACACCCGCGTCGGCGATGCGCCGCATGGTGGGGGTCTCGATGGGACCGCCGAAGACATCCATGCTGCCGTAGCCCACGTCGTCCCACGCGATGATCAACACGTTCGGGGCGCCCTCGGGGGCCGCGGCGGGCAGGTACGGTGACCAGTCCGCAACCGAATCTCGAATATCGACGGCGATCTTGCCCTTACGGTTCGTGGCCATGGCGTCGCTCCTCCGGTCGACGGTCCGCTGCGCACTTCTCGGCATGCGGGAACCCCACCTTTTCATCGTTCCCGGTGCGGCGACCGAGCGTCTACCCCCGCCACGCGCAAGCCTCGCGGGGTTTGTTCACCCGCTGTGCAGCAGCGCCGCGCGCGGCCGCGACGGGTCCATTGTCTGCTGGTTCCCACCCCCGATTTCGGCGATGATTGATCCCATGGCCGATCCACGCGGCGGGGCCCGGTACCGACGGCTTCGGACGCCGCGTTCCGCGGCGATCGCGGGCATCGTCTTCGGTGTGCTCTTCGCCACCAGCATTGCCCTGCTGGCCGCGGCGATGCCGGCCACCGCAAGCGCGCCCTGGGCGCGGGGTGGCTCGCAGATCACCACCGCCTTGTTCCTCGCCCCGTTCGCGGGCATCGCGTTCCTGTGGTTCATCGGGGTCCTCCGCGACCGGTTCGGCGACCTCGAGGACCGCTTCTTCTCGACCGTCTTCGTGGGCAGCGGGCTGCTGTTCCTCGCCATGACGTTCGTGTCGATGGCGCTCGCGGGCGCACTACTCGCCGTCTCCCGGAACGCCAACGTCCCGGAGAACGACATCGTGTACTTCGGGCGGGAGGTGATGCTGCACGTCACCAACGTCTACGCCGTGCGGATGGCCGCCGTGTTCATGATCTCCCTGGCCACGATGTGGTGGCGGACCCGGCTGATGCCCGGGCCGTTGGTGATCGCCACCTACCTGTTCGCGGTGGTGCTGCTGGTGGTCGTCAGCTTCAGTCTCTGGGTGGCGCTGGTCTTCCCGGCGTGGGTGCTGGCAGTCAGCGTGTACATCCTCGCCACCGATCACCGACAATCGGTCCGGCCGCGGGAGGGAGGAGCATGAGCACAGCGCCCGCCGGTGATGCCTACCGTCGTCGGCGCATCCTGTACGCCGAACTCACAGTGGCGCTGTACATCCTCGTCGGGCTGGGCCTGGGGCTGACCGTCCCGAGGATCCGGCGCGGACCCGAACTGCCGGCGCAGCAGGTGATCGGCGTCCTGACCACGATCGGACTCGGTGTGCTCGGCCTGGTCGCCGTCATCTACTCACTGGGGATCCTGGTCGTGCGGTGGGTGGCCTCGAACTACAGCCCGCGCCTGACCCAATTCCGGGACACCCCGATTCTGCGGCAGACCTTCGCGTTCGCCCTCGGCGTGGCCGTCTTCTGCATCTCCGCGGCCTTCGCCACCGGCCCCCGCGCCCGGGTCTCGATGGCTGTCCTGATCATCGCCATCGTCTTGCTGGCCGTGATGGCCGTGCTGCTGCGGACCCTCCAGGTGACAGCGGCAACCTCCATCCAACTCTCGCCCGTCCTGAACTCCATCGCTGCCCGCGGCCGCGACGTCCTCGACGCTGCGAGCCCCACAGCCGCGAGCACAGTTGTGTCACCCGCAGCCCCCCTGCCCGAGCCTCGCACCATGGTTACCTGGCCGACATCACCTGCCGTGCTGCAAAAAATTCTGGTCGACCGCCTGGTCGGCGCCGCTCAGACCGCGAACGCCGTCATCGTCCTGCGCGCAGCCCCAGGCACCACCCTGCAGTGCGGCACCCCGGTCGCCGACATCTATGGGGAACTGGCACCGTCGATCGTTCTCGGCGGGCTGGTTGTCGGCAGCGAGCGGACATTCGAACAAGACCCGCTGTTGGCCTTCAGGCTCCTCACCGACATCGCGCTACGCGCGCTGCGGCCCAACGACCCCGCGACGGCGGTCCAGGCCCTCGACTACCTCGAGGACCTGCTCGCCCGGGCCGCCGCGGCACCGATCGAATCCCGGCGCGTCACCGACCGCAACAACGCTCTGCGCCTGGTGATCGCACGACCGGGGTGGGACGACTTCGTCCGGACCAGCCTCGACGACCTCATCCCCGCGGCGGCGACCACACCCAGTGTCCTCATCCGCATCCAGACACTGCTCGAACGCGTGCGGAACCGGGCCCACCCGGACCACCGCGACGTCCTCACCCAGCGGCTGACCCGGGTGAACGAACACCTCGGCACACTCCTTCCCCCTCCCGTGTGAGCTGGCCGACGATCCCGCGCCCGGCGCGATGCTTCTCGTCGTGGCACCTGGACTATTCGGGGAGGTAGCCCGGTCTAGTACTTCGGTCCGTGTCGGATACCCTGGGTGTGCCTCGTGCCCGGCGAGCGAAAGGGTCCGCACATGCGAAGCGACGACGATTCCCGGAGCGGCGGTTCCGTTCAGATGCCCCGGCAGGCCGTCACGATGCAGGACATCGCCGATCGAGTGGGTGTGTCGAAGGCATTGGTCTCCATGGTGTTTCGGCGCGTCGCCGGACCGAGCGCCGAGACGCGGAAACGCGTCCTCGAGGTCGCGGACGAGCTCGGCTACCGGCCGAACCGGACCGCCGCACTGATGTCGCTTCGGCGCACCCACCTCGTCGGCGTGATGGCCGACATCCGCAACAGCTTCCACGCCGAGATGGTCGAGTACCTCGTCGCCGCCGCCGACGAGAACGGGTACGAGGTGGTGCTCGGTGCGCTCACTCCGACCCATGCCGAACAGAAGGTGGTCGACACTCTGCTCGATTTCCGCTGCGAGGCGCTGATTCTGCTCGGCACCGAACTCGACACCGACGTTCTCGACGCGCTGGGGGAGCGGCTTCCGGTGGTCGTGGTCGGTCGACGCGTCGGCGACAGCTCGGTGGACGTCGTGCGCACCGCGGACGGCAAGGGGATCGGCACCGTCGTCGATCATCTGGTGGAACTGGGTCATCGGCAGATCACGCACCTCAGTGGCGGTGCGGGCACGATCGCGGCCGACCGGAGATCGGGTTACAGCCGCGCCATGCGCCGTCACGGCCTCGACGTCGACGTCGTCGAGGGCGATTTCACCGACAACGCCGGGACGGTCGCGGCGCACACTCTGCTCGAGCGGTCCCAGCTACCCACCGCGGTGATCGCGGCGAACGACCGCAGTGCCATCGGGCTGATCAGCGAACTGCGGAGCCGGGGCGTGAGGATCCCGGAGGACGTCTCCGTCGCCGGATACGACGACAGCTTCCTGGCTCAGCTCGCGCACATCGATCTGACGTCGGTCAATCAGCAACCGCGGGAGCAGGCCGCCACGGCGGTCGACGCGGTCATCGAGCGGCTGGACCGCGGCAGGACCGAATCGATCGCGACCGTTCTCCGGCCCCGGCTCGTCACGCGCCGGACCACCGGACCGGCGCCCGCGCCGGTGGAAGGATCCCGGTCCGACGTGTCCTGATCGGGAACGTGCACTGACGCACTAGTTTTCACTATCCCACCCGCCGAGGCTGCAGGGCGCTCGGCGGGTGTTCCCGTCTGCTCCGACGCGTAGGCGCATGTCGCTCGGCACCGGGCTTGACACCGTGGCGTGACTCAGCTCATAGTAGTCGTACTAGACCGGTCAAATAGACCGAACTAGTTGGACAGGACATCCGCCGGTTTCTTCACCCTCTCGAAAGGCTTCACTCATGACCTCCAACTCGATCGGTGTCGCCGTCATCGGCGGCGGCATGGCCGGACGAGCGCACGCCGCCGGATATCGCATGGCGTCGACCCTGTTCGGGACCGACCGGCCGGACGTGCGTCTCGTCGCGATCGCCGACACCAACGAGGCCGTTGCCGACGACACCGCGAAGCGGTACGGCTACGAGCGGGCCGAGTACAGCTGGCAGGCGATCGCCGAATCCCCGGACATCGACGCGGTGAGCGTGGTCGTCGCCAACCAGTTGCATCGGGAGATCGTCGAGGGGCTCCTCGCCGCCGGAAAGCACGTGCTGTGCGAGAAGCCGCTGGCCGGGTCGATCGCGGACGCCGAGTCCATGGTCGCGGCGGCGGCGGACGCCGACACGATCGCCACCGTCGGATACACCTACCGCCGCTCACCCGCGATCCAGGCGATCCGGGACGAACTCGCGACCGGGCGTCTCGGCGAGATCATCCACTTCAACGGGCACTACTGGTGCGATTACGGCCTCGACCCCGCCTCGCCGATCACCTGGCGGCACCGCGGCGGTCCCGGCACCGGCGCGCTCGCGGACGTCGGCAGCCACCTGCTCGACATGGCCGAGTTCGTGTGTGGTCCCATCGTCGAGATCAGCGGCGCGACCTTCGCCACGGTGATCACGGAGCGTCCCGTGCCTGCCGGAGTCACGTACGGCCACACCAAGGCCGAGACCACCGGGGAGATGGCGCCCGTCGAGAACGAGGACCTCGCGACGTTCACCGCGCGCTTCCAGAACGGCGCGGTCGGCACGTTCTCCGCTTCCCGTGTCGCGCACCAGCTTCCGGACGGGCTCGGATTCGAGTTGTTCGGGACGTCCGGTTCCGCCGCCTTCGATCTGGCTCGCGCCGCGGAATTCTCGGTGTCCAGCGAGGGCATCGACCCCGCCGTCAACGGTCAGCGACGGGTGATCGTCGGACCGCAGCACCCGTACATCCAGGGTGGCCTGCCGATGGACGCGGGCGGTGTCGGACACGGCAAGGCCGAGTTCTTCGCCTACCAGGCCCGCGCCTTCCTCGACCAGATCGCCGGCATCGACGTCCTCGGCCCGCTGCCGACGTTCGCTCACGCCCTGCGCGGCATGCAGATCGTCACCGCGGTCGCGGAGTCCGCCCGTGCGAACGGGGCAGCCGTCAAGATCGGCTGAGCCGCAAAACCCCTGAACCGCAACTTCTTCCCACCACGCAAGGAACCCTCATGAAACTCGGTGTGTACACCGCCATCCTGCACGACCGCAGCCTGCGCGAGGCCCTGGAGACCATCGCGTCCCTCGGACTCGAGGGCGCGGAGATCAACGCGGGCGGATTCCTGCCCACCCCGCACCTGCCCGTCAAGGAACTCCTCTCCGGCGAGGTGTCGCCGCAGGAGTACCTGAAGGTGTTCGATGAAACCGGCGTCGCCATCGCAGGCCTGAACTGCAACGGCAACCCCCTGCACGCCGACCCCGAGGTCGGCGTCGAGGACGCCGAGGACCTGCGCAACGCCATCCGCGTCGCCGGCCTGCTCGGTGTCGACCGGGTGGTCACAATGTCCGGGCTGCCCGCCGCGCACGCGGGCGGCCAGTGGCCGGCATGGCACGTGAACACCTGGGACAGCGGCTATCTCGACTCCCTCGACTACCAGTGGGATCAGGTCGCGGTGCCGTTCTGGACGGAGATCGACGCGCTCGCCCGCGAGAACGGGGTCAAGGTCGCGATCGAGATGCACCCGCAGAACCTGGTGTTCAACCCGCCGACGCTGAAGCGTCTGGTCGAGAAGACCGGTGCGACGAACGTCGGTGCCGAGATGGACCCGTCGCACCTGTTCTGGCAGGGCATCGACCCGGTCGCGGCCGTCGACTGGCTCGGTGACCTCGTCTTCCACGCGGCGGCGAAGGACACCCGGATCAACGAGAACTGCAAGATCTACGGCGTCCTCGACGACCGGTTCACCCGGATCCCCGCCGATCAGAACCCCACCGGGCTCGGCGGCAGGCACGTGGTCAACAAGTGGCCCGAGGACTCGGCATGGGACTTCGTCGCCGTCGGCCGCGGACACGACGTCGACTTCTGGTCGCGGTTCCTCGCGGCGCTGCAGCGAGTCGACCCCGACATGGCCGTCAACATCGAGCACGAGGACGTCGAACTCGGACAGCTCGAAGGGTTGCAGGTCGCTGCCCGCACGTTGAAGGACGCCGCGTCCGCCGTTGCATCACGCTAGGACCCCCGACTCCCCACCCGTGTCCGCGCGGGTGGGGAGTTCTGTCCGCTGTGCGGCCAGGCGGTCGAGGACCAGCCGCAGCGGCGGCCAGGTGGACCGGCCGCGGCGGGTCACGGCATACGCGGTCAGCACCACCTTCGGGTTGCCGAGCGGCAGGACGGTGACCTCTTCTCGGGTGGGACGGTCGGCGGGCAGCAGCCCTACGCCGTAGCCGGCGGTGATGAGGTCTTCGACGAGGTCGAGGCTGTCGATCTGGTGGGCGATCCGCGGTGTGAACCCCGCGAGCGAGGCCAGCGTGCGGACGGCGTCCTCGTCGGCGGTGTTGCGGGAATTCACGATCCACGGCGAATCGGCATACGCCGCGACGTCGGCGGGTTCGACCGCGTCGGTTGTGGGGACGCCGAGTCCCCAGGCCGTCGACCACAGCGGGACGGCCTCGAGCGCCGCGCCGGGCGACGCAGGCGCCAGGTTGTAGTCGTAGGTCAGGGCGAGATCGAGTTCGTCGTCGGCGAGCAGTGCGAACGCCTCGACCGGCTCGTATTCGCTGATCACCACGTCCACCTGCGCGTGGGTGTGCGCCAGTTCGGCGACGACGGGGAGCAGCGACACCCGGATGCCCGTCGCGAAACCCCCGACGCGCAGGGTGCCGACCGGTTCGGCGTGGGGGTCGAGGTCGAGCCGGGCGGCGTCGACGGCGGCCAGAATGGTGACGGCGTGATCGGCGAGCCGGCGACCGGCCGGGGTGAGCCGCACCCGGCGGCCGATCGGTTCGACGAGCTGCGCACCCGTCTCCTTCGCCAGCGCGGCGATCTGCTGGGAGACGGTCGAGGTGGTCAGCCGGTGTGTCTCGGCGACCTCACGCATCGAGCCGAGGCGGGAGAGCTCGAGCAGGAGATGCAGGCGCCGCGTGTCCACCCACGCATTGTTCGCGATAGCCGAACGGTTTGTCCATGAAAGTCACGTGGACGTGAACGGTTGCGGTGTCCTTCAATGCAGGCATGACCAGGAACCCGACCCACGTCGGCGCGACGATGGCGCTGACCTCGATGCTGTGCGTGCAGACCGGACTCGCGATCTCCGTCGGCGTCTCCGAACGCGTCGGCGCCGAGGGGGCCGCGTGGTTGCGCCTGGCCTGGGCCGGGGTGCTGCTGGCCGTGATCGTGCGGCCCCGGCCGAAGGCGTTCACGCGTTCCTCCCTCGTCGCGTGCATCCTGCTCGGAGTGGTGACGGCCGCGGTCACCCTGCTGTTCATGGCCGCGGTCGACCGGATCCCGCTGGGAACCGCGAGTGCACTGGAGTTTCTGGGACCCCTCGGCGTCGCGGTCGTGCACGGGCGGGGCCGCCTCCGGTGGCCGGCGCTGGCGGCCGTGGGAGTGCTGTTGCTGACGCAACCCTGGGTCGGCGGCGTCGACCCGGTCGGAATCCTGTTCGCCCTGGGCGCGGCCGCGTGCTGGGCGCTCTACATCGTGCTCACCCAGCGCGTGGGGGACGAGGTGGCGGGTGTCAACGGACTCGCGGTGTCCATGCCCGTCGCCGGACTCGTCGCGACCGTCGTGGGCGGGCCGTCGATGCTCGCGAAGATGACGCCGGACCTGTTGATCATCGGGCTGGGATTGGCGATACTGCTGCCGGTAGTGCCGTTCACGCTGGAGATGCTCGCCCTGCGCCGGCTGAATACGGCGGCGTTCGGGACACTGATGAGTTTGGAACCGGCTTTCGCGTTGATCATCGGACTCGTCGTGTTGCAGCAGGTACCGGACCGCGCGGCGGTGGCCGGGATCTGTTTCGTCGTCGCGGCGGGAATCGGGGCGGCGCGGGCCGGGGCGCGCACGTCGCCCATCGCGGACGAGGTGCCGGAGTCTGCCGCACCGTTGGCGGCGCCGACCTGCTACCTTGAACGTCGTTCAAGTTTGAAGCAAGAGGAGTCGTCATGACAGAAGTCGGGAGTGCTCGGGTGTCGAGGCTCGGTATTTCAGCGCGGGACATGGCGCAGATCGCGGTGTTCGCCGCACTGATCGCCGCGCTGGGTCTGCCCGGCGCCATCACGGTCGGCTTCAGCGGCGTGCCGATCACACTGCAGACCCTCGGGGTCATCCTCGCGGGCGCCGTGCTCGGTGCACGCAAGGGCACCGCCGCCGTCGCGGTCTTCCTCGCACTGACCCTGATCGGACTCCCGCTGCTGTCCGGCGGCCGCACCGGACTGACGGCGCTCGCCGGTCCCAGCGCCGGATACCTCATCGGGTGGCTTCCTGCGACGCTGGTCATCGGCCTCCTCACCGCGCGGATCCTGCCGAAGTACCCGATCGCTCTCGGTCTGCTGATCAACGCCCTCGGCGGGATCGTGATCATCTACCTGTTCGGCACCATCGGGCTGCTGCTGCGCACCGACCTCGGGGTCGGCGCCGCCATCACCACCAACTTCGCGTTCATCCCCGGCGACGCGCTGAAGGTCGTCGTCGCCACCGTCGTCGCCAAGAGTGTGCACCGCGCGTACCCCGGCCTCATCCGTACGTGACTGCCGTACTCGGCGGCGCCGGCGATCAGCCTGCTCTCGACGTCGACGGCCGCACATACACCTACGCCCAACTCGACCGGGCGATCGACCGGTGGATCGACGAACACGGCTCCGACGCGTCCGTCCACGACGCGTCGGAGTTGCCGGTTGCAGACGCACTGATCTGCGTCTGCGCCGCCGCGCGGCAGGGGACCGCGGTGATCGTCGAGAACCCCGACGCCCGTCCCGACCGGCCCGCGATTCCGCCGTCGGCTTTCCTACTGGTGGCCACGTCCGGTTCCACCGGCAGGCCCCGTCCGCTCGCGCGTACCGCGGCATCCTGGTTCGACAGCTTCCCCGCCTTCACCGCGATCACCGGGATCGAACCCACCGACCACGTGCTGATCACCGGGCCGCTGCACGCCACGATGCACCTGTTCGGTGCGGTGCACGCACTGTGGCGCGGCGCGTGCGTCACCGACGACCCGTCGCGGGCGACGGTGGTGCACGCCGTCCCCGCCGTTCTCCGCGACGTGGTGGGGAAGGCGCCGAAGCTGCGCACCGCGATCGTCGCAGGCACCGCCCTCGACGACGGCGCCCGCGCGATGGCGGACGGGATCGAGATCGTCGAGTACTACGGCGCTGCGGAACTATCCCTCGTCGCCGCGCGGAAGGTCCCCGAACCGTTGCGGCTGCTGGGCGGTGTCGAGGCCGACATCCGCGACGGTCTGCTGTACGTCCGCTCGCCGTACAGCGTGATCGGGGCACCGGACTGGTTCGGCGTCGGTGACCTGGCCGAACTCGGCGACAACGGGGAACTGACCGTCCGCGGCCGGGGCGACTCCGCGATCAACGTCGGCGGCACCACGGTGGTCGCCGAGGACGTCGAGCGCATCCTCGGGACGCTCGACGGCATCGCCGCGGTCGCCGTCGTCGGAACGCCGCACTCGGTGCTCGGCGAGACCGTCACCGCGGTGGTGGAGCTCGACGGCACCGCGGAGATCGCAGAGATCCGTGCGCACGCGCGCCGGGCGCTGACGAAGGAAGCCATGCCCCGCCGCTGGGTGCCGATCGAGGCGCTGCCGCGGACCGCCAGTGGCAAGGTCGCCCGAGGCCGAGTGAGAGACTGGCTGGCATGAGCTCTGTCCCTGTACTGGTCGCGCCGCGCCGGACGCCGATCGGCAATGCCGGGCACGGGTTCGCCGATCTGACCACCACCGATCTGGCCGCCCCGGTGCTGCGCGACGTCGTGGACTCGCTGCGCGGGTCGGGCCTCGACGCCGAGGTCGACGACGTCGTGCTCGGCAACTGTCTCGGGCCGGGCGGCGACCCGGCACGGGTCGCGGCACTGCGGGCGGGGCTGGGTGTGGAGGTTCCCGGGGTCACCGTCGACCGGCAGTGCGGTTCCGGTCTCGACGCGGTGATGCAGGCCGCGCTGCGCGTCCGCAGCGGCGCCGACGAGCTGATCCTGGCGGGCGGCGTCGAATCGGCGAGCACCGCGCCGTGGCGGTTCTGGCCGCCGGTCGCCGGCGCCGACCCGGTGCGCTACACCCGCGCTCCCTTTGCGCCGCAAGGCTTTCCCGACCCCGACATGGGTGTGGCCGCCGACGATCTCGCCCGGGTGCGCGGCATCAGCCGCGAGCGGCAGGACGCGTACGCGGCGCGGTCGCACGCCCTGGCTGCGGCCGCCGACTTCTCGTCGGAGATCGTGCCGATCGGCGACATCGCGAAGGACCAGCGCATTCGCGCAGGCCTGACGGAGACAAGGCTCGCGCGACTGCGCCCCAGTTTCGGTGCCGGCGGAACAGCCACTGCCGGGAACTCGTGCGGCATCTCCGACGGCGCCGCAGTGCTGGCCGTGACCACCGAGACGCTGGCCGCCGGACTGCCTGCGCTGCGGGTGCTCGGCTCCGCGGTCGCGGGATCGGACCCCGCGTTGCCCGGGCTCGGTCCGGTTCCGGCGATCCGCAAACTCCTGAAGCGAACCGGGCACGACGTGGCGGATCTGGGCGTCGTCGAGATCACCGAGGCGTTCGCGTCGGTGGTGCTGGCGGTGTCGGACGAACTCGGTCTGGACGAATCCGTGATCTGCCCGCAGGGCGGCGCCATCGCCATGGGACACCCTTGGGGGGCGTCGGGCGCGATCCTGCTGGTGCGCTTGGCAAGTCAGATGCTGCGCGAGGACGGACCCGCGCTCGGACTCGCCGCCTGCGCCATCGGCGGCGGACAGGGCATCGCCGTGCTCGTGGAGCGTGTGTCGTGAGCGAGATCGTCTTCGACTCGGTGAGTCACGCCTTCGGCGACCGCCAGGTGCTGCGCGGCGTCGACCTGCGCTTCGCCGAGCGGCGCGTCGGCATCATCGGATCCAACGGTTCCGGCAAGTCGACGCTGGCGCGCATGATCAACGGGTTGCTGAAACCCACCTCCGGCACCGTCACGGTCGACGGCGTCGACGCCGCCCGGAAGGGCGCGCAGGTGCGGCGCAAGGTCGGGTTCGTGTTCACCGACCCCGACACCCAGATCGTCATGCCCACCGTCTCCGAGGATCTGGCGTTCTCGCTGCGCCGGTCGGGTCTGAGCAAAGAGGAGATCGCGGCCCGCGTCGAGGAGATCCTGGTGCGGTTCCGGCTCGACAAGCACGCCGAGCATCCCGCGCACCTGCTGTCCGGGGGCCAGAAGCAGTTGCTCGCCATCGGCGCCGTTCTCATCCGCAGGCCCGAGGTGGTCATCGCCGACGAGCCGACCACGCTGCTGGATCTGCGGAACGCGCGCGTCGTCTCCGAGGCGCTCGATTCGATGGACCAGCAGGTGATCGTCGTGACCCACCAACTGGCGTTGCTGGAGAGCTTCGAACGGGTCATCGTCATCGACGACGGTCTCGTCGCGTTCGACGGCAGCCCGGACGACGCCGTCCCCGCGTATCGGCAGCTGGTCGAATGATCGGGCTGTACCGCCCCGGCGACTCGCTGCTGCACCGGATGCCCGCCGGGCTGAAACTGCTGCTGTTGATTCTGTCGATCGTCGCGGCCACCGTGTTCGTGCGCACCCCACTCGAGGTCGGCGTCGTCGTCGTTCTGGTGGGACTGCTGTTCGTGGTGGCCGCCATTCCGTGGCGGGTGGCCGTGGCGCAACTGCGCCCCGTGGTGTGGATGTTGTTGATCATCGCGGTGTTCCAGGTGCTGATCACGTCCCCGTCGCGGGCGGTCGTCGTGTGCGGGGTGCTGCTGATCTCGGTGGCGCTCGCCGCGTTGGTCACGCTCACCACCCGGGTCACCGACATGCTCGACACCGTGTCGCGCGCACTCGGGCCGCTGCGGAGAGTCGGGGTCGACCCGGACCGGATCGGGCTCCTCCTCGCGTTGGCGATCCGGTGTATCCCGCTGCTCACCGGGATCGTGCAGGAGGTGGCGCAGGCGCGGAAGGCACGAGGATTGCAATGGTCGATGACGGCGCTGGCCACACCGGTTCTGGTGCGTGCCCTCCGGACCGCGGACGCGATGGGGGACGCCCTCGTCGCACGGGGAGTGGACGATGACTGAGCTGCTGCCCGCCGAACGCATCGCCCGTCGCGCCGCCGAGAACCCGGAGGCGGTAGCGATCGTCTCCGCCCGCGAGACCGTCGACTACGGCCGGTTCTGGTCGCGCGTCGCCCGGACCGCGGCCGGGCTCGACGGCATGGACCGGGTCGCCGTGCTGCCGACGTCGGACGTCGGGTCTCTGGTCGTCGTGACGGCCGCGATGCACGCGGGCGTCAGCGTCGTCCTGCTGCACCGGCACCTGCTGCCCGCGCAGCTGACGCGGGTGCTCGAACTCGCGAAACCCGGTGCCGTCGTCGCCGCGCCGCACCAGCACCGCCGGCTGCGGAGGCTGGGATTCGACGGGACCGTCGAGACGGCCGACACCCTGCAATCCGACGGCACCGCGGGCCGGGCACACCCGGGCGCCGAACTGCTGGTCGGCATCACCTCCGGTACCACCGGTGAACCGAAGTTGTTCGTGCGCAATCAGCGATCGTGGGCCACGACCCTCGACCGTTCCGACACGACGTTCGACATCGGCGGCGGCGACCGCGTGGCGGTGCCCGGGGTCCTCGACCACACGCATTTCCTGTACGGCGCGATCCACGGTCTCAGCCGCGGCGCGACCGTGGACCTGCGGCCGGTCACGCAGTCGCTGGGCGACGCGGCCACCCACCTGTACTCGGTACCGACCATCGCCTGGGACGTCGTGCGGTCGGGGATCGGCCCCGTCGACAGCGTCCGGGAGGTGCTGTCCTCGGCGGCCCGGTGGCCGCGCACGGGGCGTGAGGCGTTGCAGGACGTCCTGCCGAATGCGTCGCTCGTGCACTTCTACGGCGCCTCCGAACTGAGTTTCGTGTCCTACGACCGGGGTCTCGGTGCCGCCGACGAGCATTCGGCGGGCGAACTGTTCGACGGCGTCGACGCCGAGATCCGCGACGGCCTGGTGCACGTGCGCAGCGACATGCTGTTCGACGGGTACCTCACCGAGGACGGTGTGGTGAACGGCCCCGACGACGGGTGGATGACGGTGGGCGACCGCGGCCGGGTGGTGGGCAGCAGTCTGCAGTTGTTCGGCCGCGACAGCGACACGGTGATCCGGGCGGGACTCAATGTCGAACCCGCGGCCGTCGAAGCGGCGCTGACCGCGTTGCCCGGGGTGTCGGAGGCCGCGTGCATCGGGGTTCCCGACGCACGGATGGGGGAGGCGCCCGCCGCCGCGATCGTCGTGCGCGGCGACGCCCCGAGCACCGCCGAGATCTGGCGGCATCTGCGCGCCACCCTCCCCAGCCCCAGCATGCCGGTTCAGGTCCTCGTGGTGGACAGCCTGCCGCGCACGCCGCGCGGCAAGCTCGATCGTCCCGCACTCGCCGCCACCCTGGCCGACTCGCGGAACCCGAATCCCGGTTAGACGTCCCGGATTTCGAGGCTCAGCAGGTGGTAGCCCAGCGTCTTGCCGTGCCCGTCGAGCGCGGGTGAACCCGTGACGCCGCCACCGAGGACGCCGGGCAGTTCGAACACCATCGCCAGCAGGTTGGGCTGGCAGGTGCGCCGGGCCGGTCCGGTGATCAGTTCACCGTAGTGGGCGGCGACGACGTCGTCGGTCAGTCTCCGCTCGAGCAGGCCGTAGGCGGCGCGGTCCCGGGCCAGGACGGCGACGATGAGCGTGTCGCCCTTGTCGCCGGCACGGACGTCCGCGAGTGCGTCGATGCGCTGAACGGTGGCGGGCGTGGTCATTTCGACACCTCCGTGAGATGGACGCGGGTGGGCACGAGTTCGCGGGGGAGGGTGCACGAGCGGATCGCGAGCACCTCCGTCGAGGAGCGCCGGGCACCGCCGCCGCCTGCCGGTCCGTTGGTGTACAGGCTTTCCACCTCCCAGCCGACGAGGTCGGCTTCCTCGCGGGTCCGTGCCCGGGCCGTCACGCGGACGCGAACCTCGCGGGCATCGGTGTCCGTGTCGAGTCCGCGGAAAGCGGCACCGGCGCCGATGTATTCGACGGAGACGGCGTCCTCGCTGACGCCGTGCACGTCGACGAGTCGTTCGGTGACGATGTCGGCGGCGAGCCGGGCGCGGGGGTAGGCGCGCGGTCCCGCGTAGCTGATCTGCCCCTCGCCGAGCCAGCCGCCGCGGAAGCCGAGGGTCACCTTCAGTTCCTGCGGGCGGGGACGTCCGGTTGCGCCGGTGATGGCGACGCGGTCGGGTCCGACGCCGGTGAACGACACGGTGCCGAAGTCGGCGGTGACGTCCGGGGTCAGGTACGACGTGGGATCACCCACCTCGTACAGGAGTTGCTCGGCGCAGGTTCGTTCGGTGAGGATGCCGCCCGATCCGTCGAGCTTGCCGAACGTCGCCGATCCGTCGGCGAGGACGTCGGCGAACGGGAAGCCCAGATCGGCCATGCCCTTCACCGGTTTGGTGACCGGATCGGCGTAGTACCCGCCCGTGAGCTGCCCGGCGCACTCGAGCAGATGCCCGATCGCAGTTGCGGCGCCGATGGTTTCGTGATCGGCGAGATCCCACCCGAAGTGGTGGGCGAGCGGGGCGACGTAGAGCGACGGGTCGGCCAGGCGGCCGGTGACGACGACGTCGGCGTCCAGTTCGAGCGCGGGGAGCACGGCGTCCGCACCGATGTACGCGTTCGCGGAGACGAGCACGTCGTCGTGCTGAGACAGGCGTTTCCCGGTTTCCCACACGACAGGGTCGTGGCGCAGCACCTGCTCGAGCACCGCGTCGCCCGTGACCGCGGCGATGCGCACCGGACGGCCCGCGGACCGGGACGCGATGCCGGAGACCAGTTCCGCGGCGGCGAGCGGGTTGGCGGCGCCGGCGTTGGTGATCACCGTGGTCCCGGACGCGAGGGTGTGCGGGAGCACCGCCCGCATGCGTGCGGCGAGCAACGGATCGTAACCCTGGTCCGGGTTCTCCAGCCGGCGAGCGTTTCCGGCGGCGACGGTGCGTTCGCCGAGGCATTCGAAGATCAGGTAGTCGAGGTCGGCGTGCCGGGCGAGTTTCTCGGCGGGGTCGATGCGATCCCCGGAGAACCCGGATCCTGCGCCGAGCCGCACGCTCCGCGCGGTGCTGCCGCGGGTGCTCGATGGTGTCACGGTTTCGAAGTCCTTTGCTGGTTCGACGGATGCGGGGGTGTCGGGGACGATTACAGCGAGAGGGCACCGGTGAACAGCGCCACGACGGTCATCACGATCGTGGTCCCGAAGGCCCAGCCGAAGATGAACCGCTGATGCTTGCCGAGGTCCACCTTGCTCAGCCCGATCAGGATGAACGTCGCCGCGGTCAGTGGGCTGAGTGGGAACCCGGTGGTCATCTGGCCGAGAATGGCGGCGCGGCCGATCTCGGCGGGGTCGCCACCGAACGACGCGGTGGTCTCCGCCAGCACCGGTACGACGCCGAAGTAGTAGGCGTCCGGGGTGAAGACCAGGCTGAGCGGCATCGACGTGACCGCGGTGATCACGGGGATCAGGGACCCGGCGGACTGCGGAATCCAGGAGACGAACGTCTGCGCCATCGCGGTGATCATCCCGGTGCCGTTGAGGATCCCCGTGAGCACACCTGCCGCGAGGATCATCGCCACCACCATGGTGACGTTGCCGCCGTGCTTCGCGAACAGGGCCTGCTGATCGGCCCACTTCGGGCGATTGACGGCGAGCGCGAGCGCGAAGGCGATGGCGAACGCCACCTCCAGCGGCACGAGTTGGAACAGCAGGATCACGATCAGGACGAGGGTGAGTACCGTGTTGAACGCCATCACCGCCCGTTGGCGGCCGGTGCGCACCGGCGGGTCGGAGACGTGCGGCGTGCCGGGGCCACCGCCGCCGGGAGGCACGAGTTCGGTGACGCCGAGCCGTTTCCGTTCCGTGCGGCCGATCATGTAGGCGGCGAACAGGACCCACAGGACCCCGGCGCCCATCGCGGGCAGGACCGGTGTAAAGATGTCGGCGCTGGTCAGGTCGAGTGCGGCCATGGCGCGGACGGTCGGGCCGCCCCACGGGATCATGTTCATCAGACCGGCGGCCAGGCAGACGATGCCGGTCAGGACGACGGGGCGCATCCCGAGCTTCTGGTAGATGGGCAGCAGCGCCGAGATGGTGATCAGGAAGGTCGAGGTTCCGTCGCCGTCGAGCGCGACGAGCAGGGTCAGCACCGCGGTGCCGACGGCGATCTTGGTGGGATTGCCCCCTGCCCACCGGACGATCCGGCGGATCGCCGGATCGAACAGTCCCACGTCGACCATCAGGCTGAAGTACAGGACCGCGAACGCGATCATGATGGCGACGGGCGCGACCTTCAGGAGGCCGTCGCCCACCATCTCCCCGAGGTCGGGTGCCCACCCTCCCACGATCGCGAACGTGACGGGAACGAGGATCAGCGCGACGAGCACCGAGACCCGGCGGCTGAACGCCAGCGCCAGGAAACACGCGATCGTGGCGAACCCGAGTGCGGCAACCATGTGACCTCCTTCGAATCGGAGTCTCAGTGTCGCGCGCCTCACAATTGCGCGTCAAATATCAATGTGCGATGAATTCATGATTTGAACTCATCAATAGGTGGTCGCAGATCGACGGGTGATCGTGATGGCTCGGCGCATGAGTAGCGGCCATACTGATGCACATGAGCATCAATCTCGGGATCTCGCACCTGAGGAACATCGTCGCGATCGCCGACTACGCGAGCTTCACCTCGGCTGCTCACGCCCTCGACGTGTCCCAGTCCTCGCTGAGCCGCTCAGTGGCCGAGGCCGAGCGCCGACTCGACGTCACGCTGTTCGAGCGCACCACCCGCCGCGTCGAACTGACCATGCACGGGCACGAGATCATCGAGCACGCCCGGCGAATGCTCCACGACTTCGACGACGGGCTCACCCAGATCGAACGATTCGTCACCGGTGACCGCGGAATCGTGACGGTCGCGTGTCTGCCGTCGCTCGCGGCCACGTTCCTTCCCCGCTACGTGGTGAGCTTCCGCGAGCGGCACCCCGACGTGCGACTCCAGATCCGCGACGGACTACGTCAAGAGGTTCTCGACGCCGTGTACTCGGGCACGGTCGACCTCGCGCTGGTCACCACCTCCGGGAATCTGCCCGGCCTGCAACAGGACGTCCTGACGAGCGATTCCTTCTATTGCGCCGTCGCGCCGACGCATCCGTTCGCCGACCGGCCGGTGCTGCAGTGGTCGGATCTCGCCGGCCAGTCGTTCATCGCGTTCGGCCCCGAGAGCAGCATCGCGTCGCCGGTCCGCCGGGCCGTCGAGGACGCACGCATCGAACTCGGCCCCGTCATGCAGGCGCAGAACGTCGGCGCCGTCGCGGGTTTGGCGGCCGCCGGGCTCGGTGTCACCGCGGTTCCCGCACTCGTGCTTCCCATGATCTCGTTCGCCGGTCTCGTCCACATACCCCTGCAACCGAGAGTCGAACGCACCATCTCCCTCGTCCAGGTCGCCGGCCGGCCGCAGACGGCGAGCACGCGCGGATTCGTGAACATGCTTCTCGCCGAGCGAACTCCCGATCGAGGAGCTGATTCCGGCTAGAGTTCCGGAATGTCACCTTCTCGCGCAGACCATCACCGGCTGAACTACGTGGAGCTGCCGGTCACGAACCTCGAGGACGCGGAAGCGTTCTACCGCTCGGCATTCGGCTGGGAATTCAACCCCTACGGACCGCAGTACGCGGGCATCGTCGGAGCGGACGGCGAAGAGGTCGGGGGCCTGTTGCAGGTTCCCGAACGGAAGCCGGCAGGTGGACCGCTCGTGTTGCTGTACTCCGTGGACCTCGACGCATCGGTGGACGCCGTGCGGGCGGCCGGCGGCGTGGTCGTCAACGGTCCCTACGACTTTCCGGGCGGGCGTCGCTTCCACTTCACCGATCCGAGCGGAAACGAGCTCGGGGTCTGGTCGTCGACCTGATCGCCGTCGAATCTAGTCGCCGTGTGCGACAGGGCCGGTGGTCGCGCGGCGGACGAGGTGCGGTGCGAGAACCAGATCCACGGGATCCTTGCCGGCGATCTGGGCCAGCGCTCCGTCGACCGCCGCTTCGGCAAGTTGCGTGGCGTCCTGCGAGATCGTCGTCATCTGCACGTGCGGAATCCGCGCCAGGCGGGAGTCGTCGTAGCCGACGACGGAGATGTCCGCCGGCACGTCCCGGCCGCGGCGGACCAGCAGGTCGAGTACGCCGGTGGCGCACCGGTCGTTGAACGCGACGACCGCGGTCGGGGGAGCGGGCAACGCGAGAAGCTCGTGCATTCCCTGTGCGCCTTCGGTTTCCGTCGGACCACCGGCCACGACCGTGGCCGAATCCGACAGTCCGTGCCGGTCCATCGCGGCCAGGAAGCCGGCCCGCCGGTCGGCGCCGCCGGGAGCGTCGGCGCCGTCGATGTGGGCGATGTTCCGGTGCCCGAGTTCGGCAAGGTGGTCGACGGCCAGGCTGATGCCGGCGACGTCGTCACCGCGCACGGCGCCGACTCCGGGCAGTCCGCTGGAGCGCGCCACGACGACGGCGGGCAGGCGGTCGGCCAGCGCGCCGAGTTCGTCGGTGTCGAACCGGGAGCCGAGCAGGATCGCGGCCTCGCAGCGTTCCCGCATGAGCGCCTGGACCGCGACCTGCTCGGCGCGACTCGGCGCGACCGCGCTGAGCATCACGTCGTAACCCCGGCGAGTGGCCGCCGCGTAGATCTGTTCGACGAGGTCGCCGTGGAACGGTTGCTGCAGTTCGAACACGACGCCGAGGAGTCGGGAACTGGCCTGACGCAGTTTCTGTGCGCGACGGTCCGGCACGTAGCCCATCCCGTCGGCGATCTCGAGCACCCGCTGACGGGTCGCCTCGCTGGCGCCGGGGACCCCGCGCATCACGATCGAGACGAGCGCCGTGGAGACGCCTGCCGCTCGCGCGACGTCGCCCATCGTCGGACGGGTGCCACCGGTCGATCCCGCCACGGGTTCGGCCACGTGCACGACTCCTGTCTCCCGGGCCCGCGTTCGGGGCCGCTCTTGACCAATGATCTCACGAGTTCTACGGTCTAGAACTAGAACGTACTAGTTCACCTCTACCTCCACCCTTCACCGCACTGGAGCGCATTCATGTCACTCACCGAAGCCGCACCCGACCGCTCGACGACGGCCGCTTCCCATCCGGTCCGCATCGCGACGATCGGCGCCGGACGCATCGGCTCGAATCACGCGGAGATCGTGGCCCGCCTGGTCCCCGGGGCTGCGCTCGTCGCGGTCAGCGACCCGGTCGGCGAGTCCGCGCAACATCTCGCCGCAGCACTGGGCGCACCGCTCGCCACTACGGCCGTGGACGACGTCCTCACCAGCGACGAGGTCGATGCGGTGCTGATCACCGCCCCCGCGCGGAGCCACACGGACCTGGTGGTCGCGGCCGCGGCGGCCGGCAAGCACGTGTTCGTCGAGAAGCCGATGGCGGTCACCCTCGAGGACGCCGACCGCGCCATCGCGGCGGCCGCGGACGCAGGCATCGTCCTGCAGGTCGGGTTCAATCGCCGGTTCGCTCCCGGATTCGCTGCCGCCCGCGCGGCGATCGACGCGCAGAAGGTCGGCACTCCGCACCTGCTGCGTTCGCTGACCCGCGACCCCGGTCCGTTCACCGCCGATCCGGCGCGCATCCCGCAGTGGACCATCTTCCTCGAAACGCTCATCCACGACTTCGACACCCTGTGCTTCCTCAACCCGGGTGCGCGACCGGTGCGGGTGCACGCGATCGCCGACGCCCTGGTGCGGCCGGACGCCAAGAGCGCGGGCCACCTCGACACCGCGGTCGTCACCGTGCAATTCGACACCGGCGCCATCGCGACGGCGGAGGCGAGTTTCAGCGCGCTGTACGGATACGACGTGCGCGCCGAGGTGTTCGGCTCCGGCGGCATGGTCACCGCGGGTAGCGGGCTCAGCACCGACATGACCTACTACGGACCCGACGGGCAGCGCGCCGACACCGCGCGCCGCGACACCGACCTCCTCCACACCGCCTACGTGGGCGAACTGACGGCGTTCGTCGGCGCGATCCGCGCCCACACACCGGCCGTCGTCACGGGCGAGGATGCCCGCACCGCGCTGTCGATCGCACTCGCCGCGATCCGCAGCGTCGAGACCGGCGCCGCCGTCGACCTGGACCGGTGACCCCGATGACGTACACGCTCGCTGCCAGCGCCGAAATGCTCTACCTCGACCTCCCGTTCGCGGACCGCGTCCGGCGCATCGCCGAACGCGGACTCCAGGTGGAGATCTGGGACTGGTCCACCAAGAACGTCGACGCCCTCGCCGCGAGCGGCGCCGAATTCTCCTCGATGACGGGCTATCTGGAGGGCGACCTCACCGAACCCGACGGTATCGAGGCGCTGCTCACCACCGCACGCCACTCCCTCGACGTCGCGAAGCGGCTCGACTGCCCGAGGTTGAACCTGCACGGAACCGGACTCGACCACCGGGGACTGCCCGTTCGTCCCGTCGAAACGGTCACGCCCGCAATGTGGCTCACTGCCGCCGACACTCTGCGGAAGGTCGCCGAACTCGGTGAACAGGCGGGCCGGGTGTTCACGCTCGAGAACCTCAACCTCGCCGTCGACCATCCCGGCACCCCGTTCGCGACCGCCGCCGACACGCTTGCTCTCGTCCGGGCGGTCGACAGCCCTCATCTGCGCATGAATCTCGACCTGTATCACGCTCAGATCGGCGAGGGGAACCTGATCGAACTCGTCCGGAAAGCGTTGCCCTACATCGGTGAAATCCAGGTCGCCGACGTCCCCGGACGCTGCGAACCCGGAACCGGCGAAATCCACTACCCGGCCATAGCCGCCGCCCTCCGCGACGTCGGCTACACCGGCGTCATCGGACTCGAGGGCTGGGCCCGCAACGACCCGGACGACGCGCTCGACGCGTTCGAGGCGGCCTTCGCGCACCCCTAGTCCGGCCGTGGCGACGTGCCGCGGTCACACCGGTGTCATCCGGCGGTCGCGCGCGGAGCCGCCGGTCGCTCCGGAGCCGGACACACGTCCCGTGGTGTGGGCCTCGATCATCCGTTGCTCGTCGCGCTGGGAGCCGCGCAACGGCAGGGACGAGGCGGCCGCGGTGTCGAGGAGCGCGCGCAATGCCGGCTGCTCACCCGCCAGTGCACGCCACGCCGCGTTCACGGGTGTGCCGTCCTCGACGGCCTGGTCGAGGCGGGCGGCGAGGTGATTGCTCCACCGGTGCTGCAGGGCCAGCAGGATGTTGTCGGCCGAACCGAAAAGCTGGATCGCGCCGGGCACTTCGTCGAACCGCAACGCCAGTGCGGGGTCGACGTGTGCCCGCGCCAGGACCTCGTCCAGTACCGCCCGGCGTGCACGGAAATCGTTCCACGACATCTCGGCCACCTCCGTAGTTCCGTTGATACCCGCAACGCTACGGATCCGCGGCGGCCGTTTCGCCGTGCCACGGTCGCGTTCCCGTCTCCTACCGTGGGCGGAGGCTGTCTCCGCTCCGGAGACGACGCGGCCGGGGCGGCTCTTCGCCTACGCTGGTCGTGTGCAGGTGACGACATTCTTTCGTCGACGTGTCGCGGAGAGCGAGTACGACTACCCGCTCGCCGTGCCGGTGTTCGCGCACATCGCCGTCGTCGCCATCGCCGGTGCCGCTGTCGCGCAACGCGACGGCTTCGTGCCGCCGGGGTGGGTGCTGCTGTGCGGCCTGGTCGCCGCAGTGACCCCCGTTGCGGGAGACATGATCCGACCGGGGGTGGTGCTTCCCCGGCCGTACCTGGCCGTCGTCGTCATCGCGGCGGCCACACTGTTGCTCCTGCAGCAACCCGACACCGCGTTCGACTTCGCCCCGCTCATCCTGGTGATCCTCACCGGCGAGGTCGCCGCAACGGCGTCGCTGGGAGTCGGTCTTGTCACCCTGTTCGGCTCGATGGGGGTCCTGTCGGCGTTCGCCGTCGCGGGGCGACTCGACGGCGCGGCGTACGCCCTCGCCGGAGTCGTACTGGGTTGGGCTTTCGGCTATCTGATGCTCACCCAGTTGCGCCTCCTGCATCAGGAGCGGGCATCGAAGGCGATCCAGGCGGAGCAGGCCGCCACCCGGGAGCGCCAACGGATCGCCCGCGAGGTACACGACGTCATCGCCCATTCGCTGAGCATCACGCTGCTCCATCTGACCGCGGCCCGCCGCGCGCTCGAGCAGGATCGCGACGTCGACGACGCAGTGGATGCGCTCTCCGACGCCGAGCGACTCGGGCGGCAGGCGATGGCCGACATCCGCCGCACGGTCGGGTTGCTCGACGCGGGCCCGGCCGGCACCCGCCCCGAACCGGGGGTCGCCGACCTTCCCGATCTGATCGACGACTTCCGCCGCGCGGGTCTCCCGGTGGACTTCGACCTGCACGGAGACCTGTCCGCGGTGACCGGGACAGTCGGTCTCGGCCTGTACCGCATCACGCAGGAGTCCTTGGCGAATGTCGCCAAGCACGCACCCGGCGCCGGCGTCGACGTGCGGCTCACGATCGACGCGGACCGCGTGACCCTGGCGATCCGCAACCCGATCCGCGGCCGGGTGCCGGCACCCGGCCGCGCACGCGGTTCCGGTCTGCGGGGCATGCGCGAGCGCGCCACATTGCTCGGTGGCACCCTCCACGCAGGCCCGGACGGCGGGCGGTGGTCGGTGCACGCGGCGGTGCCACTGCCCCGAGACTCGTGCCGGCCGGCGATTCTCCGTCACCTTCCGGGACTGTCGTGACGGGCCCGGAGATCAGGGTGCTGCTGGTCGACGACCAGGAACTGGTGCGGTCGGGGCTGCGCCGGATCCTTCGGCGCAAGGACGGCTTCGTGATCGTCGGCGAATGCGCAGACGGCTCGGAGGTGCCGGGCGCGGTGGCGGAGCACACCCCGGATGTCGTGCTCATGGATCTGCGGATGAAGAAGGTCGACGGCATCCAGGCCACCCGCGAACTCCGCTCGGCCGCTCAGCCGCCGCCGGTGTTGGTGCTCACCACGTTCGACGACGACGAACTGCTGTCCGGATCGCTGCGCGCCGGTGCCACGGGGTTCATCCTCAAGGATTCACCGGCGGAGGATCTGATTCGCGCCGTACGCACTGTCGCCGACGGCGGCGCCTGCCTCGACCCGGCCGTGACCGGACGGGTTCTCGCCACGTACCGCACCGTCGCGCCCTCGTCCGACGGGGACGGCAACCGCCTCACCGAGTTGACCGCGCGGGAACTCGACGTGCTCGCGCTCGTCGGGCGCGGCCACAGCAACGGCGAGATCGGGCGTGAACTGGGCATCTCGGGTGTGACCGTGAAGAGTCACGTCGGGCACATCTTCCTCAAGCTCGATCTCCGCGATCGCGCGGCGGCCATCGTCTACGCGTTCGATCACGGCATCGTCTCCCCGGGCGACACCGGTTCGGATCGAGGGCCGCCCGCGTGATCAGCCGCTGCGGTTCCCTGACGTCGACGGCTTCCTGCGCCTAGGATTCGCACAAAAGCCCGAGCCACTCTCACAGAGGAATTGGCCATGATCGCAATCGGTGTGGTGCTCATCGTCGTCGGCCTGGTCGTCAAGATCTCGTCCTTGTGGATCGCGGGTCTCATCGTCGGCGCCGTCGGCCTTCTCCTCCTGCTCCTCGGTCTGCTGGGCCGCAAGGTGGGCGGACGTAAGTACTGGTACTGACGGGGTCGGCCCCGCCAGTCAGGTTGGGCCAGTTCCGTATCGAAGTGTCGTGGGTGGGGTGTCGCGCTCGGTGACCGTCGGCGCAATTGCCGTTGCAATGCACCCAGTCCGGCAAAACGGTCACCTGCACTTACTTCGACAACAGCGGAGAATCCCCTTCCGGCGGAATCCACGGTGTGTCGCTGACGATTCGCCACGGCGTGTGGAACGTGCACATCGTGGCCACCGGCGGCGGGGGCAGCGGACTGTCGCTCGTGCCGTCGGGTGGCATCGTCGGAGTGTCCTTTCCGGATTCGGTTCCGTCGGTCGTGGTCACCTTCGAGCTTCCCTGACCGATTGTCGGAGCACTCTTCGATGATCGGGCCACCATTTGTATGTAAGTGGAAGTCACGGCAAATTGTTTCCGCAAACTCTTTACTGAGTCCAGAAAAGTAGGTCATAGTGGGTGGGTGCCGTCGATGCCGGATTACGCAGCGTTACTGCGCGGGGCTGAGCTTCGCGTGACCCGCCCGCGGGTCGCGGTGTTGGAGGCGGTGCACGCACGTCCGCACGCCGATACGGAGACGATTTTCGGCGCGGTGCGCACGGTTCTGGACGGGGTGTCCCGGCAGGCCGTGTACGACGTGCTGCACGCAGTGACCGCGGTGGGATTGGTGCGCCGGATACAGCCGGCCGGCTCCGTGGCTCGTTACGAGTCGCGGGTCGGAGACAATCACCACCACGTGATCTGCCGGTCGTGTGGGGCCATTGCGGACGTCGACTGCGCCGTCGGCGAGGCCCCCTGCCTGACCGCGTCCGACGACAACGGTTTCCTCGTAGAGGAGGCCGAGGTCATCTACTGGGGTCTGTGCCCCGACTGCTCGACAACACAGACTTCTCGATCGAAACCCTGACCAACAGCCCAAATTGGTCTCTCCCGGAAGGAATGTTGTGTCCGATAGCTGCCCGGTCGCTCACGAGGGAAACACTCAGAGCACCAGTGAAAGTGAAAACCCCGCAATCCCGTCCCCCACTCCGACGGCGCACCGCCCGAGGACGAACCGCGACTGGTGGCCGAACCAGCCCGAGCTGTCGGTCCTGCACGCCCATTCGTCCAAGTCGAACCCGATGGGCGAGAACTTCGACTACGCAGCGGAGTTCGCGAAACTCGACGTCGAGGCACTCAAGCGTGACCTCACCGATCTGATGACGGATTCGCAGGACTGGTGGCCCGCCGACTTCGGCCACTACGGCGGCCTGTTCATCCGGATGAGCTGGCACGCCGCAGGCACCTACCGCATCGCCGACGGCCGCGGCGGCGGCGGTCAGGGCGCCCAGCGGTTCGCGCCCCTCAACAGCTGGCCCGACAACGCGAGCCTCGACAAGGCCCGCCGCCTGCTCTGGCCCGTGAAACAGAAGTACGGCAAGCAGATCTCGTGGTCCGACCTCCTCGTCTTCGCCGGCAACGTTGCCCTGGAGTCGATGGGATTCAAGACCTTCGGATTCGGATTCGGGCGCGAGGACATCTGGGAGCCCGAGGAGATTTACTGGGGTCCCGAGGACACCTGGCTGGGCGACGAACGCTACAGCGGCGATCGTGACCTCTCGGGTCCGCTCGGGGCCGTGCAGATGGGTCTCATCTACGTGAACCCGGAAGGTCCGAACGGCCAGCCCGATCCCCTCGCCGCCGCACGCGACATCCGGGAGACGTTCGGCCGCATGGCGATGAACGACGAGGAGACCGCCGCGCTGATCGCCGGCGGCCACACGTTCGGCAAGACGCACGGCGCAGGCGACGCCGACCTGGTCGGCCCGGAGCCGGAGGCCGCCCCGATCGAGCAGCAGGGTCTGGGCTGGAAGAGCGCCTACGGCACCGGCGTCGGCAAGGACGCGATCACCAGCGGTCTCGAGGTCGTGTGGACTCCCACACCGACGAAGTGGGACAACAGCTTCCTCGAGGTCCTGTACGGCTACGAATGGGAGCTGACCAAGAGCCCCGCCGGTGCCTGGCAATGGACCGCGAAGGACGGCGCGGGCGCGGGCACGATTCCCGACCCGTTCGATTCGTCGGCGGGACGCGCCCCCACGATGCTGACCACGGACCTCTCGCTGCGCATCGACCCGGCGTACGAGAAGATCACCCGCCGCTGGCTCGACCACCCGGAGGAGTTCGCCGACGCGTTCGCCAAGGCGTGGTACAAGCTGCTGCACCGCGACATGGGACCGGTCACGCGCTACCTCGGCCCGTGGGTCCCGGAGGCGCAGCTGTGGCAGGACCCGGTCCCCGCCGTCGATCACCAGTTGATCGGTGACAGCGAGATCGCCGCCCTGAAGGGCAAGATCCTCGATTCGGGGCTGTCCATCTCCCAGCTGGTGTCCACCGCCTGGGCGTCGGCAGCCACCTTCCGCGGCACCGACATGCGGGGCGGCGCCAACGGGGCGCGGATCCGACTTGCGCCGCAGAAGGATTGGGAGGTCAACAGCCCGGTCGAGCTGTCCAAGGTTCTGCAGACCCTCGAACAGATCCAGCAGGACTTCAACTCGTCGCAGTCCGGCGGTGTGAAGGTCTCGCTCGCGGACCTGATCGTTCTGGCCGGTGCCGCCGGTGTCGAGAAGGCGGCGAAGAGCGCCGGCCAGGACATCACGGTTCCGTTCACGCCGGGGCGCACCGACGCCTCGCAGGAGCAGACCGACGTCGAGTCGTTCGCGGTGCTCGAACCGAGGGCCGACGGGTTCCGCAACTACCTCCGGCCGGGAGAGAAGTTGCCTGCCGAGGCGCTTCTGGTCGAGCGGGCCTACATGCTCAACCTGACCGCCCCCGAGTTGACGGTCCTCATCGGCGGCCTGCGGGCGCTGAACGCCAACTTCGGGCAGACGGCGCACGGCGTGTTCACCGACCGGCCCGAGGTGCTGACCAACGACTTCTTCGTCAACCTCCTCGATATGGGGACGGTGTGGAAGGGGGCCGCGTCTGCCGAGAATGTCTACGAGGGCAGTGACCGTGCGACGGGCGATGCCAAGTGGACCGCCACGGCCGTCGATCTGGTGTTCGGTTCGAACTCGCAACTGCGTGCTCTCGCCGAGGTCTACGCCACCGACGACGCGCAGCAGAAGTTTGTGCAGGACTTCGTGTCCGCGTGGAACAAGGTGATGAACCTCGACCGGTTCGACCTCGACTGATCACGGTGGTCGGCCGGCCCTCGGGCCGGTCGACCGTCACCTGACCCGGCACCCCGCGAGCAGACGCTCGCGGGGTGCCGGGCGGTCAGGCCACCGACAGTTTCTCGGCGTTGCGCACGGCGGTCTCGAGGTGCCTGTCCGCGGTGCTCAGGTCCAGCCGGGCGTCGCTGAGGCTGTCGATCACCCCTTCCCGCGAAGCGCCGTCGGCTGTGCTGTGGAGAAGGTCGAACGCGTCGGCCAACTCCTTGATGCGGTGTTCGAGTTCCTGCAGATCGGCCCGCAACCGGGCGGTGCGTTCGACGAGGTCGCCGGCGTCCATCGCTGCCCCCTTTCATCCCGAACTCACTGACGCGTCACCACCTCGTCTACCCGCGGTTGCGGCCGCGAAACCACCACCGCTCAGCCTTCTCCTGGACGCCCTGCCTACCGGTATACGAGGCCGCCGTCGATCAGTCCGGCCTGCCCGGTCATGTAGTCGGAGTCCGGTCCGGCCAGATACGACACGTACGCGGCGACGTCCTCGGGGGTTTGTGCACGGCCGAGGGCGATGCCGCCGACGAACTTCTCGAACGTGGCACCCTTCGGCGCACCGGTGAGGGCCGCGAAACGCTCATCGATGGTGACCCACATGTCGGTGCCGACGACGCCGGGGCAGTAGGCGTTGACCGTGATGCCCTCGGATGCGTACTCCTTCGCCGCGGCCTGGGTGAGTGCGCGCACCGCGAACTTGGTCGCCGAGTACACACCGAGCATCGCGAACCCCTCGTGACCGGCGATCGACGACGCGTTGATTATCTTCCCGCCGTGCCCCCGCGCCCGGAACTTGTCGGCTGCGGCCTGGATTCCCCACAGCACACCTTCGACGTTGACGGCGAGGATCCGTGACACGTCCTCCGGTGTCGCGTCGGCGATCGGGTCGACCTGGGCGATGCCCGCATTGTTGACGATGATGTCGAAGCCGCCCAGTTCGTGCTCCGTCCGGTCGACGGCGGACCGGACCTGATCGCGGTCCGTCACGTCGGCGACCAACGAGATGGCCTTCCAACCCGCCGCCCGGACCTCGTCGGCCACCGCGCTGATCCGGTCGGCGTTGACGTCGACGAGCGAGATGTCGGCGCCGTCCGACGCCAGCCGCAACGCGATCGCTCGTCCGATGCCCTGGCCCGCGCCGGTGATCAACGCGACTTTGCCCTCGATGCTCATCTCTAGCTCCTCTCTCATGTGATCGTGCTCACACGAGAGCCAAGCATCGCCGGCCGTGACTGTTCAAGGGTTGCAGCCGATTGCATTGTGACGAATTGTGAACCGATTGCGTTCTCTCCCAACGAAAATGTGCCGAACCCGGCCATGGTTCGGCGCTCACATTCCCGGTAGGCTCCGAGGTGTGAGTACTACCGGTTCGGTTCGGCACCGCCTTCCCGCTGTCGGCTCGGGGGTGGATCTTCCCCGGCACGCACGGTTGTTGAGTCAAGTGCACGATGCAGTGCTGTCGGGTCGGCGACCACCGGCGCAGCCGCGCGAGATCGTCGGCAGGTCGTGGTCGCGGCTACAAGCGGACGGGGTGAGTCCCGACAGTTGTGAGGACGTGGTGCTGGCCGACTGCGCCGAGGTCGAAGCCCGGCGGACGCGTACTGCCCTGCGTGCGGTTCTTCCGGAGCTTCGCAGCGCGTTGACTCAGGTGGCGGAGGACGCGAATTTTATCGTGGTGATCGCGGACTCCGACGGGGTGGTCCTGTGGCGGGAAGGGTCCCGTGGCCTGCGGAAGGCCGCCGATGCCCTGGGATTCATGGAGGGGGCCCGATGGTCCGAGAGCTCGGTGGGTACGAACTCCATCGGGACGGCGTTGGTGGAAGATGCTCCTGTGCAACTGTTCTCGGCGGAGCATTATGCTCGGTCGCATCGTGGCTGGTCGTGCACGGGCTCTCCGGTGCACGATCCGCGGAGTGGTGAAGTGCTCGGCGTCGTCGACATCAGTGGCTCGGCGATGTCGGTTCACCCGACGACGGTGGCGCTGGTGCAAACGGCGGTGCGGTTGGCCGAGGCCACACTGTGGCAGGAGCACACGATCAACCTGGAGAAGCTTCGCGGGCACGCGGCACCGGTGCTGGGGGCGACCGCCGGGCCGGCCCTCGTGGTGGACCGGCACGGCTGGGTCGCCGACGCCCGTGGCCTCGCCGCCCCCGACCGGGTGTCACTTCCGGGCCCCGGCACGCCGCTCTTGGTGCCCGGGTTGGGGCTGTGTGTACCGGAACCGCTCGGTGACGGCTGGCTGGTGCGACGTTCCGGCACGCCGACGGGCGTCCAGGTGGAACTCGATCTCGGTGAGTCCCCGCGAGCAACGGTGCGGGGCGATACGGAATGGACCCGTGCTCTCTCCCCGCGCCATGCGCAGATACTGCGAGTGCTGACCGAAATCGGTTCCGCCGGAATCGATGCCGCGTCGCTGAGCGTGTCGTTGTTCGGTGACCGCGACCACGTGGTGGCCGTGCGCGCCGAGATCTCCCGTCTCCGGAAAAGTCTCGGCCCGGTCCTGTCCACCCATCCCTACCGGTTCGCGGACGGTGTGGCAGTGCAGATCGTCGACTGACGCGGATGCCGGACCTCGGGCCTATCGTGGCGCCGAGCGCACGGCGACGAAGTGACGCAGGTCGGCGCGCAGTTGTGGATCGAGCCGCTGACCGACGGGTCCGGAAAGGATCTTGCCGAGCCGCGCCAGGTAGCACGCGGGTGTCATGCCGAATTCGACGAGAAGATCGCCGGTGGTGCCGCCGCCGTAGGGGAGCCAGCGGCGGGCGAACTCGACGACCCTTACGTCGTCGATGACGGAATCATTCGTCATGGTGAATCTCCGTTGGTGGCGAAACTGGATTTGTGCGTTTGGCTTTCGCTTGCATGTAGAGGCGGCCGGCGCGGTACGACGAGCGGACGAGCGGTCCGGCCATGACGCCGGCGAACCCGATCTCCTCGGCGGCCTGGGAGTGCTCGACGAACTCTTCGGGCTTGACCCACCGCTCGACGGGGTGGTGCCGGGGGGAGGGGCGCAGGTACTGGGTGATGGTGAGGATGTCGCAGCCGGCGGCGTGCAGGTCTTCCATCGCCTGGTGGACCTCGTCGGGGGTCTCGCCCATGCCGAGGATGAGGTTGGACTTGGTGACCAGCCCGGCCTCGCGGGCGGCGGTGATCACGCCGAGGGAGCGTTCGTAGCGGAACGCGGGCCGGATCCGTTTGAAGATGCGGGGCACGGTCTCGAGGTTGTGGGCGAGGACCTCGGGGCGGGAGTCGAAGACCTCGGCGAGCAGGTCCGGCTTGCCGTTGAAGTCGGGGATGAGGTTCTCGACGCCGGTGCCGGGGTTGAGCTGGTGGATCTGGCGGACCGTTTCGGCGTAGAGCCAGGCGCCGCCGTCGGGCAGGTCGTCGCGGGCGACGCCGGTGATGGTGGAGTACCGCAGTCCCATCGCCTGGACGGATTCGGCGACGCGGCGGGGTTCGTCGCGGTCGAGGTCAGTGGGTTTGCCGGTGTCGATCTGGCAGAAGTCGCAGCGGCGGGTGCAGTGCTGCCCGCCGATGAGGAATGTCGCCTCGCGGTCTTCCCAGCATTCGTAGATGTTGGGGCAGCCGGCTTCTTCGCAGACGGTGTGCAAACCCTCGCGTGTGACGAGGCCCTTGAGCTCGGAGTATTCCGGGCCCATCTTCGCTCTCGTCTTGATCCAGTTCGGTTTGCGTTCGATCGGAGTCTCCGCGTTTCGGATCTCGAGGCGGAGCAGCTTGCGGCCGGGCGGAGCCTGCACGGCCCCGGACGGTGTTCGTGGTGTGGCAGTCACGTGTCGATTCCTGGGTGGTGGTTCCCACCGAACCGCAGTGCCGGAAGGCAACCGCGGTTCGGCGGGGAGTGCTACATGTTGATCGGGCGGCCGAGCGCCGACAGGACCGATTCGTGCATGGCCTCGGACAGCGTCGGGTGCGCGAAGACCACGTCTGCGAGATCGTCACCGGTGGCCTCCAGGGATCGTGCGATGCCGAATCCCTGGATCTGCTCGGTGACTTCGGGCCCGACCATGTGGGCGCCCAGCAGTTCACCGCTGTCGGCGTCGAAGATGGTCTTGACGAAGCCGTCGGCTTCACCGATGGCGAGTGCTTTGCCGGACGCCTGCAGATCGAACTGTCCGATCTGCAGGGAACGTCCGGTTGCCCGCGCCTGGTCCTCGGTGAGGCCGAGGCTGGCGACCTGGGGCCTCGAGTACGTGCATCCGGGGACGTAGTCTTTGTCCAACGGTGTCACGTGCGGGGCTCCCGCCAGCTTGTCGACACACAGCACGCCTTCGTGACTCGCCTTGTGGGCGAGGCACGGGGCGCCGGCGACGTCGCCGATGGCGTAGATCCCGAATGCGGTGGTGCGGCACCACTCGTCGGTCGTGACGAACCCGCGGTCCACCTCGACGCCGACGTCCTCGAGCCCGAGGTTCTCGACGTTGCCCTGGATGCCGGCGGCGACCAGAACCCGCTCCACGACCCGTTCTTCGAGGGATCCGTCCGCGCATTTCACCGTCACGGCGACGGAATCCGCGCCGACGGTGAGTCCGGACACCGAGGCGCCGGTGTGGATCTCGATCCCGCGCTTCTCGAACTGCCGACGCACGTGGCCGGCCACCGCGGCATCCTCGACGGGCATGATCTGCGGTGCCAGTTCGACGAGCGTGACCGCACTACCCAAATCGTGGTAGAGGCTCGCGAACTCGACGCCGATCGCACCGGAACCGATGACCAGCAGCGACTTCGGAAGTTCCTGGGGCACCAGCGCGTCGAAGTAGGTCCAGACCCGATCGCCGTCCGGTGTCACCCCGGGCACCGAACGGGGACGCGCACCCGGGGCGAGGATGATGTGGTCGGCCCGGTACTCGGTGAGCGGCGACGCCGAGTCACCGTCCTCCCGAACACCCACCACACCCTTTCCGGTCAGTCGCGCGGTGCCGGTGATCACGTCGATGCCGTTCTTCTTCATCAGATACCCGATGCCGTCGGACAACCGCCCCGACACCCCACGGCTGAACTCGACCAGTTGCGCCATGTCGAATTCGACACCGCTGGTGGAGAACCCGAGGGGACGCAGATTCGCCAGCGTGTGCGCCACGTCGGCGCCGTGCAGCAGGGCCTTGGTGGGAATGCAACCCCAGTTCAGGCAGATGCCGCCGAGCCGGTCCCGTTCGATCACCGCGGTGCGGAGTCCGTGTTGGGCGGCGCGGATGGCGGCGACGTAGCCGCCGGGTCCGCTTCCGATCACCAGGACGTCGTAGTTGTCAGTCATCAACACTCCCTAGACCAGCATCAACGCGGGTGATTCGACGAAGCGCCGCAGTTCCTGCAGGAACGTCGCGCCGAGGGCGCCGTCGATCACGCGGTGGTCGCACGACAGCGTGACGGTCAGCATCGTACGGACCTCCACCCGGCCGTCCACGACGACCGGCCGCTGCTGCCCCGCACCGACGGCGAGGATGGCGCCCTGCGGTGGGTTGATGATCGCGTCGAATTCGCGCACGCCGAACATACCGAGGTTCGAGATGGTGAACGTGCCGCCCTGGAACTGCTCGGGCGTCAGCTTGCCGGTCTTGGCCCTGGTCACCAATGCGTGAACCTCACCGGAGATCTCGGCCAGACTCTTGCTCTCCGCTCCGCGAACGATCGGCGTGATCAGCCCCGACGGCAAGGCGACGGCCACCGAGATGTCGGCGGCGGAGAATCTCAGCACCGATTGCGCCGCTTCGTCGAACTGGACGTTGACGTCCGGGACCTTGCGCAGCGCCGCAGCGCAGGCCTTGACCACGAAGTCGTTGACCGACAGCTTGACGGCCGGCACAGTTGCGTTGATCTCCGTGCGGAGTGCGAGGAGATTGTCGATCTCGAGGTCCGCGGTGAGCCGGAAGTGCGGGGCGTTGCGCTTCGATTCCTGCAGGCGCTGACCGATCGCCTTGCGCATCGAGTTGAAGGGGATCGTCTCGAACTCGGGTAGCGCGTGCGAGGTGTCCGTACCGCCGGCGGGCGCCGGTGTCGGTTCGGGAACCGGTCGGAACGCCCTTTCGGCTTCCCGGACGTCCGCCTCGCAGACGCGCCCCCGCGAACCGGTGGCCCGGCAGTCGTGCAGGTTGATGCCCAGAGATTTCGCCAGTCGACGTGCCACCGGCGTCGCCTCGACCGCGCCGTCGTCCTCGGCGGAGCGTCCGGGCACACCTGAGCGAGTCGGCGACGGTGCCTCTGCGACGGTTCCGCCTGCCGAGCGAATCGCATCGTGGACGTCGGCGAGCGAGATCCGGCCGTCGCGGCCGGTCCCGGCCACCCGGCCCAGGTCGATCGACAGTTTCTCGGCCAACCGCAGGGAGTGCGGCGTCGCGAAGACGTCGCCATTCGTCCGTCCCCGTAGCGAATCCGGGACGGCGGTGGTGCCGGATGGCCGCGCCGATTCCTGGGCCGCCGGAGCGGACGGGGTAGTAGTCACGCGCGGCTCTGCGGGCGTGGGCTGCCCGCCCGGTGTCCGCTCCGGCTCGGACGTTGGGACGTGATCCGCTCCGATTCCGGTCAGGAACTCCTCGATATCGGCATCGGAGACGGCCGCGTCCGCCGACACCGCCAGGACCGCACCCACCGGCAGCGTGGAACCCGGCTTGGCGACGATGCGCCGCAGTGCGCCGTCGAACGGCGCCTCCAACTCGTTGGTGATCTTGCTGGTCTCGATCTCGCAGATCAGATCGCCTTTTGCGAAGGGCGATCCTTCGTCGATCAACCACGCGGTGACGGTGCCCTCGTCCATCGACAGGCCCCATTTGGGAACTTCGATCAGCTTGATGTCGCTCATGGTCAGGCAGTCACCACCTTGCGTACCGCGGCCTCGATGCGCGCCGCGTTGGGAAGCCATGCCTGTTCGAGCACGGGGGAGAACGGCACCGGGGTGTGCGGCGGGGTGACCAGTTCGATCGGTACCTTCAGCGAACCGAACGCCTTGGTGGCGATCAGTGCGGCGACGTCGTGGCCGAATCCGCACCGCGCCGCGGACTCGTCGACGATCACGACTCGTCCGGTGGACGCGACGGATTCGAGGATGCCTTCCTCGTCGAGGGGCGAGACGGTCCGCGGGTCGACCACCTCGACGGAGATGCCCTCGGTGGCAAGTTTGTCGGCGGCCGTGTTGGCGGCGTTCACCATCGCCGAGAGCGCGATGATCGTGACGTCCGTACCTTCCCGGGTGTAGTTGGCGACCCCGAACGGGATCGTGTATGGCTCGTCGGGAACCTCGCCCTTCAGGTCGTACAGGGTCTTGTGCTCGCAGAACACCACCGGGTCGTCGTCGCGAATGGACTGGATGAGAAGGCCTTTGGCGTCATATGCGTTGGACGGGGCCACGACCTTGAGGCCGGGGACCGCGGCGAACACGTTGTACGGGGACTGCGAATGCTGCGCCGCCGCCGAGAATCCGGCACCGATCATGCCGCGCACCACGAGCGGGGTGCGGGCCTTGCCGCCGAACATGTAGCGGAACTTCGCCGCCTGGTTGTACAGGGCGTCGTAGCAGACTCCGAAGAAGTCCATGAACATCAGTTCGGCGACCGGACGCAGCCCGGTCAATGCGGCGCCGGCTGCCATGCCGATGATCGCGGACTCGGTGATCGGGGTGTCGATGACCCGGTCGGAACCGAATTCGGTCCACAGGCCCTTCGTCACACCCAGCACCCCACCGAACGCCTCGAGTTTTCCGGACTCGAGTTCCGGATTGGTACCCGCCTGGCCGCCACGGAGGTCTTCACCGATCTGCACGACCGTCGCGTCGCGTTCCATCTCCTGGGCGAGCGCGGCCTTGATTGCTTCGCGGTACGTCGTCTTCGACGTTGTCATTTCTGTTCTCACTCTCAGTACGACACGTAGACGTCGGTCAGAAGGTTTGCCAACGGCGGATACTCGGCCTGCCGGGCCTTCGCCACGGCGTCGTCGACGCGGGCCCGCGCATCGGCGTCGATCGCGTCGAGCTCCTTCGCGGACACCTTCTTGCTGTCCGGGTGATTGCGAAAGTTCAGCAGCGGGTCTTTCGTCTTGCGCAGCTCCGCAACTTGATCCGCGGTGCGGTACAGCTGCGCGTCACCTTCGAAGTGTCCGTGCCAGCGGTACGCGATCGCCTCGATCGACGTGGGTCCGCCTCCCATGCGCGCACGCTCGACGGCCTCACGGGTTGCCTCGTACACGGCGAAGAAGTCGGTTCCGTCGACGGTCACGGCAGGCATGCCGAACGAAGCCGCACGGGAAGCGATACTGGGTGCGCCGACGGCGTAGTCCCGGCCGGTGGCCTCTCCGAAACCGTTGTTCTCGGTGACGAAGACGATGGGAAGGTCGAGCACGACGGCCATGTTCATGGCTTCGAAGACCGTTCCCTGGTTGGAGCCGCCGTCGCCGGTGAACGAGGCGGCGACACCGCCGTTGCGCAGTGTCTTCGCACTGAGCGCCGCACCGATGGCGAGGGAAGGTGCCCCGCCGACGATGGCGTTCGCGCCGAGCATGCCCACCGACAGGTCGGCGATGTGCATCGAACCGCCCTTGCCGTGGCAGAGGCCGTCGTCCTTCCCGAAGATCTCCGCCATCATCCCGTGGAGGTCGCACCCCTTGGCGATGCAGTGCCCGTGACCGCGGTGGGTGGACCCGATGTAATCGCTGTCCTGCAGGTTCTCGCACACGCCGACGGCAATGGCTTCCTGACCGGAGTACAGGTGGATGAAGCCGGGAATGTCGCCGGTGGCGTTCTCCTCGTGAAGCCGGTCTTCGAACGCTCGGATCTCGGACATCTTCCGATACGCGCTCAGTAACGAATTCTTGTTCAGCGCCATTGCACTCCCTTGGTTTCTCCGTTGTCGCCGGCTACCTCGGGGCCGACCTCCGATCGCGATGCGGCGCCGGAACGGTTCGTGCCTCGTGTAACCCGGGTCATGAATGTAGGGAGATATGACGAGCGCAATAAAGGTTGCAGCGGATTGCAATGGGGCGACCCTCCACGCGAAGGTCATCACCGAAGGCATAGGTGAAACAAGCAGCCGTTCGCAAACGCGCCCCCCGCGGTGGCTTCGAACGGAGAATCTGGCTCGCGTGTCAGAACGGGTTATAGATCCACACCCCGCGGTAGTCCCACTCGCTCGACCCGGTCGGAATCTTCACCTGATCGAGTTTGTGCTCATTGCCGAGGTGGTCGAACTGGCGACACCAACCCTGCCCATGGAAGGACGCACACTCGATCGTTCGGCTAGTGCCATACGGACTCAGGATGATCGACTTGTCGGCGTTCGCGCCGAACGCTCCAGGATCCACAGGGGTGACGAAATAGGAGGTCCGGTCCTTGTACCCGAACGGGTCGGTATCGACGGGATCGGCGGATGCTATCGACACGCAGAGGCCGAAGGGGATGAGGGACAGGACGGTTGCCGCGATAGCCCGCTTCACTTGCACTCCATTCGCATTCGGGACGAACCGCCGTCCCTGACCGAGTCGATGCTCTCACTCGACTATCGCGCGCGGTCTGATTGCGTTACGCCGCATGTAGCTACTCCAATGTGACGGGTGAATGCTCGTCGATCTTTTCGCACGTCTGCTGCGCCCTGCGCGCGGAAAGAGCTTTCGATGCACTGTCGGCCGGAGCGTCTCTTTCCCTCAGCGAATCATCGGTGACATCGCCGGCGGCGCGGAGGACAATAGGAGCCGACCGGCCGCGGCACGTGGAGTCGGCCGTGGTCGTGTTGTGTCAGTGTCTCGTTCCGCAGGGCCGAGGCTGCATGCCAGCGTGCCTCGCGTCAACCTGCATTGAAGTAAAGATGTCTGATCGCAGCCCGACCTACAACAATCCCTCCGCCGAACGACGTCTCCAATGCGACGTCCTCGTCCACTGGCGCCTGACCGGGCGGCACGTCGGCACCTTCGTCGGCGTCGCCGCCACCGGTCGGCGAATCGAATTCGAGGGATTCGACCACTTCGTCATCGCCGGCGGAAAGGTCGTCACCAACACGGTGCGCTACGACCAAATGGAATTCGCCCGCCAGATCAAGTTGTACCGCCCGACGGTTCGATTGCTGATCGCGCGTTGAAGGCGGCCTTCAACGCCACAACCCGTGTAGTGGGTATCGCTCGTCGTCGTTAGCTCGCGATCACGGGTTGATCGTCCGACGCAAGCTATCGATGGACATTCTCCGGTCGGGAACCGCGGTGGCCGAGACGAACCCGGCGACCGCGGGATCTCGCAGTCGAACTCGATCCGGGGCTTCATCTGATCTCGTGTCAGATCAGGGCGCAAACTTCCCGACGGCGTCGAGATTAGCGAACACCTCACCGGGCTGGACGAGGTTGGCGCCGGCGGTGTCGTTGAAGACCTGCGCGAAATATGGGGTGAAGCGGAACGGCCAATATGTGGGGCCGATCCCTCCGCCGTGTGGCGTCATGAGCGTCGGCATCATTTCACCCACATTGTAGGTGGCGACCATCCGCTCGCCTTGTGGGACCCCGTTGATCGTCACAAGCCCGTAGGCGCCGTCCATCCGCAGCCAGATATTCTCGACTGCAACGGAATTCCCGGTCTTACTGATCAATCTCGGGCCGCCGGGATAGTACACGCCCTGGCATGCGTCGATGTAGTTGGTGTGCGAGCCGATTGGCAGATAGAGGCCGGTCTTCCCGGGCTTGGCCTCGAACGGTGCGATGCCTTCGACTGCGATCTCGTTGTCGTTCACCAGCGCAACCATTCGCGGGGGAAAATCGAAGTTGGCATATCCGAACGGCGTGAAGTACGGCATTCTCAGACACTCGGCCTGAGCAGTGGGCACAGGCGCGTGAAGAGACAGTCCCAGAACCAGAATGATCGCCCCAGCGATCCCTCCTACAAACGCACGCAAGATACGCATCTCTGCTCCAATCTTCGGGTTTGTATGGCGCGGCACCGGGCGACAGGTAGCACCAAGAAGCGCTAGGAAGCGCCAAGAAGCCTTATGTAGTAGATTACGCGCCCAGCGCCCGACATTGAATCGCTATTTTTGCAGGGCTTGACTTTCTGCTGGGAGTATCGCCACCGGGGCCTGAAGTTCGACGTCGACTTCAGCTTCCGTGTGAGGTGCCGTCGAGCGACCGGCATCCGTCGGTCGATTGACCTCGACCAAATCTCGTCCGCGACCGTTCTTCTCGACATGATCTCTCGGGTGCGCTGACGCGCATTCAGGCGATGCCGGGCTGTCCACGGGGAGGTCTGCTCGCCAATCTCGATGCATTCGCAAAGCAATTGGTTGACTGCGTCGAGTTCCGCGGCACCGCCTGAATCCAACCCGAGCGGAGGGAGCCTAGGTCGGCGCCACACGCACGCGACCGCCACCTCGGGTGAGGTGGCGGCCGCGGCTGTTGTCCGTGGTGCTCAGGCCATTGCGGGAACGGCTACCAGGATGAACCAGCACAGCGCCGGTGCGACTGCGACGACGATGCCTGCGTTGAGGAGAAGCTGGCGGTAGAACGCGGGGCGTTCGATGTTCTGGGCGTTGGCGAGGACGAGGGCGCCGTTCGTGGAGAACGGGGACACGTCGACGACGGTCGCCGAGATCGCCAGCGCCGCGACGACTCCGACGACGGGGAGTGCGCCGGTCTGCAGCAGGGGCAGGGCGAGCGGGATGATCGCGGTGAGCAGTGCGGTCGAGGATGCGAACGCGGACGTGACGCCGATGACGTAGCACAGGACGAACGCGACCAGCAGTGGTGCACCGACGGTGATGGCCATTTCGGCGAGGTGGTCGATGGTGCCCATTTCCTCCATGATCGAGATGTAGGTGACCATGCCGGCGACGAGTAGGACGGTGGACCAGCTGATGCCGGCGATGGCTTCGTTCTGCTTCGACAGATCGGTGAAGGCGAGGACCGCGCCGGCGGCGATGGCGACGAAGCTGATCGGCAGATGCAGCACCAGCACGAGTACGAGCACGGTGGCGATGAGGAACAGGGTGAGCTTCTGGACGCGGGTCACGGGGTGCGCGTCGGGCACGACGCTGGTCGCCGTCTGCGCGCGAGTGAGTACCTGCGTCCCGCCCGACGAGCCTGCACCGCCGGTGGTCGGCGTCCGATCCGGTGCCCCGACGGTGGTGGGACGCGGTGTACCGCTGCCGGTTTCGTCGCTCGTTCCGGTGGCGGTGTACTCGAGGTCGCGGACTCGGGCGAGGACCGAGTAGCCCACGACGGTCAGCACCGACAGCAGGAGATTGATGCCATAGCTGGCGAAGAACAGCGTCCAGGGCGCGATGGTCAGGCCACTGGAGTTGACGATGTCGGTGACGAGGACGCCGGAGACCGAGATCGGCGAGAACGCGCCGGCGTGGGCGCCGTTGATCGTCATGATGCCCATCACGAGCGGACTCATCCGGGTGCGCGCGGCGAACGACATCGCCGCGGGCGAGATCAGCGCGACCGCCGCGGGGCTGAAGGTGCCCAGTGCCGTCAGCACGGAGGCGGAGAAGAAGAACACCCAGGGAACGATCACCGTCCGGCCGCCGACTGCGCGGATGCAGGCGTTGACGAGGAGGTCGATGGTGCCGTTCCTCTTGGCCATGCCGAAGAAGTAGGTGACGCCGATGATCGTCAGGACGATCGAACTCGGGAATGCGGCGAGGATTTCCTTGTCGTCGTATCCGAGGGCGAAGGCTCCGACGAGGAAGGCCCCGATGAAGCCCAGGATGCCGATGTTGATGGGGAAGATGGTGGCGATCACGAACATCGCGACCAAGGCGATCAGGGGGAGTATTTCGATGGAGGTCATGGTCGTTCTTTCGCTTGCTGTCCGGCAGGGTCGCCTGCCTGGTCGTCGGCTGTTCCGGTTGCGTGAACAGAGGGGGCCTCGACGCGTCCGAGGGCACTGAATGGCGGTGCCAGGGTGCGCGTGCGCGGCGTCTCCCGACTTGTGACGGGGTCACGGTGCGGGGTCGGAACGGGCGCGGTGGGATCGACCAGTTCGGTGGACAGCTCCCAGGCCCGGTCCCGGTCGGCGGGAACGTCTTCGCGTCGGGGTAGCGGGCTCGTGGTTCGCATGTCACATCCTCTCGTCGATCATGTCCTACATCACGTTAGAGACGACAGATGTTCAGAACAATGTCACGTTTCTACCCGGGGGTTCAGTTCTGCTTAAGTCATGCCGGCGGCGTCGTGCCCAGGTGATCGTCGTGCCGGTGGTGCCGCTGTGGGCCGTCGACCTCGACGAACGGCGGCGCCCCTGGTCGCACCGCGCCGCCGGCGGGTGTGTGCGCCGTCCTACGATGGCGCTCGACCCGGCAATGTAAGCCACTCTTAAGGGTCGTCCTCACATTCGAAATTGTGCTCCACCCAGGTGGGGCGCAGGGTTGACGGTGTCACCGCTGGAGATTCAGTTCCCTTACCCCGATCAGAGCCTTCGGCGGTGCCTCAGACTTCGTCACGAATGAAAGGCGGCCGGGCGGTGTTCACACTCCGTGGAACCTGGATGCGAGGGGGCACCAGCAAGTGCTGGCTCTTCAACGCGGTTGATGTCGACCCTCTGGTCGAGCAGGCGGGCGGGATCGACGCCATACTCACCTCGGCCTTCGGTTCGGGTGACCCCCGTCAGCTCGACGGCGTGGGCGGCGGCAGCTCGACAACATCCAAGGCCGCGATCGTGCGCCGATCCGCCGAGCCGGGCATCGACGTCGAGTACCTGTTCGCACAGGTCGCGATCGGTGACCGCCGGGTCGAGTGGGGCAGCAACTGCGGAAACTGCGCCACCGGGATAGGGCTGTATGCGCTGCAGTCCGGGCTCGTCGCGGTCGACAGTGCGACGACGATCGTGCGGATGCGCAACACCAACACCGGTGCAATCCTCACCGCCGAGATCGCGACCCCGGGCGGGGTGATCCCCACCGAGGGGGTTGCCGCCGTGCCGGGGACCAGTGCGCTCGGCGTTGCGGTTGCCCTGACCTTCACCGGCCTCGCCTCCGGTACCGCACTGCTGCCCACCGGGTCGGCGTCCGATTCGATCGCGCTCGGTGATCGCCGCTACCGGGGCACGATGGTGGTCGCCGGGGCGCCGGCCGCGCTGTTCGACGCCGCCGACCTGGGCCTGAGCGGGGCGGAGGACAATGCGGTGATCGCCGACCACCTCTCCGTTCTCGTGGCTTTGCGGCGCGAATCGTCGCTGCGGATGGGACTGAGCAAGCCCGGTGACCCGATCTCGCATGCCATTCCGAAGGTCGGTGTGATCGGCCCCCCGTGGGACTATCGCACCAGCGCGGGCATCGACATCGCCGGCGAGGACTACGACGTCTCGGTCCGCATGCTGTCCATGCTCGCCCCGCATCCGGCGATCGGCCTGACATCGGCCGTCGCCGTCGCCGCGGCCGCCACCGTGCGAGGGGGAGTGGTGGCAGACAACGCCCGGGTGCGGTGGCCCGGATCGCTGCGACTGGGAACGGCCGCGGGCGTCCTCGACATCGACCTCACCACCTCCCACGACGGAGTGATCGAGGCGGTCTCACTGCACCGCGCGGCGCGGCGCATCGCGGCCGCCGAACTGTTCGTCGCGTCCCCGGCTGCCGTGCTGGCGGGAACCGCACGGTGACCCGCTAAGCGTCGGCGAAACCTTCCTCGAGGCGTCGCGCTGCCGCCATGCACAGTGTGATGGCCGCTTGGGCCGCCGGACTCAGCCGACGCTCGGTCAGGTGTGCGACGAGGATCCGGCGCTGCGGCGAGCGGGTGGCGAGCGGGATGGACCGGACGTCGGGGCGGGGATTGAGGACCGCCAGCCGCGGCGCGATCGACACCCCCAACTCGACCCCCACCATGGCCTGCACCTCCCCGTAGTCGTGGGCGAGGAAACTTGTCCGAGGGCTGAATCCGCCTTGCTGGCAGAGCCTTTCGAGGGTGTGGGCAACCGGGTGATCGTCGGCGCGCACCACCCACGACTCGTCGCGGAGTTCGGTGATCCTGATCGACTCCCGGTCGGCGAGGCGGTGCTTTTCCGACACCAGGAGCAGGGTCGGATCGTTCATCAGGTGGTGGTACGTCAGCAGTGGGTCGTCGATCCGGTTCCACTCGTAGTCCCACAACAGGGACAGCTCCGTCTCCCGGCGGCGAAGCGAATCGACGAGCTGGGCGAATCGTCCACTGAGGACGCGCAGGTCGATGCCGGGGTGGTGGGTCTTGAATTCCTTGATCACCAGCGGCAGCAGCGAGGATCCGGCCGTGGGGAAGGTTCCGATCGCGAGTTCTCCCGCACGTAGTCCGTGGATCTCCGCGAGTTCGGCGTCCGCGGCCTCGAGTTCGATGAGGATCCGTTCGGTGTGTTTGACGATGGAGCGGCCGGCGTCGGTGAGCATGATGCCGCGCGCGTGCCGTTCCAGCAGCGGTTGCCCGGCCTCCTTCTCGAGCTTGGCGATCTGCTGCGAGACCGCCGAGGTGGTGTATCCGAGCGCCGCGGCAGCCGCGGTGATGGAGCCGTGCTTCGCGACCTCGCACAGCGTGAACATCCGCGTCGTGTCGAGCACGTCAGCCACCTGCCTTTAGAAGAATTTAAAGGGAGTCAAGATACTTGCGATTGTACTTCACTCGGGCGGGTGACAGATTGGAGTCCGCACACGCGGGAAAGGCGCCGCCCGACTTCCACGCAGGGCGCCACCACCCTTCCGTCTCCATCATCTCTCGACACTGCCGAGGACTGCCCATGAGCGTGAATCCACACGATGACACCCTGACCTCGAGTTCGCCTGGGAAGGCGAACCGCGGTCCGCTGCAGGGGATCCGAGTTCTCGACATCAGCACCGTGTACGCCGCTCCGATCACCGCGATGCTGCTGGGCGACTTCGGCGCCGAGGTGATCAAGGTCGAGCACCCGACGGGCGACCCCGCCCGATCCCACGGGGCGAACAAGGACGGCCACGGACTGTGGTGGAAGGTCATTGCGCGCAACAAGAAGTGCATCACCCTCGACCTCGGCACTCGCGAGGGCCAGCAGATCCTGCGGGATCTGGTCGTCGACGTCGATGTGCTCGTGGAGAACTTCCGACCCGGAGTGCTGGAGAAGTGGGGGCTCGGACCCGACCTGCTGATGGCGCTCAATCCGGGCTTGATCATGTTGCGGGTCACCGGCTTCGGACAGGACGGGCCCTACGCCCAACGTCGCGCCTTCGGTACCCTCGCCGAGGCGATGAGCGGATTCGCACACCAGACCGGTGAGGAGGACGGCCCGCCGACGCTGCCTCCGTTCGGTCTCGCCGACGGTGTCGCCGGCATTACCGGCGCCTTTGGCGTGGTCACGGCACTGCTGCACCGCAACAGCCCCGAAGGCGCCGGGCAGGGGCAGGTCATCGACCTCTCGCTGCTCGAACCCCTGGTCGGCATCCTCGGCCCGGGTCCCACCGCCTTCGACCAGCTCGGCGCGATCGCCGGCCGCCAAGGCAACCGCTCGCCCAACAACGCCCCCCGCAACACGTACCTCACCAAGGACGGCCGGTGGGTGGCGATCTCGGCCAGTGCCACCTCCGTCGCCGAACGGGTCATGCGCCTCGTCGGACGAGCTGACCTCGTCGAACAGCCGTGGTTCGCCTCGGCCGCGGAACGCAGCCGCAACGGCGACCTCCTCGACGAGGCGGTCGGGAAATGGATCGCCGCCCGCCCGTTCGACGAGGTCGTCGCCGAGTTCGAGCGCGTCGGCGCCGCCCTCGCACCCATCTACGACGTCGAGCAACTGATGAACGACCCGCACGTCCGCGCCCGCGACATGATCACCACCGTCGACGACGAGGACCTCGGGCCTCTCGCCATGCAGAACCTCATGGTGCGCATGCTCGGCACCCCGGGCGCCATCCGATTCCCCGGACGGCGACTCGGACAGGACAACACGCAGATCTACCGCGACACACTCGGATTGAATGTCGAGAATCTACAGGAGAAGGGTGTCATCTGATGGCCCGCAGCTACCTCTTCGTGCCCGGACACAATGAGAAGCTCCTCGGCAAGGTCTTCGACGCCGGTGCGGACGCGGTGATCCTCGACCTCGAGGACGCGGTCCCGCCGGAGTACAAGGATGCCGCCCGCGCTCGCGTCGCCGACACTCTGACCATCCACCCGGCGTGGGTGCGCATCAACGCTGTCGGCACCGCGCTCGCCGCCGACGATCTGGCCGCGGTCGCCGACCGTGCTCACGGCATCCGCATCCCGAAGGTCGACTCGGTCGACGACGTGCGGTGGGTGCGGGACCGGGTAACGGAGACGCCACTGATCTGCGCGATCGAAACCGCGAAGGGAGTCGCCAACGCCCCGGCCATCGCCGCCGAACCCGGCGTCGAACACCTCGCCCTCGGCGGCATCGACCTCCGGAAAGACCTCGGCATCGGCGACGGGGACGCCCCGCTGCAGTACGCGCGATCGCACCTGGTCATCGCCTCCCGGGCCGCGGGCATCGCACCACCGATCGACAGTGTCTACCCCCTCCTGCGGGACACTGACGGACTCGCCCGGCAAGCCGCCCACGCCCGCTCTCTCGGCTTCGGCGGCAAATCCGCGATCCACCCCTCCCAGCTGCCGATCATTCACACCGCCTTCATCCCCGGCGAGGACGAACTCGTCTGGGCACGACGGGTTGTGAACGTCTTCGCGAAATCGGGCGGAGCGGCCGTCCAGCTTCCGGACGGCGAGTTCGTGGATCTGCCCGTCGCCGAGCGGGCTCGTAGAATCCTCCAGTCTCAGTAGCCCTGCAGAAACGGCTGTTGATCGCCGTGCAGGCGAGGGTGGCCGCGCAGTGACGGCGACGATCCTGCACGGCGAAGACATCCCGGCTTCTGCACGTGGCAGCAAATGTGCGAACCGGATCCCGCGTCCGCGGTGTGCCGCGACCACGGATGAGAGCACCGCAGGGCGGACGGCATCAATCTTGTTCATGTCCGTACATGCCTAATATGAGTTGGATTTATGTGAGTGGACTCACTTCACTGGAGGCATGAACAGAAGCACTCCGGCGAGTAGCGATACGGACCTCTTCGCCGACGAGGTCGTGATCGACCCCTACCCGACGTACGCCGAACTCCGCGATCTCGGTGCGGTGGTACATCTGCCCGCCAACGACGTCTATGCCCTGACCCGCTACGACGTCATCCGCGACGCGTTGGCCGATCCGGGCACCTTCTCGTCCCGGACGATCGGCTTCAATTCCGTGGTCAACGAGGCGCTTCAGGGCACATCGCTGGCCTCCGACCCGCCGATCCACACCGAATTGCGCGCGACTCTTTCCGAGAACCTCTCTCCACGGGCGCTGCGGGGGCTCCGGGATCAGATCCACACCAAGGCCGATGCGCTGGTCGCGGACCTGGTCGCCAGGGGATCGTTCGAGGCCATCGATGCGTTGGCGCGCGCCTTCCCGCTCGAGGTCGTCGCGGACCTGATCGGTTTCACCGGTGAGGTGCGCGACAACATGTTGCGCTGGGGACAGGCCGCGATGGAAGTCATCGGTCCGATGAATCAGCGGACCGCGGAGAACTTCCCGATCGCCGGCGAACTCTACGGGTGGTGCACCGGGGTCGGGGCCGCCGATCTGGCGCCGGGGTCGGTCGGTCGCGGCATCTTCGACGCCGAGGGCCGCGGCGCCATTCCTCCCGGCACCGCCGGCCACATCATCCACCAGTACCTGGGCGCGGGTGTCGACACCACGATCGCCGCGCTCGGCAACATCGTCGCGCTCTTCTCGGCTTTCCCCGATCAATTCGACCTGGTCCGCGGAGATTCCGCGCTGGTGCCGACAGCGTTCAACGAGATACTCCGATTCTGGGCGCCGGTCCATGCCTGGGGCCGCTCGGTGACCCGGGACGTGAACATCGACGGCACCCTCGTGCCGGCCGGATCCCAGGTGGCGATCCTGTTCGGCGCAGGCAACCGCGACCCGCGGCACTACGAGAACCCGGACGCCTTCCTGGTCCAGCGAAATCCCGTCGACCACCTCTCCTTCGGATACGGACCGCACGGCTGCGCCGGCCAGGGCCTGGCCCGCTTGGAAGCCCACGCCGTCATCGGGGCACTCGCCGTCCACGCGCAGCGGCTGGTGGCCGCCGAGCCGGTTCGGTTGCCCAGCAACATCACCCGCTCCATCGACGCACTCGAGATCCTGAAGGTGGTTCCAGCATGACAAGAATCGTGATCGACCGGCCTCGCTGTGAAGGTCATGGACTGTGCGAAGAGATCGCTCCCGATCTGATGCACCTCGACGACGCGGGCGAACTGATCCTCGACGTCGACGACATCCCCGAGGGAAGCCCGGAACTCACGGACGCCGGCGCCGCGGTCCGGGTCTGCCCCGTGGCCGCACTCAGGCTCGCATGAAACTCATCGAAGTTCCCGAACGAATCCTGGTCATCGGCAACGGGATCGCCGGCCAGACCGCATGTGACAGTCTCCGAGCCGCGGGTTTCGGCGGTGATCTGACCATTGTGGGGGCCGAACACCGGGCGGCGTACTCGCGGCCCGCGCTCTCCAAGGCGCTCCTGGTCGACGGGGGTTCCCACGAACTGGCACCGCCCACGCACGAGGCGACCGAGGTGCTGGGGGTGGCGGCCGTCGACCTCGACGTCGAGTCCCGCCGGGTGCGTCTCGACGACGGTTCGGACCTGACCTACGACGGACTCGTGATCGCCACCGGTTCCAGGGCGCGGCGCCTGGGCGGCGACGACAGCGTGGAGCTGTCCTTGCGCACCGTGGACGACGCCCTGGTCCTCCGGGAACGGCTGGCGGCCCGGCCCACGGTCGTGGTTGTCGGCGCCGGTCCGCTGGGCATGGAGATCGCATCCGCGGCCCTGTCGGCGGGGTGCCGGGCCACGCTGGTAGCCGACGGCCCGCCGATGCTGTCGCATCTGGGGCACTGCCTGTCCGAGGCGTTCACCGCGGCCGCGGTAGCCCGAGGGCTCACGGTCGTCATCGGCTCGGCTGCCGGGATCGACGCGCATGGGGTGGTCCTGCGCGACGGATCACGAGTCGACGCCGACCTGATCGTCAGTGCGATCGGCGACATACCCGACACGGAGTGGCTGGCCACCAGCGGACTGCTGACCGGCGGCCGTCTCGAGGTGGACTCGCGAGGCCGGGTCCGGCCAGACATCGTCGCGGCCGGGGACGCCGCCGCCGTTCCCACGCCTACGGGAGTGCGTCGAATTCCGCTGTGGAGCAGCGCTATCGAGCAGGCGAAGGTCGCTGCCCACGCGCTCCTGACGGGCGACGATGCGCCGGAACTCGACCTCGAACCCTACTTCTGGACCGAGCAGTTCGGGCTGAACCTCAAGGCCACCGGCCACCTACCGGCCGCCGGTGAACCCGAGTTCCTGCTCGGCGACAGCCCGCACGGACCGTCGGTGATGCGCTGGACCCACGTCGGCGGTGACGGTGTCGCGGTCGCCGTCAACCATCGGATCCCGATCCCGAAACTGCGCCGCATGGCCGCCGCGGCCGGATGACGTCGACCCCTCGGGAGGAGGACGCGTAACTTCGTGTGGATGAACCAACCCGGCGATCACTCGAGTGATCTCGGCCTGGAGCGGCTCGCCGCGGTCAACCTCAACTTGCTGGTGCCGTTGCTGGCCCTGCTCGAGGAAGGATCGGTCACCCGCGCCGCGGCCCGGGTCGGCATGTCCCAACCCGCGATGAGTCATGCCCTGGGGCGGATGCGCCGACTGATCGGTGACGATCTGGTGACGCGGCAGGGGAGCGGGTTGATGCTCACACCGCGTGCCCTGGAACTCGTCGCACCACTGCGCGAAGTGCTGCGGCAGACCGCACAGGTGGTGAATTTCCCGGGCTTCGACCCCGCGCGCGACAGCCGCACCATCACGGTTGCGATGACCACCAGCACCGCATTCGTGGTCGGGCCGGGTGTGGCGCGGCTGATCGCCGAGCGGGCACCGAATGCGACTCTGCGGGTGCGCAACTTCGTTCAACCGCAACCGAGCGACTTCACCGACGACGGCGTGGACGTCGTACTCCTGTCCGAGGCGTTCACCTCGCCGTACCCGCGCGAGCGCCTGTACGAGAATCGCTGGGTGGTGATCGCCCACCCGGACAGCGATCCCGGGGCATCCGCACTGGATCTGCTCACGTCTCTGCCGCATGTCACCTACGACTCCCGGCACCGGGTGGCGCCGTACGCCGCGATGGACGCGCACGGCGTGCACTACCGGATCGGGCAATTGATCTCCGACCACCTGCTCATCCCGCACATGGTCGCGTCGGCAGGCGGGGTGGCGGTGCACACCTTCCGGGTTGCCGTCGCGATGCGGGAACGGGTGGACCTCCGCATCGAGGAGTTCCCGCTGCCGGTCTCGCCGTTGGGGATCGACATGGTGTGGAATCCGCGGCTGGCGGATGCGGCGTTCATCGCCTGGTTGCGGGAGATCCTCGTCGACGCGACGGCTTTCGAGTTCTAGTCGTCCGACGCGAGTAGGTGGCACCAGGAGTCGGTGAGTTCGTCGAGGCACGCCTCGCGGGGAGTCTGCCAGCCGACCGCGAAGTAGCGGCGCGAGAGGTACTCCAGCTGACCGAACGCGAGCACGCAGCGGATCCGGCGCCGATCGGGAGGGAACCGCGTGGCCTGGTCCAGGCCCGCCGTCATGTCGCCGACGGCGGACTCGAACCACTGCTCGGTCTTGGCTGCGACGTCCGGCTCCTGGGCTGCCTGGTAGGACGCGGTGAGATAGGGCTTGATCTCGTCCCACTGTGAGAACTTGCGGTCCAGCCACTGCTGGATCCGGTCACGCGAGCCCGAGGCCACCACCGCGGTGAGCGTGGGGTCGTCGGCAGCGGTGAGTATTGCGTCGACCTTCGTCAGCAGCGCGCTCATCACGTCGGCCTTGGACGAGAAGTGCAGGTAGAAGGTCGTCCGGGTCGATCCCGCGGCGCTGGCTATGTCATCGATCGTGGTTGCGACGTAGCCCTTTGTGCCGAACAGCTCGAGCCCTTTGGCGAGGAAAAGGTCGTAGGTCATTTGCTTCTGTGCGGCGCGGAGCGACATGACCTCAGATTGTAGCCGCAGTCAACCCACGAATCAGATAGGCCATTCACAAAACGATAAATCAATTCACTTGACGATCTGTAATGTGAATGGCTACCGTGACTAGTACCACGTCATGCGCACATGACGTCGACGAAAGGAAGTGCCGATGAAGGGCTCCCAGACCGCCGAGAGAAACACCGTCCACACCGTTCTCGGCCCGGTTCCCGCCGACGAACTGGGGGTCGTCTCGGTTCACGAAGCGCTGCTGTCCGTGGTCCCGGGCGCGGAGCACGCATTCGACATCACCCCGGACCGCGCCGAGACCTTCGAGGTGCTGGTGGGGAAGCTCACCGAATTCCGGGACCACGGCGGGCGGACGATCGTCGACAGCACCGGCATGTTCCACGGCCGCGATGTCAAGCTCTACGAAGCGCTGTCACGCACGACCGGAGTGCACATCGTCGCGTCGACGGGCATGGGACCCGAGGAAATGCTCGGCGGATACTTCCTGACGCCGCAGACCGATCCGCCGACGCCGTGGCCTGCAGACAAATTCGCCGACCTCTTCACCAAGGAGATCACCGAGGGCATGGTGGTTCCCCGGGTGGAACGCCGGGGTGCCGCAGGACTGGTGGCGACCGCCGCGAATCCCGACGGCATGACCGCCACCGAGGAGAACCTTCTCCGCGCCGCAGCCCGAACCGCCCGTGACACCGGCGTACCGGTCTCTCTCCGTTTCGGGAAGGACGCGGTGCACGACCTCGGGATCGTTGTGGACGAGGGCCTGCAGGCCGACCGCGTCGTCGTCGGCGGCCTCGACCGCAGGGATGCGGTCGACGCCGGCGCGCCGCTCGAGATCGCCCGCCGCGGAGCCTACGTCGCCCTCGACCACGTGGGTGCGGACGGCGGGCTGTACGTCACCGACGCCGAGCGCGCCACCCTCATCCGCGAACTGGTCGACGCCGGTCATGGCGACCGAATCCTCCTGTCGAGCAACGCTACCGGCGTGTCGGTGGGAGAACCGGGTCTCGATCTGCCGTTCAGCTACATCCTGTCGGCTTTCGTGCCGCGTCTCACCGCGCAGGGACTCGGCGTCACCGACATCCAGCGCATGCTCGCAGACAACCCGCGCGACCTGCTGTCGGTGCGCTGAGCGCCCGAACCCACGTCATCGAAGAATCGTCCTTCCCGAAGGGGAGTTTCCTGTGTCAAGAGTGAACACCGTCCTGGGATCGATCCCGGCCGAAGAGTTGGGCATCGTCGCCGTCCACGAGCACATCGGATACGGCATGCCCGGCTCCGAGCTGGACACGAGGTGGTGGAAGACCCCCGAGGAGCGGTACCAGGAGACCGTGCCGAAACTGCGCAAGTTCCACGAGTACGGCGGCGGAACCTTCGTCGACGTCACCGGAATCTGCAACGGCCGTGACGTCGACTACTACAAGTCGCTGTCCGCGAAGACCGGCGTCCACATCGTCGCCTGTACCGGCTTCGTCGGCGGCGACACCGCCCTGCCGTTCTTCGAGCGGGCGAGCGTCGACTACCTGACCGAGCAGTTCCTCCACGAGATCACCGTCGGCATCGGCAACACCGGCAGCCGCGCCGGAGTCATCAAGGTCGGCGTCAGCCGCGGCGGCAAGATGACCGACCTCGACAAGCGCATCTACCGGGCCGCGGCTCGCGCCGCACTCGAGACCGGCGTACCGATCCTGACCCACCTGGCCATCGACGCCGAGAACGCCATCGCGATCTTCACCGAAGAAGGACTCCCGCTGCACCGCGTGCTGTTCGGGCACGCCGACGACGGAGTCAACGCGTCGAAGACACGCGACCGGTGGATCGCCGAACAGGGCGGTCGCGTCGGCTTCGACACCTTCGGCTACGAAACCGAACTCGAGGACCCGCCGTTCTGGGCCCGCCCGCGCAAGGAACGACTCGACCACTTCCTCGGGTTCCTCGCCGCCGGTCACCTCGATCAGGCGCTCGCCGGCGTCGACGCCAACTGCAGCCCACTCGGTTGGCCCGGAGTCAAGGGTCACACGTGCAACTACCTGTTCGAGGACCTCATCCCGGATCTACGCGAAGCAGGCCTGGACGAGGCGACCATCACCACGCTCTTCGTCGAGAACCCGGCCGACTTCCTGACCATCCAGAACTGACTAGGACGAGAATCATGCAATCTTCGGACCTGAAGAATCTGACCGTCGCCGTCATCGGCGCCGGGTACGCCGGCGCCGCATCCGCCAAGGCCCTCAGCCTGCTCGGCGCCGACGTCACCGTGTACGAGCAGGCCACCGAGATCCGTGAGGTCGGCGCCGGCATCGGCCTGCGCCCCTCCACCATGGACTGCTTCCGCCAGTGGGGCATCTTCGACGCGATTGCGAAGGTCAGCTCACCGAGCGACTACTTCGAGATCCTCACCGCCACGGGCGAACCGATCATGAAAGAATCGTGGCCGGGTATGGACGAGTACACCGTCGAGACCCATACTCACCTGATCCACCGCGGTGACTTCATCGAGGCCCTCGTGAGCGTCCTGCCCGGCGGCATGGTCGAACTCGGCCACAAACTCGCCACCGTGGATGACCGCGGCGAGCGTTCCCTGCTCACCTTCACGAACGGCACGACCGCCGAAGCGGATCTGGTGGTCGGTGCCGACGGCATCAAATCCGTCGTGCGCCGACAACTCTTCGGCGACAACGAACCGGTGTTCTCCGGCGAGCGGGCCTACCGCGCCGTCATCGACATCGCCGACGCCCACGGCATAGTCGTCGACGACAACCTCCGCATGTACATCGGCAAGGGCACCAAGGTATACCTGCTGCCCCTGCGCCACCGCGGCCAGGTCTCCTTCGACATCACCGCCCTGTGCCCCGACAGCGACTGGGCGCCACAGGTATCCAAGGACGACATGCTCGCCACCGTCGACGGCTTCGACCCGAGGATCGTCGACATCACTCGAGACCTCGACATGAGCCTTGTCAACACCCGCGGCGTGTACGACATCGACCCGGTGGACACGTGGCATTCCGATTCGGCGGTCCTCGTCGGCGACGCCGCCCACTCGATGCTGCACCACCAGGGTCAGGGCGCGAACTCGGCGATCCTCGACGCCGGCGCACTCGCCGACGCCCTGCGGGACGCCGACACCGTCGCCGGGGCATTGGCGCTCTACCAGGCCACCCGCAAACCGGTCACCGACGAACTGCAGCGCATCTCCCGTCAGGGCTGGACCGAGGACGAGGTCGACGACGTCTTCCCGGGGCAGAAGTCCACCACTCGGACAGAGGCGACACGATGACCCTTCACCCCGCCATCGCCCAGGCCCTCGGCACACTGCCGGCTCCGCCGGACTCGCTCGACCCGGCAGTCCTGCGCGCGATCGAAGAGTCGCAGGTCGCACCGATCGACGAGCGACTGCCCCTCCACACCGTCGAGGACACGACTGCGCACACACGCGTGGGTGCGGTGCCGATCCGCATCTACACCCCGGTCGAGGCCGACTCGTTCGGGGTGCTCGTCTACTTCCACGGCGGCGCGTTCTTCCTCGGAAGCCTCGACACCCACGACCACGTCGCCCGGAACCTGGCCCGCGAAACCGGACTGAAGGTCATCTCCGTCGGCTACCGTCGCGCACCCGAGGCGAAATTCCCGGCCGGACTGGACGACTGCGACGCGGTGGTCCGCTGGGTCGTGAAGCAGGGCGAGAGCCTCGACTGGGACGGCGATACCCTTGCGATCGCGGGCGACAGCTCCGGCGGTACGTTCGTCGCGGCCGTCGCCGCGAGGGCCCACGACGAGGGGTTCGACCGCATCACGCATCAGGTGCTGTTCTCTCCGTCCCTGGACCTGGACTTCGACATCGACCGCTACGACTCCCTCCGGGAGAATGCCGAAGGCTACGGTGTGGAGACGGCCGGGTTGAAACCCTTCAACGCGTTCTATTTCGACAGCGGCGCCGACCCCGCCGACCCGCGCGTCTCGCCCGTCAAACGCGACGACCTCACCGGCCTGCCGCCGGCCCTGATCGTCACCGCCGAGTTCGACCCGATGCGCGACGAGGGCGAGCTCTACGGCGCGCGTCTGAACGAGGCCGGGGTGAAGGCCACGGTCAGTCGCTACGCGGGAGCCAATCACGGCTTCGTCCAGCACTTCTCGTGGATCCCCGAGTTCCACCGGGCGTTCGAGGAGACCGCCGAGTTCCTGACGCGGCCGGGGGAGTGACGTGGCGAAGGACGGGACCATCCACCCGCTCGTCTCACCGTGGGGCCGGTTCGGGCTGTACAGCTTCTTCATCGATGCTCCGGAGCCGGCGATCGTCGACACCGGCATCGCGACGTCACCCGCCGAGGGCATGGCGCCCGCCCTCGAGGCCCTTGGGCGCCGTATCGAGGATGTCCGATGGATCCTGTTGACCCACGGTCACATCGACCACATCGGCGGGGCGCACGCGCTGTGGGAACTCACCGGAAGGCGCGCCCAGGTCGTCATCCACGAGGCCGACGCGCACCTGCTGCGCTCACGGCAGGCGCACGTCGACGAGTACCTGTCGGTGCGCGGGCAGTACCTGCACGACCCCGACGGTGAGGCGAAGCAGATCGCGGCGACGCACGCCGTCATCTCCGGTGAGATGGAACCGACGATGCCGGTCCGCGGCGGCGAGACCCTGCCGCTCGGAGGAGGTGTCACCGTCTCGGTGCATTCCATCCCCGGCCATACGCCGGGATCGGTGGCCTACGTCGTGGACGGTCGGAACTCCGTGTTCGTCGGCGACGCCGTCCAGGTCCACGGAGCGGCCAACGGATTCCCCGGCTACGAGAATTCGGATGCCTACCGGTCGAGCCTGGAGTACCTGCGGGACGAGATCCGTCCGAACCACCTGTACCTCGGGCATCCCTACCGGCGGGCGGACGGGGTCGCCTACGGCGTCGAACTCGACCGGGACCAGGCCGCCGAAGCGCTCCGCGAAAGCCTCGACATCGAAGGCGATGTCCGCGGCGCCGCCCAGCGGTGCGTGTGCGGGGGGCTACCAGAGATCGACTCGCCGTACTCGCCGTTCACCGCGGTGGCCGAGGACCTCGGCTACGACGGCGATCCCACCCTCGAACCGTCCCCGTTCTTCACGACGCTGCACGGCTACCGCACGCAGTACACCCAGAAAGTCTGACACAGAAAAGGAGTCGCGCCCCATGGCCGAATTCCAGACGTTCGACGCGGGTGGGCAGACCATCCACATCCGCAAGGATCTCCGCGTCCCGATGCGAGACGGCATCCAGTTGGCCGCGGACGCGTACCACGGAGTCGACGACACACCACGGCCGGCGCTGGTAGCCCTGAGTCCGTACGGCAAAGAGCTGCAGGCACTCGCCCTCACCACACCGCCGCAGCGTCGCCCCTCCCCGATGTGGGACGGCTGCATCGAAGCCGGCGACATCGCCCGCGTCGTCGAAGAGGGTTACGTCCACGTCATCGGCGATCTGCGCGGCTCCGGCGCCTCCGAAGGCGAGCACATCGGCAACTACAACGCCGGCGGCGTCTCCTTGGGCCAGGACGCGTACGACTTCGTCGAGTGGGTCGCCGAACAGCCGTGGTGCGACGGCAACGTCGGCATGATCGGCATCTCCTACTTCGGGTCGATGCAGGTGCTCGCCGCCGCGGAGCGGCCGCCGCACCTCAAAGCGATCTTCGTCAGCGGCGGGCACTTCGACTTCTACGAGACCACCTATCACGGCGGCATCATGTGGTTCATGCCGCGTGCCGCCCGCGAGGGCCGCGGCGGCGACTCCGGCTGGGCGTTCACCGACAGCGTCAAATCCCGCATGGTCGAGACGTGCTCCCCGGAGGAACTGAGGAAGCGTGTCGCCGCGCGCCTGGAGGATCCGGACGTGGCCGCCTGGCCGAACCTGGTGCACGTGCTGAACTACCCGAATCACCACGAGGCCTGGTTCGACATCGTGATGAACGACCTGGACGGCGAGTGGTACGAGGAACGAAACCCCATCACGCTGGCCCCGAACATCGACATCCCCGTCCATCTACAGATCGACCAGGGTCGCGGCTGGACGGTGGACGGCACGATCGCGCTGTTCGACGCGCTGCAGGGACCGAAGAAACTCGACATCGGCCCGTACCCACCCATGCAGTCGCGGCCGTTCATCGAGGAACACGACAAGATGTTCCGCTGGTACGACTACTGGATCAAGGGCATCGACAACGGCGTGATGGACGAGCCGGCGGTCACCGTCCACGTCGAGGGCGCGCGCGAATGGGTCACCGGCGACCAGTGGCCGCCGAAGGACGTGGAGTACCGGTCGCTGTATCTGCGGCCGCGCGGCAAGTTGTCCACCGACCCCGAACCGATGGCCGCCCGGTACGCCGCCCCGGACGGCTTCTATCAGGCGCCGCTGACCGTCACCGACAAGGTCGAGATCCTGCGATGGGAGACCGCGCCGTTCGAGGAGCCCACGGAACTGATCGGCACCGGAGCCGCGCACCTCTTCGCGGAGATCGACCAATCCGACACCAATTTCATTCTGCGCCTGTGGGATTACGCACCGAACGAGAGACGCCAGTTGATCACGTCCGGGTACCTCAAGGCCTCGCACCGCGAACTCGACGAGCGCACTACCGAGGGCAACCCGCACCACCCGCACACCCGAGCGCTGCCGGTCGAGCCGGGGACGATCGAGGAGTACGTGCTGCGCCTCTACCCCTTCGCCGCGACGTTCCGGCCGGGGCATCGTCTGGTGGCGGAACTGTCGAACGCCGAACCGATGGCGGACGAGCACAACGCGCTGCTGCCACCGGATGCGTTCCATCTGCCGGTCGGTCGTCCCGTGACCCACAAGATCTACCGGGACGCCGCCCACCCGTCTCGCCTCGTGTTGCCGTTCACGACGCACACGTCGGAGGAGAAGGTGTAGCAACATGTGTCGGCCGAGCACTGGCGCTCGCCGAGTCGTTCGGTCACGATCGCTGGTGGACCGCACCGCCCGACTCGCCCTCGCCGTCGACCGGCAGGGTGGGCGATGCCTGTGGTGTGGTCGGCGTTTCGGGCCGTTGATTCTGCCGACCACCGAACATCTGGTGCCGCGACTCAAAGGAGGGCCCAGCATCGTGGCCAATGAGGCCGCGGCGTGTCGGCGGTGCAACGCGGACCGTGGCCACATCGGTCCGGTCGACTGGCTCGCGCAGTGCCGGCGCCGACACGGATGGGCTCCGCAGGCGACCCTACTCGCGACGCTCCTGAACGCGTTGGACATCGAACTCGAGAACGTGGGTGGTCATCGCCGTGCCAGGCGGTACCTGTCCAGCCAACTACGACGCTGCCGGAGCAGTCACTGATGTGACTCGACCAGGTGTGGTCGATCGATCCGTTATCGTCGACGGATGATCGATGACGCGACTCCGTCCGGTCCAACCCGCGCTCCGACGAGCACCCGGCGGGCGGTGCTCAACACGATGAAGGGTTCGGCAGGAAACCTCGTCGAGTGGTACGACGTGTACATCTACACGGTCTTCGCAACGTATTTCGAGGCGCAGTTCTTCGACGAGAACGACTCCAACTCCACGGTGTACATCTATGCGATCTTCGCTGTCACCTTCGTCATGCGACCGGTGGGGTCCTGGTTCTTCGGCCGGTTCGCCGACCGTCGTGGCCGCAAGGCGGCCCTGATGCTCAGCATCACCATCATGTCGTCGTGTTCCTTCCTGGTGGCGGTCATGCCGACTCGCGACACCATCGGGTATTGGGCGGCGGTCATTCTGGTCGTCGCCCGGCTCGTGCAGGGATTTGCCACGGGCGGCGAGTACGGCACGTCGGCGACGTACATGTCCGAAGCGGCAACCGCGAATCGGCGTGGCTTCCTGTCGTCGTTCCAGTACGTGACCCTCGTGGGCGGTCACGTCCTCGCGCAGTTCACGCTCCTGATCGCGCTCAGCGTTCTCGATGTCGACGCGTTGCACGATTGGGGATGGCGGATCGGCTTCTTCATCGGCGGCGTCGCCGCCCTCGTCGTGCTGTGGATTCGGCGGTCGATGGACGAGTCGCTCAGCGAGTCGCATCTGAAAGCCATCCGTGCGGGTGAAGACCGGACAGCGGGTTCCTTGACGGCGTTGTTCACCGAACACTGGCGTTCGCTGCTGCTGGTGTTCCTCATCACCGCGGGCGGCACGGTCGCGTTCTACACCTACAGTGTCAACGCGCCGGCGATCGTGAAGTCCACCTTCGGGGACGACCGGGCGCTGACGGCGACGTGGATCAACCTGCTCGGACTGATCCTGCTGTTGCTGCTGCAGCCGGTCGGCGGCCTCGTCAGCGACCGCGTCGGGCGCAAGCCGCTGCTGATTTTCTTCGGTGTGGGTGGGGTTCTCTACACCTACGTCCTGCTCACCTACCTTCCGAAGACCACCTCGGCGCTGGCGGCGTTCACGCTGGTCGCGGTCGGCTACATCATCCTCACCGGGTACACCTCGATCAACGCGATCGTGAAGGCGGAACTGTTCCCCGCCGACATCCGGGCCCTGGGTGTGGGACTGGGCTATGCGCTCGCGAACTCCGTGTTCGGCGGTACGGCGCCGCTCCTGTACCAGGCGTCGAAGTCGGCCGGCCACGTCGGCTGGTTCATCGTCTACGTGACGGTCGTGATCGGGGTCAGCTTGCTGGTCTACATCTTCGGGCTGAAGAACAAGGCGGTCACCGTGCTCGATCGCGAACAGGGGAGCGCGTGGGCAGTACCCGCGTCCTCGGGTCCGCGCTGATCCCCGCGGTTCGGGTGTGCGGGGGATGGGTGCCTGCTGTCTCGATCCGGCGACGAGCCAGGATTCGCGCGGCACGGTCGGTGTCGATGTCTTCGCTCTCGGCGATCGAGTAGACCTCGGCAAGTGTGTCTCCGATGCGTCGGGTGCGTGCTCCGACTGTCTCCTCGCTCCAGCCGAGGACTTCTCGGCCGACCAAGTGAAACGCGCCGCCGGCGTTGGCGACGAAGTCGGGCGCGTACAAGACACCGCGTTGGTGGAGGATCGTTCCCGCCTCGACGTCGGCAAGGATATTGTTCGCGGCTCCGACCACTGCGGAGGCGGGCAGTTCACCGGCGACCGCGCTGTCGATTACCCCGCCCATCGCGCACGGCGCGAAAATGTCGCAGGGCGTGGACCGGACGTCATCGATCTCGACGACATCGTGACCGGCTTGCCGAGCCCAGGCCAACCGCTCGGAGTCGGTATCCGAGACGAGGAGGCGCGCCCCGGCCTGCGACGCGAGGACGGCCAGTCCGCTGCCGACCGCGCCGAGGCCCTGAACGAGCACGGTGAGACCGTCGAGCGTCCCGAGTCCTCGGTGCAGGGCAGTCGCCTTCATCGCCTCGAAGACGCCCAACGACGTGTTTGATGCACTGGAACCTGCACCGCCACGCGCGGTGGAGCGGCCGAAGACGAACTCGGTGGTGTCGTTGAGAAGGTCCATGTCCGAGGAGTTGGTATTGACGTCGGGCCCTGTCCAGTAGTTGCCCCCGAGTTTGTCGATGTTCTCGGCGTGCAGAACAAGGATGCGTTTCCATGTGCCCTGGTCGATCTCATTGCGCGGAGCCGGGAGCGCAATGACCGACTTGCCACCGCCCATCGGCAGGTTGCTGACGGCCATCTTCAACGTCATTGCACCCGCGAGTCGGCCGGCATCGTCGAGCGCCTCACCGAAGGAGGCGTACTGTGCCGCGCGGGTGCCACCGGCGGCAGGTCCGAGTCGGGTCGAGTCCAAGCGAATGATGAAGGACGTCCCGGTTTCCCTGTCATGCCGCGTCACCGTCAGTTCGCCGTCCCAGCACAATGTCTTGTCGAGTCTCATACGGTCATGCCTTTCGAAGATGTTGCTTCGCCCGAAGCGCACAGTCACGATGCTCGACGTCCGGGCCGAAAGCTTCTTGTGAATCAGTGAGGAATCGCCAGATGCTGTTCTGCGAAATCCGCTGCGGTCCAGGCCATTGCGATGGCTCCGTCGAGAACAGCTCTGTCGGCTGCCGGACCGACGCAGGCGGCGGCGAATTCAGGTTGGTGGTTGACCGCGGGGTCACAGTCCAGGCCGAGCATGGGATGAATGGTGGGCACGGCGTGAGAGACGTTACCCATGTCGGTCGCGGCACCCGACATTCCGTCCGGTAGGTCGGGAAAGCTGCGACCGAGGGCTTCTGCATTCGCGCGGTACAGGGCAAGCAGGGTGGCGTCCGGACGCAAATCCGCGTAGTCGGGTCCGCTGGGCGTGATCGACATTGCACATCCGGTGGCCAGTGCCCCGGCCTCGAAGCAGCGTTTCACGCGCGCGGTGAGTGTGGCGAGTGCCTCCGCGGTATCGGAACGGACGATCCAGCGTCCGGCCGCACTGTCCGGGATCACGTTGACGGCGGTGCCGGCATCGGTGACGATGCCCTGAATGCGGTCGGTTCCCCGAGTTTGTTGGCGCAGTTGACCTATCGCCACCTGCGCGATGAGAATCGCGTCGGCGGCATTGACCCCCAGTTCGGGATACGCCCCGGCATGGGCGGGCTTGCCCTTGTACGCAACGTCGAACTGGGAAATGGCGGTGCCGGGCATCGCCGCCATTTCGACGGCGGCGGGGTGGACCATCATCGCCGCGTGCAGACCGTCGAAGGCACCGCGTTCGAGCATGAGGATCTTCCCGCCGCCGCCCTCTTCGGCGGGGGTGCCGAGGAGGGTGACGGTCAACCCCAAGTCGTCGACGAATTCGGCCAGGCCCAGGGCGGCACCGACGCCCGCTGCGGCGATGATGTTGTGGCCGCACGCGTGCCCGATCTCGGGGAGAGCGTCGTACTCGGCGCAGATTCCGACATGCACCGGACCCGATCCGATGGTGGCGCGCACCGCCGTGGGCAGGTCGTAGCAGCCGCGCTGCACGTCGAATCCCCCGCTGCGGAGTTCGTCGGCGACCCACTCGCTGGCTCGATATTCTTCGAATCCCAGTTCAGGGTTCGCGTGGATGCGGTGAGACAATCCCAGGAGTGTCCGTTCGCACCGTCGGATCCTGTTCTCGACGGAAGCCTTCGCTCCGACGGCCGCCGGGGTCATGAGCCTGTGGACGCAGTTGCGGGGGCAGTGTGAATCGATGCGGGCCGGGTTGCGGCGTCGTACGCGGCTCGGGCGCCCGTTGCGCCCATGCCGCTGTCGCCTGCGGGCTCGTAGAGTCTCTCCGAGCCACCGCCCTGCCACTGATTGATCCACGTCACCCCGGCAGGGATGCCGGCGGCTGCGGCGGCGTGGTCGGGGTTGTGCGTGTAGACGGTGGCCCCGAGCGCAAAGCGTGACGAGCCGGCGCGCTCGAGCGCCTCCTCGAACGAGGGGACGACAACGATCGGGGCGAGCGGGCCGAACGTTTCCTCGGTCATCACCAGCATGGAGTCGTCGACGTCGGTGAGCACTGTTGCTGGGTAGAAGAACCCCTTCCGCTTCGGGATCACGCCGCCGATGCGGACGCGAGCGCCACGCTCGACGGCATCGGTGACGTGCCCGTGGACGATGTCGCGTTGGCGTGCATCGACCAACGGCCCCATCACGGTTTCGGCGTCGTGGCCGTCACCGAGGGTGTAGGTGGATGCAATGTCGACCAGGGCGTCGACGAACGCCTCGGCGATGTCCTGGTGGACGTAGATACGTTCCATGGACGTGCAGATCTGTCCGGTGTTGACGAACGCGCCGAAGGCGATCGCGGCAGCGGTTGCGACAGGGTCGACCCCGGAGTCGACGATGACCGGGTCCTTGCCGCCGAGTTCCAGGACCGACCGGCACAATCGCCCACCGGTTCCAGCGCCGATCCGGCGACCGGCCTCGACGGAACCCGTGAAGTGCACCAGCCGGATCTGTCCGTGCTCGACGAGCGGTGCCCCGGCTCGGGCGTCACCGAGGACGAGGTTGACCACGCCTGGAGGCAGCGTCGACAGCTCGAACAGTCGAGCGGTGGACAGTGGTGAGCGTTCGGACGGCTTGACCACGACGGTGTTGCCCGAGGCGAGGAGCGGCCCGAGCGCACCCAGCACCATCGGCACGGGGAAGTTCCACGGGGTGATGACGGCGGTGGCGCCGAGCGGGTGACGCAGGATCGTCGTTCCGCCGCCGTCCGCGGAGGGGAGGGTTTCGACGAAGGGATAGGTCAGAGCCTCTTCGACCGCGGTCCGAAACCCCTGGACACCACCTTCGATGAAGGTTCTGCCGAGGGCGACCGGCTTTCCCATTTCCCGACATTCGAGCTCCGCGAGTTCCTCGGTGTGTTCGGCGATCTCCGCGGCCCACCGTGTCAGGTATTCCACCCGTTCGGCGACCGGCAACTCCGCCCACCCGGGCTGCGCCTCGACTGCTGCCTCGACGGCGCGGTCGACGTCGTCGGCCGATCCTCCGGGGTAGTGTGCGATCACCTCTTCGGTGGCGGGGTTCACCACATCGTGCAGCGACACGCTGTGGGAGTCCACCCATTTTCCACCGATCAAGTTCTGCAAGGTCTTCATGTGAAAGGTACTGCCTTCCCTGTGATTACGAGTTAGCGAATGCGGTCGGCCATGAGCTCGCCGACCATGATCGCCGTCAGGTTGGTGTTGGCCCGCGGGACGGACGGAAATATCGATGCGTCGACCACCCGCAGCCCGTCGGTTCCGAGGACCTGACACGACGGGTCGACCACGGTGTCCGCGCTTCCAGGTGCACCCATTCGGCACGTACTGGTGGCGTGCTGGACATCGCTCACGGTCGCGAGCAAGTAGTCGTCGAGCTCGCTGTCACTGTCGAGCACCGAGAACAGGGCCCTGTTCTCGGTAACGAGCGGCCCATGCGTGATGGCGGCGACCGCCGGGTCGCGGGCGAGTTCGACCAGGTTGCGAATCCCGTCGCGCAAACGGGACAGGTCCCGCTCGTCGGAGAGCATCCGGGTGTGAACCTGGGGTTGATCCGCCGGGTCGGCCGAGGACAGCGTCAACACACCGCGGGAGTACGCCTGGTTCACCCAGACACCGAACGCACCTGCCAGCGCACGCATGTCAGGGTTGGCCATTGCAACGACATTCTGATTCTGCGACACGAACATCATGTCGCCGGTGGGGGCGCCGGGCTCGCTCGTGTAGCGGACGCAGACGTTGGTGTGCCGGTCGTCGGGGCTTTGGATCCCCGCCTCGTCGATCAGCGGGATCGACACCACCGCCATCGGATGGTCTTGCAGACCTCGGCCGACCGGAAGATCTTGGCGCACCTCGATCCCCACCGAGCGCAGATGCCCGGACGGTCCGATTCCGGAGCGCATGAGAATCGCCGGAGAGTGGACCGCGCCGGCGCTGAGTATCACCTCGTCGGCGTGCTCCGTCACAGCGGTGCCGTCGACGATGATCCGGACACCGATCGCGCGGTCTCCGGCGAAGAGCACGTGGTCGACCAGGGCGTTGCCGCGGATGGTCAGGGTCGAGGATTCGCGTGCTGCCTCGAGGTAGGCGTCGTTGACGGATACTCGGCGCCCGGATCGTGAGTTGATCGGGTAGGGCGATACTCCTATCGCGTGGGGCGCATTGACGTCCGGGGCCCAAGCATGCCCGGCGGACAGTGCAGCCCGGCTCAGCGCGGTGTCGACGGATCCCCAATTCTCTTGGGGCATGCGGTAAATCGGAGTCGGTCCACCTCGGCCGTGATAGACCTCGTCGCCGTACTCTTCGTCGTCCTCGAGCTTGGCGAAGTACGGCAGGACGTCGTCAGGTCCCCAACCCGCGCAACCCCAGCTGACCCAATCGTCGAAGTCCTCTACCGGGGGTCGAATCGCGATCTGTCCGTTGATCGAGGAGCTGCCGCCGACCCCTCGACCGCGCCAGTAGGGTGCAGGCTCTTGTTTCTCTGTCCGCGCCGCGTCGAGCCCCGGCCAGACCAGATTTTCGGTCGCCGTCGGGTCGAGCAGTGCTCTGATCGGGTTGGGTGACCGCCACGCGTCGTGCATGTGCGCGGAGCGATAGTCCGGTCCTGCCTCGAGGAGCAGCACCCGCTTGCCTTTTTCGGCGGATCGGACAGCGAGCGCGGCCCCCGCCGAACCTGCACCCACCACGATGACGTCCCAGCCTGTTTCGGTCACAGCAAACCTCCGTAACGAGTTGCGCGAATGAGGTCTCCGGGAGCGCCCGGGTCCTGCCGAGTAGGATTCCGTAGGCGAAGTGTTCAGTCAAGAGTGAATGTTCATTTTAAATTGATCGAATGGAGGTGGCGGTGTCCGACAGCGACAAGAGGGCTTCCCTCATCGAGGACTTCGGTGTGCATATCGGCGGTGCGATGGGCTGGCCCCCCATGGCAGGTCGAGCCGCGGGCGTGCTGATCCTCAGCGAGGCGCCGATGACCATGGCGCAATTGCAGGATGCGCTCGATGCGAGCAAGGGATCGGTGTCGGAGACAACTCGGTTGCTCATGACCACCGGCACCGTCGAACGATTCAAGGAGCCCGGAAGTCGCCAGTTCGTCTACCGTTGGCGCGACGATGCCTGGATCGGATGCTTACAGCACCAACTCGAGCAGACCACCGAACTGCTGGCGCTGGCGGAGAGTGCCCGAACCCGGGGAGAGAACCTCCCGCCCGAACAGCGCGCCCGCTTCCACGCGATGCACGAGTACTACAGCTTCATGGTCAGCCGACTCGAGTCGCTCCTCGCGGAGTACACGGCGGCGTTCAACGCTGCGCAACCCTGACCCGACAGGCAGGCGTCGTCGTCGGCTAGGGGTACGGCGACCGCGCGGCGAGCCCCTGTGCGGCCGCCGCGGCCCGCACGGCGTCGATCACCAGTTGCAGCGGCTGGCGGTGCGCTTCCGTCCCCCGATGGGCGATGGAGATCGTCCGCATGACCGGTTCGGTGAGCGCGACGACGTCCATGCCCGGCGGGCGCAGCGTCAGTCCGAGATCGGAGACGAGGGTGACCCCCAGACCCGCGGACACCATCGCGAGTGCCGTCGCCTGCTCGCCGACCTCATGGTTGATCTTGGGTTCGAATCCGCAACGCTGACAGGCCGAGCGGACCGCGCGGCCGAAATGCGACGTGGGTCCCGCGAGGATCCAGGGATGCTCGGCGAGATCCGCCAACGCCATGGTTCTGGCGGACACCGTGCCCGGTGGCAGCGCTGCGTGCAGTCGCTCCACCGCGATCACCACTCGGGTCAACTCCGGGTCCCACGGCATCGGGTAGTCGGAATAGTTGATCACGAACGAGAAGTCCAGCGAGCCGTCCCGCACTGCCACTGCCGTGTCCTCCGGCGCGAGTTCCTTCGTCCGCACCTCGATGCCGGGATGTTCGGCGGCCAGCAACGACAGCGCACTCGGCAGCAGGCCCGACGCGACGGACGCCCACACACCAACGGTCAAACGGGCGGTGACGCCTTCCTGCGTTTGCTCGAGGGCGGACGTCGCACGGTCCACCGATCGCATGATCTCCTCAGCGTGCTCGGCGAGGAGAAGACCGATCTCGGTGAGCTGTACCCGCCGGCCGCGCCGCTCGAATAGCTTTGCGCCGACGTCGCGTTCGAGCTGGGTGAGCTGTTGCGATACCGCGGACGTGGTGTAGTGCAAGGCCTGCGCGGCGGCTGTCACGGTGCCTCGGCGATGCAACTCCCGAAGCATCCGCAACCGGCGCAGAGACAGCTCCATGCCCCCACCCTATGCATCCGGTCCGAACCGTCCAATCGGACCACGCGTCGCGCTGTGTAGAAAGCGTGAACGCAATCATTCAAAATTCTTAACTGGACGCCTGGTCACCGGGGCGCGCACTCTGACGTCATCGGCCGAATGGCCGAAACGGCGATGATCTTCCGAGGACGATTGGGGTAACTCGAGGTGACGACGACGACGGAATCCGGGTTCGGGCGCACCCCCGAGCACCGTGAGTACGACCACCGTGAGAACACGGCGCCGCAGCGTCGGGTCGACGCGGCGACCGCGCGCAGCGGTGATCCCCTGCTGCGTATGACCTGGTCCGATCCGGTCACCGGAGCGCGAGGCTACCTCGTCGTGCACACGTTGGTGTCCGGCCTGGCCACCGGGGGCACCCGTATGCGGGCAGGCTGCACGATCTCGGAGGTGGAGGACCTGGCCCGCGGTATGGCTGCCAAAACCGCGGTATTCGACCTGCCCGTCGGCGGCGCGAAGGGCGGCATCGACTTCGACCCGAAGGACCCCCGCGCCGTCGGTGTGCTGGAGCGGTTCTGTCAGGCGATGCGCCCGTGGCTGGACGCCCACTGGGTGACCGCAGAGGATCTGGGGGTGCCGCAGCATCTGATCGACGACGTCTTCGCGCGGCTGGGTCTTCAGCAGTCCTACCATGCGGCGATCAGCCGTGCGGAAGATCCGCAGAGGACTCTGCGCCGGGTGCGGGCCGCGTTGAACGCCCCGGTGTCCGGCGGATTTCTGCTCGGCGATGTGATCGGCGGTTACGGAGTCGCGCAGGCCTGCATCGGTACCGTGAATGCCAGTGGATGGGCTCCGGCCGCCACCACGGTGGCAATCCAGGGCATCGGCACCATGGGGGGCGGCGCGGCCTGGTATCTGCACGAGGCCAGTATGCGCGTGGTTGCTGTCGCCGACGCCGTCGGCACGCTGTACTGCCCCGACGGCCTGGACGTTCCCGCGCTGCTCGACCTGCGGAACGGCTACGGCGAGATCGACCGTACTCGCGTCCCCTCGCATGTTCAGCGGTTGCCGAGAGCGGCCGTGATCGCCACTGCGGCAGACATCCTCGTCCCGGCCGCGATCTCCTATGCGATCACGGCGGACAACGTCGACCACGTCGCCGCGAAGGTCGTGATCGAAGCTGCGAATGCCGCGACAACCCCGCAGGCCGAGGCGGTGCTCACCGGCCGGGGCATTCCGGTGGTCCCGGACTTCGTTGCCAATGCCGGAGCAGTCGCCTGGGCCTGGTGGGTGCTGCTCGGTCACGTCGGCGCAGACCCGGAGGACTCGTTCCATCGGCTGCGTACCGAGATGCTGGCCAAGGTCGCGTTGCTGCTCGGCCAATGGATGCTGGACGGCGTGACGCCACGGCACACCGCGTGGGACCTCGCCGCGGCCAACCGCCGCGCGCCGGCACCGGGCGATCCACTGGCAGTGCCGCTCACCATCCCGTGAAGGGTCCGGCGAACGACTCCGCTCTCAGGACAGCAGACCGACCAGCAGGCTGCGCAAGGCATCCTCGAAGAGGTCCCGATCGGTGGGCGCAGGAGTTGCGTCAGCGGAGATCGCCCTGGCCAGGTGCGGATACGTATGGCTGTCGATCGGGGGAAGTGCGGGCTGTGAGGCGAGCTCGGTGCGAGCGAACAACGTCGTGACCCCCGTTGCCATCGCGATCGCTTCAAATTTCGCCCGACCGGAGGCCGTGACTGGTTCGAGTACCTGCAGGCAGTGGTCCAGCCAGGCCAGGGCTTCGGGACCGAATGCGGGCGAGTGCTGCGTGACGTCGACGAGCCAGGAGTGACGCCGATACAGGTGCAACTGTCGACGTGACATCTCGAGCATGGCGTCCAGCCACTGATCATGGCCGGTGGGGTACGGGCGGAGTTCGCGCATGACGTGATCGGTCATCAGCGCGAGAAGTTCGTCACGCGATGCCACGTACCGGTACAGCGACGCTGCACCGGTGCCCAGCGCCGCGGCCACGGCCCGCATGGACAGACCGGCCAAGCCTTCGTGATCCGTGAGTGTTATTGCGGCGGAGGCGATGTCGTCGCGGCTGTGCGCGGGGACCGGGCCTCGTCGGCGTGGCGGTGTCTCCCCAGCAGGGGGTTTCTGTTCGTGGGGTCGATGTGGGTCGTCGCTCACCTCACAATCCTAAACTGCGAACACTGTTTGCTATTGTTGTGCATGCACTCAGGGAGGCATGCGATGCACGAGCGGGTTGAACGAGCGGGCGACGTCGTCCTGCACGCGGTTGGTGACGGCCCCGCTCTGGTGGTCGTTCACGGCGGCGGGGTGACGATCGATTCCTATCGCCGACTGGCGCGCAAACTGTCGGACAGGTTCACCGTGTATCTGTACAACCGACGCGGACGCGCGGATGCGCCGCCCCGTTCGGAGCCCTACGACGTTCAGCAGGACGTCGACGACCTGCGGACGGTGCTCGAACACACCGGCGCAACGGACGTCATCGGCCACAGCAGCGGTGGGTTCATCGCCCTGACCGCGGCCCTGCAACTGCCCATCGCGCGTCTCGCGCTCTACGACGCAGCAGTGTCCGTGAACGGACTTTTCCCCGCACAATGGCTGGACAGCGCCAGGGCAGCGGCCCGGGACGGCGACGTCGCACGCGCGATGGCGATCACCGGGGCCGGCATCAACACCCAGTCGCGGGCGAGCACCCTGCCACTGGGCGTGCAGATCGCTATGAGCCGACTGTTGTTGCGCACTTCCGTCGGGCGCACCATGGGTGCGTTGTTGCCCATGACGTTGGACGAGTCGCAGGCAATCGCACGCGCCGACGGTCCGCCGAGCCGCTGGGCGGGGGTGACTGCGGACGTTCTGTTGCTGAGGGGTGCGGACGGACCGCCCTATTACGAGCAACTCAACGATGCCCTTGCTGCTGCGCTGCCCCACGGCCGTGCGGCAGCGCTCCGCGGGGGCCATGACGGCATCAATCGCGCCTCGGCCCAGCTGATCCGGACGTTCGCGGCCTTCTTCGGGCCTACGGCGTCAAGGTAGCGATCAGTCCGCTGATCCGGGGTTCTTGCGTCGACTCCCGCCGCACCGCTTGCGCACGTGTCGGTGTCGGTCAGAGGTGACCTTCTACGAATTGGGCGATTCCGTTGCCGAAAGACCAGTCATCGCGCGTGTTCTCGACGACCGAGACGATCACATCGGTTGGTGCCACACCGGTCTCGATGTGAAGTCGGTCAGCCAGTGCCCGGTACATCGCCGTCTTCTGGTCCACGCTTCTGCCCTGTTGAGCGATCTGCACGACGACGATGTCGTCGGTCCGCTCGAACCCCAGCCCGGTGTCTTCGGCAATGATCTGGCCCGGCTTGTGTTCGGTGATGAGTGGGTAGCGGTCTCGATCGGGTGCGGCGAAGTGTTCGAGCATCACATCCTGCACCACGTCCGCAAGGCGGCGTAGCTGCTCGGGAGTGCGTTTGTTCTCGATGACGTGGATGTGGACGAGTGGCATGACGTGTTCCTCGAACGTGTGGTGGGTGGGGGCCTGCGCGGGGCGCGGTCCGAGATCCGCGCCCCGCACAGGTGATTGGGGGTCTAGTTGTTCTGGGGGAAGCCGAGGTTGAGGCCGCCGTGGCTGGGGTCGAGCCAGCGGGTGGTGACGACCTTGCCGCGGGTGAAGAAGTGGACGCCTTCGGCGCCGTGGGCGTG
>NZ_JBHVEY010000020.1:0-164030 GCF_042802055.1 Rhodococcus sp. NPDC057529
TCCGTCACCGGCCCGAGGATTCCCAGGATGTAGCCGTCCAGGAACGTGCCACCGGCCAGCACGACGAACAGCCGGATCATGAACCGTCTCTTGAAAGGGTCCACGACTGACTGGGGTGAGATTTGCGTCTCTAGCATGCTTCTCCTTCAGCGTCAGCGACTCTGCAACCGCCAGGGTGTGATGTATCTAACCATAGGTTGTCATACATCTCGCAAATTATTAAGAGGTTCGCGGAAGTTGCATCGATGAATTGTCAATGGCTGCGCCCCGAGGGTGCGCGCATTCGACCTCCCGCTCACCCATGCGTCCCCTGGCGGCAGTCCGGGGCTCGGAGTGTGATTGTATGTGGTGGAGGCGCTCTTTCCCGCTATCCTCGCACGGTCTCGCGCGCAAGCGGGCGCCCTTGGCGCCCACCTCTTGATGGGGAAAGTCGCACTATTGTTTGTTGTCCTACAGCTGGCCGAAGAGTAGGACCACTTGGTTTCAATGAAGCTTTCGGCGACTGGCCAGTCGCCATTGCAAGGCGCTGGCTCCAAATGCGGGGGGAACCTGCACGAGCGCAGCGCATGTAGGACCATGAAGGGGGAGCGCAGCGCCTGTCCGCTGTCAGTCGACAACGGACAGGCGCGATGGTCCGTTCCGGCTTACGCCGAGGGGGCCGAGGGGCCACCGAGCCGAATAGTTGACATAATCTCCGTTATCGGCTAGGCAAGAATTCCTGTCTTTCAGCGTATTTGGTGCCTGACATCTGCGTACTGCGCGGGCGGCGTCCCGTGTGCCGACCAGCGGTCGACGAATCCTCCCCACGTCGCTTTCAGTCCGTCCCGCTGCGACGGTTGTCGGAGGCGCAGGCAATACTTGTGTGCACCATCAGTCACACAGGTAACAGGAGAACAGTCGCATGCGCCATCGCCCTCGGGCCGCCCTGCTCGCGTTGGGTGCGGTCACCGTGTTCGGCCTGACCGGGTGCTCGGCGATCGCCGACGCGGACCCGGGCACCGGTTCACTCGGCGGCGCGCCGGCCGCCCCGGCACCGGTCTTCGATCCGGGACCGGCGCTGGCGAAGCTCGACACCCTCGCGGTCAAGGGCCGCGCCCCGAAGACCGGATACACCCGGGAGCAGTTCGGGCCGTCCTGGTCCGACGACAACGGTGTCGAGGGCGGCCACAACGGGTGCGACACCCGCAACGACATCCTGCGCCGCGACCTGGTGGACCTGACCTACAAGACCAGCACCCGCGACTGTGTGGTCGCGACCGGCACCCTGCACGACACCTACACCGGCACCACCATCGCGTTCGTCCGCGGGCAGGACACCTCCACCGCGGTCCAGATCGACCACGTGGTCGCCCTGTCGGACGCGTGGCAGAAGGGTGCCCAGCAACTCAGCCCGGAGCAACGCCGCGACCTGGCCAACGACCCCCGCAACCTGCAGGCCGTCGACGGACCCACCAACTCGAAGAAGTCCGATTCCGACGCCGCATCCTGGTTGCCGCCGAACAAGACCTACCGATGCACCTACATCTCCCGGCAGATCGACGTCAAAGCCCTCTACCGGCTGTGGGTGACCCAGGCGGAGAAGGACGCGATGAGCCAGGTCCTGCACTTCTGCTGAGCATTACACGCTGTCCGGATCCGGGCACTGCACTCGGTCGTCACCACAGTGTCAGTGGGGACCCGGCGGCCTCGGCGGCCCGGATCCGGGATTCGATGCGTTCCGGGATCTCCCGGTTGGCCAGACCGACGCGGACGGCCGCCGCGATGGCGCGGGTGCGCCCGGCCGCACCGCGGACATCCGAAAGCGGGCTGGCAAGGTTGCGGCGCCGCAGGTCGTACTCGCTGCGATTGGAGCGATTGGTGCCCAGGAGCAGGTGGTGCGGGTTGACGCAACCGGCGAAGTCACACTGATGGCACAGCACCGCATCGTCGGCGCCGGACCACCCCAGCCGCGGAATGATCCCGTATTCGAGTTGGTACGCGAACAGGTGCGCGGGAACCGTGCCGCGGCGGGACGGACCGGGCAGGCTGGCCGCCCGGAAGGACCCATGACCTGTCGATGACACCCCGCCAAGCCATGCATGGGGCGCATAGGTTTTCGGATCGTCGGTAGCGTTTGGCTTCGAATCGGGCGAGGATGCCGGGGTCGGCGAGCCACGAGCGCCACAGCTTCTCGGGGACGCGGATCGGCTGCGGTGCACCGATCAGAGCCAGCTGTTCGAGTCCAGGTGTGGGAGTGGGGGAGGGCATCCCCGGCAGCGGCGGAGGATTGCCGGTGACGGTGGTCATCGCTTCTTCCCTCCGCCGTTCGTGCTGTTACCGGGGAGGATAGGGGGCGGGTCCGACATGGTTGCTCTGTCGTTTGATCGTCAGATCGTGGGCCGAGTGCGCGAGCTGTGCACGGGCCGATCCCTACCGAGAGCAGTGTGCGGCGTGGCCGGGTCTATTCGGTTCGAGTCTGGTGGAGTTCGTCGAGAACCCGGTCCACAGTGGTGGTCGGAATGCGCAGATCCGGACCTTCCGCATCTCGCAGGTAGGCGCGGACGGCGGCGAGCAGGCGGAGTTCACGCTCGAGATCTCCCGTGGTTCGATCGCTCACCCTGCCCTCCTCCTTTTCAGCACCTCGATCACCACGGGTCGAGCATTCCACAACCGACACCCGATTCCGGGTGGTCAGCGAAGCTCGGCGCGGACCTCGACAGTGACGCGGAACCATCGAGCGAAATAGTTGTCGGTGCTCAGGTCCGAGCGTGTGCGAGGTATTCGACGAACTATCCGGTCAGCCCATTCCACGTCCTGCAATCACCTGCCGGTGAATGGGGCCAGCCCACTCACGGCGAAGCAACTGGCGGAGTTGCGCAACATCGACGTACTGGCCCGGTTCGACTCATCCTCGTAGCCGCCGCGGGCGACAGGGGTCAGGTGATCGATCATCGGGGACAACTCCCAGCACGCGAAGTGTCTCTACAAGAAAGAGATTCGATGCTATCGCCAGGCGAGACTGCGGTGCTGTGGCGCTGTAGCGCTACAACGCCACACCGGCACGCGGCTATGTGAGGGCGTGACTTTTCAGGGCTGCGAGGATGTCCTGAACCCGGTCCTTCGCGTCACCGACGAGCATCTGGGTGTTGTCCCGGGAGAACAGGGGATTCTGCAGGCCCGCGTAACCGGTGGCCATGGATCGCTTGAACACGACGACGTCGGTGGACTCCCAGACACGAAGCACCGGCATGCCGGCGATCGGGCTGGACGGGTCTTCGGCGGCGGCTGGGTTCACGGTGTCGTTGGCCCCGGATGACGAGCACGTCGTCCGTCTCGGCGGCGCGGCTCGACAGGACCGGTACATCCTCGTGAGACGACCACGTCATGATGGTCCGTTCTGGCTTACTCCGTGGTGGCAGAGGGGCTACCGGGCCGAATACTGGTAAGCCTGCGTATTCGACGCCTGCTATTCGCGCCCGACCGACCGCTTCTGGATCAGCCGGTGGACGAGCCGCTGTGGACGAGGGCCACCGTCTGGGGGTGTTGGGTGCGGGATCGTCGGCGGTCGGTGACGAACTGTGCGGTGTAGATCGCCGCGACGATCGTCAGGATGGTGGTGGGCAGGATGAGTGCGGCGGTCAGGCTGATCTTGAGTAGCAGTGCGCCGGCGAGTGCGCCGAGCAGCATGGAGGTCACGGCCGCCAGGCGCCGCCGGGTGGCTTCGCTGGACGCTCCGCCCCAGAATTTCCCGGCCTCACTGAACAGTAGTGAGAGAGTGGAGGTGATGACCACGGTGGAGATGTCGGTGACGCCGACCCTGCGGGCGGCGATGGCCTGGAATCCCATCAGCAATCCGATCGCGAAGGTCGCCGAGTGCAGCAGCGTGCCGGCGATCGGGGTGCCGACCAGGAGTCCGGTAACGATGGCCATGCCGGCGGCACAGAGTCCGAATACCGGCGCGACCAGGCGGTCGGGAGCCGCAGACTTCGGGTGCCGGCGGGCGAGCAGGCCCAGCAGCCAGGAACCGGTGACGAAGCCGCCGAGGGCCATCGCCGGGCCGATGAATGAGTGCACGCCTTCTCCGGCGATCGACAGTGCGATGAGGATGACGTTGCCGGTCATGTTGGCTCCGAAGACGCCGTCCATCCCGAGGTAGGTGGCGGCGTCGAGGGCGCCGGTGCCGAAGGAGACCGCTGTCATGGTCCACAGTGCCAGGTTCGGGCGCCGCATCACGCCGGTTCCTGTTCTGCTCGTGTCAGGCCGTCGGAGCGGGGATCGGACCCGACCCGGAACGAGTCGTCCGCCGGGTCACGTCGCACCACCTGCAGGTGTCCCACAGAATCATCGAGTGTCTGAAGCATTTTCAGGTGGAAGCCGGCCTCGCTGAGATCGAACACGGCGGGGGCGGGGACGCCGCGTTCGAGCGAGATCGTCGATGCTTCGTCGGGTGCGGCCGCCCCGGCCTCCATCTGCCCGACGATCCAGCGGGGACGGGCGGTGGCCGCTTCCGGTGTCATACCGAGCGCCAGGTTGAGCGCGAGGTGGGTGTGGACCTGCGGCTGGGCGCGCCCGCCCATCGTGCCGTGCGCCCCGACCAGGTTGCCGTCGTGTCTCACGAGCACCGGCATCAGGGTGTGCGGTGGTCGGCGGCCCGGGCCGAGCTGGTTCGCGGACGCGGGTTCGAGGCTGAACGACGCCCCCCGATTGTGCAGCAGGATCCCCGTTTCCGGGTCCAGGACGCAGGAGCCGAATGCGTGGAATGCGCTCTGGATCAACGAGACCCAGTTTCCCTCGGTGTCGGCGGTGACGATGGCGACGGTGTCGCCGGAACGGCGCGCGTAGGTCCGGGACTGCGAGGCCGCCGCGGGTGCGCGTTCACCGAGCCCGAACTCGGCCAGCGCCTCGATGGCGTCGTCGCCGAGCAGTTCGGCGACCGGGACGGCCGCATCGTCGGGGTCGCCGAGGAGGCGGTCACGGTCGGCGGCGGTCCGGGTGAGGATCCGGGCCACGATCGAGGCGTCCTGCCCGATGGGGTCGGGGATGCGGCCGAGCCGGCGGGCCACGATGTCGAGGGCCGAGAGTCCCTGGAGGAAGAAGGTGCCCTGGCTGTTGCCGCCCGAGCTCAGATACTCGGCGCCGGCGAAGTATGTGGCGCAGGGGTGCTCGATCGACGGCAGGTGCTGGCGAAGGTCGTCGGTGGTGAGGTCGGAACCGAGTCTGCGCAGGGTGTCGATGACGCTGGCGCCGACGGGGCCCCGGTAGAACTCCGTGGTGCCCCGGTCGGCGATCGCGGTCAGGGTGTCGGCCAGCCGCGGCAGATCCATGGTCTGGCCCTCGCTCAGCAGGGTGCCGTCGGGGAAGAAGACGTGGCGGGCGCCGTCGTCCTGGGCGAGGAGTGCTTGTTCGCGGACCAGGTCGCGGTGCACTCCGGGGGCAACGGCGACTCCTGTGGCCGCGGCTGCGGCGGCGGGGCGGAGGGCGTCGCCGAGACTGCGGCGGCCCCACCGGTCGGCGAGGGATTCCCAGGCGCTGAGCGCGCCGGGAACGGTGACGCTCTTGGCGCCGGTGACGGGGACGAATCCGTCCGGGCCGACATAGTCCGCCGGGTCCAGCTCCCTCGCCGACCGGCCGGATCCGTTGACGACCTCGACATGACCGTCCGGTGTGCCGACCATGGCGATGGCGTCGCCGCCGATGCTGCACTGGTTGGGGTAGACGACGGTGAGCATGGCGGCGGCGGCGAGGGCCGCGTCGATGGCGTTGCCGCCGTCGGCGAACGCCTGGTGCGCCGCGGCGGTGGCGTCGGTGTGGGGGGTCGCGGCCGCACCGGCGGCGAGGGGGTCAGACATCGAGTTCTTTTCTTTCTGCTATGGGATGTCGGAGGTCCATCGGCCGACGCCGATGTTGTCGACGATCTCCTGGATGTGTCCGGTCATCGCGGCGCCCGCACCGGCGGCGTCGTGGGCGCGGATGGCCTCGTAGATGCGCCGGTGGGCGGCCACGGATCGTTCGATGCGGGTGGTGGTCTGTAGTGCCGACTGCCGCGACGGTGCCATCCATTCGTTGGTGATGTCCATCAGTCGCGAGAGCATGGGGTTGTGGGTGAGTTGGGCGATGATGACATGGAATTCCACGTCCAGCCGGATCAGCAGCTCGACCGACGGTTCCGGTTGCCGCAGTTCGCGTTCGGCCAGTTCGACCGGGCGGAGCAGGGTGACCAGTTCGCCTTCGAGGGCGCGCCCCGCCGCTCGGGCGGCGATAGGCGGTTCGATCACGGCCCGCAGGTCCATCACCTCGCGGAGCGCCCGGTGCGAGGAGTCCATCACACCGAGCATCCCGGCGTGCAGTTCCGGTCTGACTTGCGCCTCGACGATGGTGCCGCGGCCCGGTTTGCGGCTGATCAACCCCCGCAACTCGAGATCCCGTAACGCTTCGCGCACCGAGGTCCGGGAGATCCCCACGCTCTCGGCGAGTTCCCGCTCGTTCGGCAGTTTCGCGCCGGGTTCGAGCTCACCGTCGGTGATCATGCGAATCAACCGCTCGCTCAACCGCTCCGACAGTGAGCCGCTCGGCATCGCGAGGTTCTCCCAGGACGTCACGTCAGCCTCCCGCTAGTGTGATGGTCCGACCAAGCTACCAATACGGGCAGCCGCGATACCGTCGAGGCGCTCCGCCGCGCGGGGTCAGTCGTCGATCTCGACGGTCACCCAGTTCTCGAAGCTGCTGCCACCGGCCAGGCTCATCACGCCGATGGTGGCACGCCCACCCAGGCCGGCCTCGGGGCCGAAGACCTCCACGAACAGATCCGTCGCACCGGACGACACCTTGTGCACCTCGGTGAAGTCCGGGGTGGAGGTCACGAAACACAACGAGCGGATGATGCCCTTGACCCGGTCGAGTGAGCCGAGCGCAAATCGGATGCCGCCCAGGCAGTTCAACGCGGTCAGGCGCGCGGCCTGATAACCCTCGGCCACGGTGAGGTTCTCGCCCAGCCGGCCCGGGTAGCGCACGGTGCCGTCGGTGGTGTCCGGGGTGTGTCCGCTCAGATACAACACGTTGCCGACGATGTGGTGCGGCTTCATGCTCCCGTACGTGTCGGCGCCGTAGTACCCGCCGGTGCCGTAGTTCGGAATCTCCAACCCGAGTTCTCGGGCCCGGTCTTCGTAGTTCTTCGTCATCGTGCTCATTGTTGCGTCTTTCCGTGGAATGGGCGCCGCGCCGACGGCATTAGTATGATGGTCCAACCAAGTTGTGAAAAGCGTCCCACGTCACATCCCCGACGTCAACCCGCCTGGCCTCTGCGCGGCGTCTGCGCAGATCAGGCAGGTTCCGGACCCATTGAGCCTCTGACCGATGGTGCGTCGAGACGGGCACCGGAGGTGGCGCTGTCGTGGTGCGCTCGGGGCTGCCACGACCCTTCCGGCGACGGGCATCACCGTTCGATGGATGTAAGAACGAACCCTTGACATGTTCCGAAAACTCGGCCTAGCGTTCACCTCTCAGGGATCGAAACGCCGAACGATTCCTTCCAACCAAGCCCCCAGAATCTCAACACCGGGTGCCAGACGTGCATGGTCCGTGCCGTCCAGCCACTGAACCCCGGTTGCTGCTTGGAAGGAATCGCAATGCTGGCTGTAGGCCGCAATTTGACGCCACTCGAGGTCAGTTTCACCGATGATCCGCAGGTCGTGAAGGACGCCGCGACCGAGGACTACACCACCCACGTCGTTCCCCACTCCTGGCGCAGCAGCAAGAAATCGCTGTCGATGTCCTGGTACTCACTGGTCAGCGGCATGTTCTACCTGGTCACCGCCGCCACCCTCGCCGCCGTCGTCGGCACCACGAACACCCTGATCGGCATCGTGCTCGCCTGCGCGGTGTTCGGCCTGTTCGGGTCGATCATTTCCCGCTACGCCACCCGGACCGGGCTCACCGTCGCCCTGATCTCCCAACGCCTCTTCGGCGCCTCCGGCTCCATCGTCGCGCCCCTCATCCTGGCCGCGACCTCGATCTATTACGCGGTCTTCGAAAGCTCGATGATCGCGCACGCATTTCACGCCTACCTCGGGTTCCTCGACATCCGAATCTGGTACGCCATCGCGGTCACGATGAACCTGCCCCTGGTGATGGGCAGCATCCGCCGCTGGATGGACAAATACAACGCCGCCCTGTTGCCGATCTACTGGGCCGGGCTGATCCTCGTCGTCGTCCTCATCGCCCGCGGCAACGACACCACCGGATGGCTCGCCCACGCCCCGAACACCTCACTCGACCTTGCCGCACCGGGCTGGCTCTACGCGTTCTTCGTCTACCTCGGCGTCCTCGTGCTGATGATGTTCACGATGGACTTCGCCCGGTTCGGCAAACCTCAGGACGCCCGCGCCAACGGGGTCGTCGTCTTCGGGCCGGTGTTCTACCTGTTCGTCTACCTCGCCAACGGGCTGATCGGCATCTTCATCGCCTACGCCGCCGGTCTGTCCGGCGAGGTGTCGTCCACCGCCATCGTCGACACCATGGTCGCCCTGCTCGGCGGCTGGGGCCTGCTCCTGGTCTGGGTCACCCAGGCCCGCATCAACACCGCCAACTTCTACGAGGCCTCCACCAACTTCGAGGCCCTGTGGACCCGGCTGTTCCGCACCCGCCTGCCCCGGGTTGCCGCCGTTCTGATCTGCGGTGCCATCACCTACCTGTTCATGCTCACCGATGTGCTCAGCTATCTGCTGGTCGCGCTCGCCTGGCAGGGCGCCTTCATCGCCGCGTGGGTTGCCATCCTGCTCGTCCACATCGCACGCAACCGCCACGGCGACCGCCACGACATGCCCGAATTCCGTCCCGGCCGGCTCGCCAACTTCGGCGCCGGAGCCTGGATCTGGTTCGCCAGCGCCCTCATCGGGATCGTCCTGTACCAGTACAGCGGCAGTATCGGCGCCACCTGGTCGACACCGATCACGTTCGTCCTCGCCGGCGCCGCCTACGCGGCAGCCTTCAGCCTGCAGACACGCAGCGTCCTGCTCCGTCGAGCAGCGGACCCCCGCGACGAGGTCACCGACGTCTGGGAAGCCCGGATCAAGTGCCATGCCTGCGGTCACAGCTACATCGCGATCGAAATGGACCGCGACCCGAGTGTGCCCGGGTCCCCGGCGATCTGCACTGCCTGCGCCGGTCTGAGCCGCACCTACCGCAAGGCCTGCCTCGCCGAGCACACCGCCACATCGAGCACCGCTCCGGCCGCACCGTGACCACCCGAATGCCTCCGCGCACGCACTCGTCGGGCGTTCTCTGCACATTGATGGAAGAAGATCAGCGATGACAATGGACGAAACGGTCCAGGCACCAGTTGCTCCGGGGGACCCGATGGCGCCACGAGCGACCTTGACCGCGCACCCTCGCGGGCTGGTCACCCTGGCGGGCACGGAACTGTGGGAACGATTCAGCTTCTACGGATTGCAGGTCATCCTCGCCTACTACCTGTACTACTCACTCACCGACGGTGGGCTCGGCCTCGATGTCGGTGTGGCCGTCGGTGTCGCCGGGTCCTACGGGGGTGCCGTCTACGTTTCGCAGATGGTCGGTGCCTGGATCGCTGATCGACTGGTCGCCGCTCGTACGGTCGTTCTGTACTCGGCGATGTTGATCATGCTCGGTCACCTGGTCCTGGCGCTGGTGCCGGCGGTCGCCGGGGTGGCGGTGGGGTTGATCTTGATCGTGGCCGGTACCGGTGGGCTGAAGGTCAACGTCACCACCATGGTGGGCATGCTCTACTCGGACGAGGACCCCCGGCGTGATTCCGGCTATTCGCTCTACTACATGGGTATTTCCCTGGGTGCGTTCCTCGGTCCCCTGCTGACCGGAGTGCTGCAGAGTTCGGCCGGTTTCCACATCGCCTTCGGGGCGGCGGCCGTGGGGATGCTGCTCGGTGTGACCCAGTACGTTGCCGGCTACAAGAACCTGCCGGACGCAACGCGCACGGTGCCGAACCCGCTGCCCCGCTCCCGGCGAGCGCCTACCGCCGCGGTGGCGGGCATGGCCATCGCCGCGATCGCGGTCGCCGGCTTCACCGGCGTGCTCAACCTGGACAACATCAGCGCCGTCCTCACCGTCGTCATCGTCGTCGCCAGCCTCGCCTACTTTGCGATGCTCTTGACCTCGCACAAGACCGTGGGCAAAGAACGGCAACGGGTCGTCGCCTACATCCCGATGTTCCTGAGCAGTCTGCTCTTCTGGACCCTGCTGTTTCAGCTGTTCACCACCCTCGCGGTATACATGGACACGCGCGTCGATCTGACCGTGGGCTCGGTGACGATGCCCGCCGCCTTGATCATCACCCTTGAAGGCCTGTTCGCGACCGTGCTCGCACCGCTCTACGCACTCATCTGGACCAAACTCGGTGACCGGCAACCCAGCCCCGGCACGAAGGTGGTCGCGGGGATCGCTCTGCTGGCCGCCGCGATGGCAATCTTCGCCGCTATGGCCGGCACCGGCGGACCGACGAACTCGGTGATCATCGCTCTCGCCGTAATGGTCCTGTTCGCCGCCGGTGAAATCGCCGTCGTCCCCTCGGTACTGTCAGCCACCGCCCAACTGGCCCCTCAGGCACACAAGGCGGAAATGACGGCACTGTACTTCCTCACCATGGCCGGCGGATCGACCCTCGCTGGCCTGCTCGCCCAAACATACAATCCGGCACACGAATTCACCTTCTTCGGAGGAACCGCCCTCCTTGCGGTCCTCGCCGCCGGCGTCCTCTACGGCAGCTATCGAACCCTGATGGCACGAGCACACTGACCGACTTCCTTCCCTGGGTACCTGGTTGGCGGGCCGACGGGTGGTCCCTGTTTGTCCGCTGTCAGTGGAGGTGGCATACGCGAATTGGGGGAATGCCCCCTGCGTTGACGGGAATCGAGACGTTGTCGGTCAGATTCGACGGCAAAGTTGCCAGCACGCCGGACCTGTTCGCGGCAGCGTTTCAAACGCACGTGCCCCAGTTTCGCAAGGCGTGCCGAATGTCAAATTGCCTGACTAAGCGCCAAACCGTATTGTGCCGCATACCTTGTCAATAATGCCAACTGTCCTGTCAGCGGACAGTGGAGGTGCTCGCACCTGTCCGTTCCGGGTTGAGTTGGCATGAGTGACCTCGCGATATGCCAACAATTCTCGGACACGGCCGCGATATCCAGTCCGGATGAAGATGGCATTTCCGTAGAGCTCGACACACTGCAGGGAGGCACTGGATGGCCGCACGCACCAGGTATTCGGCCGCCGAATTGCCACCTTGAACCGGACCGGTGACGCCGTGCCGCACGATGCCAGGTTCAACCGGAAAGCTGCCAACAAAACCCGGACCGGACAGCACCGTTCGCAGGCGGATAGTGCGGGGAGGGCTCCGAGCGGCCAGGTTTACATAAGGTAGATTATCGGCCGAACAAGAATTTCTGTCTGCCAGCGTATTTGGCAGGACGTTCCCGGCGACTTCCAGTGGTAGCGGGCAGCCGCTGGTGCACGAGGTCGACGGTGTTCTCGATGAGCCACGCCGCTCGCATGAGAAGCAGCTCCGGCACCCAGCCGGTGGGGGAGGTCGCCTTCGTGGTCTCTGGTCATTACGCCGATAGTGGAGATCAGCGCTACGGCGCTATCGCTGCCACGAGCTCGTTGGAATCCTTGTCGGCGCCGGTGAGGGTGGCTTCCGGTCAGGGCGGCGATCGTCGCACCGAAGGTGGCCAGCGGAATTGCGGTGGTGCGGAGCAGTGGCAGGAGGTCGGCGTCGGGCACCTCATCTTTGATTACGGAACGGATTACTCGCAAGACCTAATTGTGGGACTGACTGACGCAGTACATCATTCGGTCCAGTTGCGGACTATGAACCGAGACCGGCCGGACCCGCGTGCTGCACGCACGCACGTATCGGATGCGAGCGAGCACGACGCAAGGGTGCGGGGGAATCCGCAAAGTCGCCCAACCAGACCTGTCCATTCGCCTGCAGCGATGCCACTGCGGAACCGTTCGACTACGCGACGGTGTGGCCGGCGACCTCCTTCATCTGTGGTGCGCCGAACGCTGGCGCCCTTGTCGGCGAAACCCGCCGACGCCGCCGAGGTCCACTACCAGTGGGTGGACTGTGTCCACCGGGAACCGGCTGCTCGATCCGTGCCGCGCCGAGGGATCAGTCCGGGGCGTCATCGCCGGTGTCGGTAGGCGTCGTGTCGGCCCGCTCGGCTGCGTTGCCGGGCACATCCTGCGCTTCGTGTTCAGCGGCGACGCGTTCTTCGAGGTCGTCCACCAGTTCGGACAGTTCACGGTCGCGTTCGGTCGGTGCGATCGTCTCGTTGGTTGAGCTCTCGTGTGCGGGGTGCGAATGTTCCTGGTCTGGGTCGGTCCGGGCTTCACGGCCGTCGAACTCTGTCCCCATGTCATCGCCTCCTCTGTGGTTGTCCGCGACTGTACGGCTCCGCACCGGACCCGTCAGCGGCGCTGGTTGTATCGCTGTCACCCCCGATCGTGAACCGCAGGAGGCGCAAGCTCCAATACAGGCGAGAGACGCACTCGGCGATCGGGAAACCCATGCCCGGATCAGTTACCCCGGCGAGCGTGCCGAGCGATGACACGGCAGACCACCTCGAGGTTCGGAGCGCTACTCGGACTGATCGTGCCCCACCACCATGCCTTCCGTCCGAGCCGGGTCGACCTGTTCATCGAGTGCGAGGTCCCGATCTACCGGGTCTGACCACGGCAGAATGCCGGCCGTCGTAGGTCCGGCGCCGCGCAAACATTGACCAGCCAGGAATTCCTTCGGGCAGATTCGATGTTGAAACTACAGACAAGGCGAGAGAACGCCCCGAATGCACTCCTCACGAGGGAGTGCATCTCCACCGATCCGACCGGATCAGCGAGGCATCGGAGCGCGAAGGAGCGGTCATGACGACATTGCGATCAACCCAGAGCCGTGATCCGGAAATCTGTCTGACCCAGTACCTGCCACGCGATGTCACCCGCAGCGTGCTCGGCCACCGGCGCGTCACGATGGTCCTCGATATCGCCGACCACGGGACATGGACGGTCCGTGTCGACGAAGGCGCCGTCACCCACATCCGCGGGGCGGTCCCGCACCCGACCTGCATCGTCCGCACCGATGCAAATACCCTGTGCGATCTGCTCACCGGCCGAGCCAGCGTCGCCGACGCGTTCCTGGCCGGCTCCCTCCAGGTACGCGGCAGCATGACCACTGTCCTGACGATCGGCGGCACCCTCGCACCAGACGCCGCGCTGCCCACTCGGGCCCGCGCCCGCGAAACCTCCGCCTACGGTGTGCACACCGGATACCTCGAAGCCGGCGACCCCGACAACCCGCCGGTCGTTCTGCTGCACGGCCTCGGCGCCAATAACACCTCGATGCTGCCCGTCCTGGCCGCCCTCGCACCCGATCACCGGGTGCTGTGCCCCGACATGCCCGGTTTCGGCTCCTCCGCAACCCCTAGCTGGCAGTACACCCCCGAGATGCTGCATCGGTGGCTACGCGCGTTCCTCGACGCCGTCGATGCCCGCGGCGGTGCGGTGATCGGCCATTCGCTCGGCGGACGCGTCGGCCTGGAACTCGCGCTGCGGGATCCGGATGCGGTGTCCGGATTGGTGCTGTTGTGTCCGGCGATGGCCTTCCGCCGCCGCCGTAGGCTGGCCGCACTCGCCCGAGTCTTTCCGGTGGATCTGGCCCGGCTACCGATCGTCGTGCCGCCCGCACTGCTGCACACCGCCGCCCGCGCCGGTCTGCGAGCCCTGTTCGCGGATCCGGAGTCGGTGCCGCGGCACTGGTACCAGGCGGCCGCCGACGAATGGGAGTTGTCGCTGCGGCATGCAGCCCGGCGGCGGGCGCTGGGATCCGCACTGTTGGGGCTCTACCTCGACGAACCCTTCGGGGCGACCGGACTCTGGGATCGGATCGCGGCCCTACAACCGCCGACATTATTCCTCTGGGGCGACGCCGACAGCCTCGTGCCCGCCGCCTTCGCCCGCCACGTCACCGACACCGTCCCCACCGCCACAACGGCGATCCTGCCGAACTGCGGACACGTCCCCCAGTTCGAACTGCCCGCGACCACCCTCCGCCTGATCCGCGAGCACCTCGCCACTGTGCCCGGAAGCCGCCGGCGGGTCCCGCGGCGATCGCCGCGACCGAGCATCCCGGAACGGCATCGGCGCCGATCAACCGCCGCGAACACCGACCGCACGGCCTGAAATCGCCGGGAACGAACAGACCGCGCGCACCCGGAGCCGTCCGCTGTGCCATGTCGCTATCCGATGTCAGTTGGTGTCGATTCTATCCATCGAGCTGTTGCTCTAGCCTCTGCAACCCGTGTGATGATTTTGGCGAACGATCCCCGTAAAGGTTGCGGTCGAAGGCTTTGCAGGCAGCGGGAGATAACGAAAAACAAGAATGGCACGTGGGTACTTCCTTCGGGTCTCACCTCTGGATCGGCTTGCCCTCGGCCGGAAATGACTGCGGTAGAGCGGTTCTTCGAGGCAGTGTTGGCGCCGCCCCTGTCCGCAACGCGGCGCCTGGTGTCCTTTGGGTGTTGTGAAGGCGGCTTTATGAGGGCTGACGACGCGATCTCTCGCGGCAGGCGAGGCGAACCGTCCGCCTACTCCCAGCAAGCGCTGGTGGTGATGACAAACGGCTGCCCACCAGTTGATGTCGAGTTGAATGCAGAACCTTACAGCGCCAGCATTTTTCGGGCCTGCTCGGTGTCTGCGATTGGACGGCCGATGATGCGCGCCATGTCTGCGACTTTGGCGATGAGGTCAGCGTTGGTGGGCTTGCCGAACCGGTCGTAGTGATGGTCCCCAAGACCGATACTGACGTGGCCTCCGCGCATGATGGCCTGTGCGGCGATCTCCATCGCGTCGCCCCCCATGACGAGTACGGTCCATTCGTCGACGCTGGGTATCAGCTCCAGGTAGGACTCGAGATTGGATGCAGTCGCCGGCGGACCACCCGGCATCGTTTCTCCGGTGAAGCCGAGCTCCCAGAATGTTCGGTCCCCGATCAATCCTGCCTCTTGAAATGCCAGCGCCGTCCGAACGGCGCCTGCTCCCCACACAACCGACATGATCATGGTCTTGGTCTGTTGCAGGCTTGTCAGCAAGTCGTGCAGGTAGTCGACCTTGTTGGTCATCACGACATCGGCGGTCTTGAAGACGCGTCGCTCGGCGTCCCATCGATCAGCGATGAAGGCACCCATATCGACCGGTACCACGTCCACCCGCGTGTCCTGGGAGGCTTGCAGTGCATCCATTTGAGCCACGCGTGCGCTCGCATTGTTCTGAGTGCCGATGAAACCCATCGTCGGGTGAAGCAACAGTGGGGTGCTCGCTTTGATGCCGCGGATGATTTCGGCATTCATCTCTACGCTGTTGGGATGTTCGACACCCATGGCATCGCGGGCGTGCCAGTGCACCATTGAGGCGCCGGCTTCATAGACCGCTTGCGCGTCGGCTATGACCTCCTCCGGGGTGTACGGCAACGCGTCGTTGCCCGATCGCATCGTCTTTTCGTTCAGCCGAGCTTCGATGATCAGCGGCTTCGTAACCTTCATCGGAGTGATCCTTCCGTCGTAAGTCGCAGAGTGTTGTGTGATTCGTAGATGCGGTTGGACCCGCCGATTGCCCTCGACCTGCTGGCTGTCGCTACTCATGTCGGACTGGCTGTTTGCTTCCCGAAAAATTTGCGGCAAAAGGGCTTTCGTGAGGGGCCGATCTGTCCTGCTCGGCGTTCGCGGGCGTCGTTCCCCGATCGCCTGCCCCGGGCCGGGGCGTCGAGTGTCTCCTCGCCGTACTCCTTGCTCGGCGAAGTTGGATCGTCAGTGCTTCTGGGGCGCGCGGGCAGTTGACGACCCGTTGCATGACTCCGAATATTGTGCCATTCCATGTTGCATCCTGCAAGGTATGCAAGATTGTGGGATGAAGGTGATGGGAATGCCGGGTCATCGCCGAGGCGACCGGCAGTGGGCGGACTGAGGCGCGGCGACGTGCCGGCGCAGTAGGTGTCCGGTTCCCATCCTTCGGCTGAATTCGCCTGTGTGCTGAACTGGCCGTCCGTATTTCGCGAATGCCCGCTGCAGTGACGGTTCCGGCAGTGCATGTGCGGGACCTATGGCACCGTCTGCCTTGCGCTGTGCACGATGGCGGCCGGAGGGCCGGTGACCGGCGAGATGCCAGCTGGTATGGCAGTATGTATTCAGATTGGGTTCCTACAGGGGAGGACGACTCTCATGGCCACCGGCCAACAGATCGGCAGCGCGACGCCTAGTGTCGGGCACGCGGACGGCGCCTACGAGCAGATCAAAGCCGCCATCATCACCGGAGCGCTGGCGCCTGGCAGCAAGGTCTCGGAGCCTGAACTGGCCAAACGGCTCGGGGTGAGCCGCACGCCGGTGCACCAGGCGGTCGTCCGGCTCCAGGACGAAGAATGGCTCGAGGTCTCCTCACGCCGCGGACTGACCATCGCTCCGCTAGAAGCCGGGGCGATGCGCGAGATCTATGAGGTCCTCATCGGCTTGGAAGGTATCGCTGTCGCGTCACTGGCCGGTCGCTCTCCCGAGGACCCGATCGACGCGGAACTCGCAGCCGCGAACGCGAAATGCGAGCAAGCGCTCGAACAGCATGACCTGATGATGTGGGCCGAGGCCGACAACGCATTTCACCGGCTTCTCATCGAGTCGAGCGGCAACAGTCGTCTGATCCGCGTGGGAGCCATGCTGGAAGAACATGCCCACCGTGCCCGGCTATTGACCGTGCGCTTTCGTCCGGTGCCGACTCAGTCCAATATCGATCACGCAAACATCGCCTCGTTTATCGGAAAACGGGATCCGGTAAACGCTCGGTCCGAGCTGGAAAATCACCGTAAGCGGGGCATCGACACCTTGGTGCCGATCCTCGAGGCGCTCAACCCGGTTCCAACGGCGAGCTTCGTGCGGCTCGGGAAGTGAGCTACTTGTAGTTCACGCTGTCTGTTTCGACAGCCTCCCGTTGAGAAGTCGTGCCGGTTGCCGGGACACGACACCGGAGCGGATGCGACTTCGCTCGTCGGATTCGGGCCAAACCCGGCACTGCGGCGCGGGATGCGAGACAGTGCCGGGTTTGAGATGACTACTTCCGAAGTGCGACGAGATACGGCCACCAACCTGTGCTGGCGAGCGTCGGGTAACCCGCGTTGGAATGCGGAATCAAGCGGCCGAGGGATGTGCATGGGCAGCGATCTGCCTCGAGAAGCGACGTGACCTCAACACCATGCGAATCATCGCCGGAGTCTCACACCAGGGCCGGGCCGTACTCCAACTGCCGCAGTGCGCCCACAATGGCTTCCACCACTGTGGTCGTGCTGGCTGTACCACCGAGATCCTTGGTCGTGGGTCCGTCGTGAAGCACGGTAGCCACGGCTGTCCGGACTGCGGTCGCGGCGTCGCGGCATCGCTGATCGCCGCTCTTGTCCGCCAGCCAGTCGTAGAGCATGGCGGCCGACAGGATGGTCGCCACTGGGTTGGCGCTGTCGGTTCCTGCGATGTCGGGGGCGGATCCATGGCACGGTTGGAAGACACCGTGGGTTTCGCTGATGTCGCCCGATGGTGCGACACCAAGTCCGCCGACAACGCCGGCTGCGATCTCCGATGCGATGTCACCGAAGACATTCTCGGTGACCACGACGTCGAATCGTTCAGGCTGGGTCACCAGCATGATCGATCCGGCGTCGATGTAGAGACGCTCTGATTCGATGTCCGGATACTGGGCGGCGATGTCGTCGAACACCTTCCGCATGAAGGCGTTCGAGCGCAGGACGTTGGACTTGTCGAGAAGGGTGACGCGTCCGGGGGTGTGCTGGGTCGCGCGTCGTTGGCGAGCCTGCTCGAAGGCAACTTTGAACAGACGCTCGCTGGTGGCTCGGGTGATCGTCAGTCTGTCGCTGGCCTCGGTATCGCTGGCTTCGGCGGCGTCGTGTCGGCCGGCGAACAGTCCTTCGGTGGTTTCCCGGATGACGAGCATGTTGACCTGCTCGGCCTTGATCTTGGTGGGCACCCCGGCAAACAGGATTGCCGGTCGCAGACTGGCGAAAAGTCCGTAGCGTTCGCGGATGTCGATCTGCGGTGTTGCCTCCGTGCCCTCGGAAGTGCGGACATCAGGCAAACCGGCAGCACCGAGCAACACAGCATCGGCCTCTCCGATGGCGTGCATGGTGTGCTCGGAGATGGACTCGCCAGTCGATCGGTAGACCTCGGCGCCCACGTCGTAGTGGTGGTAGGTCATCGCGATGTTCAGCTGGGCATTCACCTCGTCCATGACCACGCGGGTGGCTTCGGTGACTTCAGGGCCGATGCCGTCGCCGGGCAGCAGGGCGATCCGGTAGGCGGGGTGCTCAGGCATGAGATTCCTTTCGATAGTTTATGCATACTAGTTTGCATACTAGAACAATTAACAGTGGTACGCGATGTTGCATGCAAGTAGCTGAGATTCGGCAGGGGTCGTTTCAGGCGTGGAAGGGGGTACTCGGGGGGTTGGCGAGACGTCCTGTGCGGCTACTGCATTTCCGAGAGGTGTTCTCGGGCAGTCGTGTTCGTCAGAGGATGTACGAGATAGGAATGAGCAGCACGAGGGACACCACCGACGCGATGGAGATCGCGACCGTGTAGGTCTTCAGCGTTCCTCGCACGGTTTGTCCGAACAACGTCTGGAACTGCCAGAAGGTATTGCTCGTGAGGTGGACTGCGAAAATGGATCCGCTGCCGGCCGCAAGGGCAATGAGGACGGGATCGATTCCCATCATGGCCGCGACTGGTGCGATCACACCGACCGCCATGATCGCGGAGATGGTCACCGTGCCGATGAGGACATGAATAACGGCGGCCATGAACCACACCGTCAGCAGTGGCAGTGCGTGGCTGGCCGAGAGAAAGCCTCCAAGAACTTCTCCGAGTCCTACCTGTGTGATGGTGCTTGCCAGCGCGCCGGCGGCTCCGGTCAGGATCAGGATCTGACCGCTGTTCCGGAATCCCTCGGTCATCGCTTCTTCGAGTTCGTGATGTCCCAGCGAGTATCGGGTCAGGGCGATCGTGCCGATCAGACTGATGAACAACGCGACAATCGGGTTGGCCAGAAATTCGAGTACTGGCTGCTCGATGCCGGCGATCTCCGCGATTCCACCGGCACTGATCAGCAGCAGTCCTGTAAGGAGGGGGGCGAAGAGGACGGCTAGATGCAGTTCGCGGACGCGCGGGTTCACCGGCGCGGTTCGTGTGGTGTCACCGGCAACGTACGGCTGCGAAGAACCATTGGTTCCAGTCCCGCCGCCGGCGGCATTGACGGCACGACCTTCGGCTGACTGCTGTGGCGGTTCCGGGGATGAGCCCCCGCCGACGCCGACGGCAACGGTCGCGTTCGGCGCAACCTCGTATTGCATTGGGTCCTCGTCTGCCGGAATCTCGTCTTTCGCGGGGTCCCACCATCCCAGACGCAGGAACAGAAGGTTCATGATCCAGGTCGCGATCAGGATCGTCGGAACGGCAACCGCCAGACCGACGAGGATCATTTTCCCGAGCGAGACATGCAGCACGCCGGCGATTGCGACACTTGCGGCTCCGGGCACTACGAGCACCAGGCCGGTCACGCTTCCGATTGCCAACGCTGAGACCATCCGCGGCAGTCCCTTTGCCCCGATCTTGGGCGCAACCTGTCGGACCATCGGCGCCGTGATGACCACCATGACGTCGATGAAGATGCTCTGCATGATGGTCCCGGTGAAGAGCGCAGTGCTGTAGGGCATCGCCCGTGGGCTGCATATTCGCTGCAGCATCGCCACCAGTCGCTCAATCGCACCCACGTGGTTGAGGAGCGCGCCCGTCAGAACACCGAACGCGATCAGGAGTCCGATTTCGGCGAGAATTTCGCCGAATCCACTGGTGATCGCGCTGATCGTGCCTGTCACGCCGAGCCCGGAGGTCAGGCCAAGATACAGGGCCGCGATGAGCAGGCCGACGATCGGGCTCAACCGCGCGCCCACGATGAGAGCGATGGCGCCTAGTACGGCGACCACCGTGTTTATGACAATGAATCCGTTCTGCATCATTCCTCCTGGTTATCGACAAAGGTCGTCGGCACGCGGCCGGCGGCTGTTGTCGACCACCGAGCGACTGGTGATCAGCCGCTCGTAGCTGGCGCGGAGCCTTTGCCCCGGATTAGCGGTCCGGGGCAAAGGCTCCGCGTTCGGGCAACTGGTCATCTCGCCGTCGACAGGGATCGCAGCGGATCCCAGGTCGCTCGACGTCGTCGAACGACTCGATGACTCGTCGTGCTTGGGGAACCGCTTCGTCCGGTGTGACACCCATTCCGAGGCCGAAGCCGGAAGTGCCGGTTGCACGGGTTTCCTCCAGGTGAGCTCTCGCGTTCAGCACTAGGCGGATGGTGACTCTCGCGCCACATGTTGAACCGCTGTGATACGAGACACTAAACCGTTCATCGGTGGTATGCAAGTACGCATGCCAGACTGGAATGCATCGTTAGGGGGGCGGGTTGGACACCGGCGGGAGGGGGTCGCCCTCGAGGCTCTGACCGCAGTCGGGGTGCTCTTGCCGATCTGCGCAACGCCACCGGACCTGGCCGTCTGTTCCGGGTTGATCGGGAATGAGTGAAATCGCGGTATGTCGACAAGACACGGCCGCGGTAATCAGTCCGGATGAAGATGACATTTCCGTAGAGCTCGACACCCTGCAGGAAGGCACTGGATGGCCGCACGCACCCTGTATTCGGCTGCCGAAGTGCCAACTTGGACCGGACAGGTGACGCCGCGCCGCATGATGCCGGGTTCAACCGGAAAACCGCCAACAAAACCCGCACCGGCTACCGGCGCCACGAAAGGCCAGCACCGGTGAATATAGACCGGTCTAGTTTGCATGAGGTACGTTACCGGCTAGGCAAAAAATTCATGTCTGTATTTGGTGCCTGACATCTGCCTACTGCACGGCGGCGTCCCGTGTGGCCGTCCAGCGGTCGACGAATCCTCCCGGCATCGCTTTCAGTCCATCCCCGGGACGCCGGTTGTCGGAGGTGATCGCCATACTGTGCGCACCATCAGTCACACAGGTAACAGGAGAACAGTCGCATGCGCCCACGCCCCCGGACCGCCCTCCTCGCGTTGAGTGCGGTCACCGTCCTCGGTCTGTCGGGGTGCTCGGCCATCGCCGACGCGGACCCGGGCACCGGGGCACTCGGGGGAGCACCGGCCGCCCCGGAACCGGCCTTCGATCCGGGACCGGCGTTGTCGAAGCTCGAGACCCTCGCGGTGAAGGGCCGGGCGCCGAAGACCGGCTACACCCGGGAGCAGTTCGGCCCGTCCTGGTCCGACGACAACGGTGTCGAGGGCGGACACAACGGCTGCGACACCCGCAACGACATCCTCCGCCGCGACCTGGTGGTCCTGACCTACAAGACCAGCACTCGGGACTGTGTGGTGGCGACCGGCACCCTGCACGACACCTGCACCGGCACCACCATCGCGTTCGTCCGCGGGCAGGACACCTCCACCGCCGTCCAGATCGATCACGTCGTCGCGTTGTCGGACGCGTGGCAGAAGGGCGCCCAGCAGCTCAGCCCGCAGCAACGCCGCGACCTGGCCAACGACCCCCGCAACCTGCAGGCCGTCGACGGCCCCACGAATGCGAAGAAGTCCGATTCCGACGCCGCATCCTGGTTGCCGCCGAACAAGACCTACCGGTGCACCTACATCTCCCGGCAGATCGACGTCAAAGCCCTCTACCGATTGTGGGTGACCCAGGCGGAGAAGGACGCGATGAGCCAGGTCCTGCACTCCTGCTGAGCACCGCTGTGCCAGCCGAGATCGGCGTGGACGTGCACCGCCATACGCGATCGGGGGACGCCATCCGTTCGACCCACCGTCCACGGACGTTGCGTACCGATGATTAGGCGTCCCGGCCCCGGGTAAGCACCCGTATACGCACCCCGCGCCGGGCACGGCTCCAACACACACCCTTCCCGCCCGCCGGCCGAGGTACGCGGACGACAGCTCGGCAAGTTGCGGGGTGACGACGATGAAAACCAGCGGCCAGGTGGTAGTGGCCCTCGGGGCGGGCTACCTGCTGGGGCGAGGGACCGCGACGCTCACCAGTTCCCCGGAGGTCGCCAAGCTCTGCGAGACCGTTCGGGGAGAGCTGATGACCTCCGCGAAAGCCGCGGCGATCACTGCGGTCACCTCGCAAATCGATTCGCTGACCAGCCGGCTCCACTCCGGCGGTGAGAGCCCGGCAGGGCACGCGGGCACTGGAGCCGGCGCACTGGGCAGGTCCGGCGATATCCGCCGGTTGCACCTCGTCGAGCCGGACGAGGGCGAGACCAAGGACCGTGAGGGGGAGGGGCCCGCAGAGAACGAACAGGGCCGCACAGACGGAAACCGAGCGGGTAAGGGAAAAGGGGAGCCGGTCAAGGAGACGGACGAGGCCGACGAGAGCCCCGCGACCGAGCAGCCCGTGCGGGAACAACGGCCGAGACACCGACCTCGACGAAACCGGAGCACAAGCACCGCCAAGGAAATCCGGCAGTGGGCTGTTCAGCACGGGTACGAGATCTCCTCCCGCGGACGCATCCCCGCGGACATCGAGCACGCTTTCGTCGACGCCCACTGACAACCGGAGCGGTGGCCAGGCCGTCCACGCACAGCCGCGTCACCTGCGAGACTCGACCCGAACCCGAGTTCGGCGCTGCCTCCTGTCCTACTCCTGATGCCGCCGGGTCCTGCCCACCACTGTCCGCGGGCACAGACGGTGTCCACCGCATCCGTTCGTGCGCCCGACCATGATGAACGGCAGGTGCGCCCCGACGCCGGGGTGACGCCCTGGGAACTTGGTGTCGAGGTCGGGAAGTGGCACTGGGCGGGAGAATCCGCCAAGCACGATCTGGCACCGCCGCCGATCGGCTCATCTCCAATCCCGAACTGCGCGGCCCGCTCCCGGACACCAGCACTGTCTCCGGACACCTGGACATGTCCATGGTCCCAAGGCCCCCGGGTCAGCCCGCCGCCGCGGCCGAGTCAGAGTGAGGCGGCGAGGACCCTGCCTCGGGCCTCGACGTATCTCCACAGCAGCGCGGTCGTCGTGGCGTCCGGGTGCGCCAGCTCGGGTAGGTCCTTGGCCCCCACGATCTGATCATCCACGGCCGCGACCTTGCGCAAGCACTCATCGATCATCTCGGGGGTCAACGGGACGGCGTCGAGGCGTGCAGTGAGGTAGCCGATCGAGTCTTCCAACCGAAGGTCCGAGGTGGGTGCGCCGGTGCACCGTGTGGCGGCACGTTGCGTCCAGTCGTCGAGTTCTGCGACAGTGGCAGGGTTTTCGACGGCGACGCGTACCGCCCGGTTGACGGCTTTCGGGTCGGTGATGTCACCGTCGAGGAAGCCTCCCCGTTGCAGAATCTGCTCCAGGTGATGGTTGGCGAGACCGTCGAATCTGCTCCACCTCCAGATCACACTGCTCATGACCCTCATGCGCGGGTCATCCCCCTGCGCCATGTCCGCCCTCCCCGTTGATGAAACATGCAGATCGGTATGTTTCCATATTTGCGGGCAAACGGGTCACCCAGGCGGCGGCTGCGGGTGTCAGATCTCCGCGGCGCGAACGGCGATGAGCCGCCGACTGGCAGTGCGGCGTTCGCGGCCGATGGCGAGGAGGTGCTCGAAGAGCTGATCGTCGGGCAGTTCGGCCGCGGCTTGGGCCATCGATTGCGCGGCCTCGTGGTAGCCGCGCCGGTAGGCGCGGGTAACCACAGCTTTGGCGTAATAGCCGAGAGAGACCGGATCAGCTCCCGCGGTGGCGACGTCGGTGAGGGCACGGGCGATACGGATGCCGTGGTGGCCGGCGAGTTCGCCGTCGCGCTCGAGGGCGGTGGCAACCATGGCGGCGCCGTGAGGTGCTCCCTCTCGCACGAGTGCGGCGATGACACCATAGAGCTCGGCGTGGAGGGGGCGGTGGAAGTCAGTGATTTCGACAATGGCGACCGCCCGTGCGGCGATGTCGGCCGGTGCCCAGAGCAAGGCGCAGAGACACAGGCCTTCGATATCCTCGCGGAGGTCGGCGTCCACGTCGTCGGGGCGGAGCACGTCGACAGCTTCCTCGGCGATTGCATGGTCGCTGGTGCTCACCTTCGTCGCCTCCTCCGGGCGTGGGTGGTGGACAGGCTGCAGATCGGTGGGGTGTGACGCGGTCGGGCGTCGTGGAATCAACTACTCAGCGGCCCGGTTTCGCGCGGCGTGACGGCGGTGGCGGGACACCACTGGGTGACCTGGAGGGAGCCGAGATTGTTTCCGGTGGGGACAGTGAAGGTGCATGCTGCCAGCCAGGAGCCGCGGGAGGTGCGCGCCCACGCATGCAGCACGCCGGGAACCTGGATGTCGAGGTTGAGTCCTTCGGCGCGGACCCGGAGCGGAAGATCGTGGGCGAGGCGGCCACCGTCGTGGGCGATCGCCGTGGCCAGATCGACCATCACCGGCTGGGGTGGGGTGATCGTGCGCCACGGCTTGGGGTCGTAGGTGGGGCGCCAGTGCCCGAACTTTTCATCGAACATACATTCGATTATCGGTCATGATGGCACATCGGCGCCAACGGCCGGGGCAGGGGAGACTCCGCTGGTGGTGCCGGTCAACGCGCGGTAAGGGCTGATCGATCGTGAGTGGCGCAATCCTGGCCGCAGACGATCGCGTCCTGGTCCTGGTCCTGGTCCTGGTCCTGGGCAGTGCCAAGCGCCGGACTCGATGCCCGGCGGCCCTGCCCCCCGGATGAGGCCGGCGGGCCCGGTGCTCAGCGGAGTCAGGCATCAGAGACGGGGCACGAGCCCGGTGCCGAGCGGGTTCCGCTCCTCAGGTGCGTCCACCGGGCGGCCCCGAATCGGTGTGGGCCGATGTCCTCTGCCGTCTCTTCGAAGTCGGTGGGTGGCCTGGGATCGCAGCGAACCGCGACCGGGTCGCCCACGGGTCTTCCGGCCGGGATTGTCGCCGTCCTCTGTCGACCTTGTGGTGGGACGTGCGCATGATTGTGCCCCGGCATCGGGGGGATGACGCCGGGGCACGGGGGGGTGTCCAGCAGAACAAAATTGGGGGGATGCGCTGCTGGAGCAGCACTCATCCTAACGGTGTCTCGGACATGCTCACGCGTGGGGTGACCGTCTCCGCTATCGCCGCGTGCCCGTCAGCATGATTCCGGGCGGCGGGCCCCTGGCGTCGTCAGGAGGACCCCTGGTGCCACCACTCGGCGGCGCTGGATTCGATTTCGTGGGCGCGTGTGGGCCACGTGGGATCGGCGGTCAGCGATCGGATGGTTGCTGCCATTTGTATTGCGCTGCCGTCGATGTCAAGTCTGGTCAGGAGGCGGGCGATGCCGGTCTGGTTCTCCGGCCAGCGGCCGCCGGTGGTTTCGACAAGCACCGCGACGAGGGTGGCGCACTCGTGGTCGGTGATCGGGGGAGGGGTCCGGGTCATTCCGCGCAGTCCGCGGCTGCCCCGGGTGAGCCATCGGTCGCCAGCTTCTCGCTGGATCCGTCGCCAATACACGGGGCCACGGTTGCTGAGGAGGGAATGCACCGTCGGACGGTAGCAACCCATGGTCGATCAGCCGTGTGCGGCGGTGCCAGCCGCCGCAGGGGGCGCCCGGCACCATCGCGCTCGGGGGCACCGACGTCGGGTTTCCGCGACCGTGTCGGAGGGTCGGTCTACTGTGACGTGTGCGACGAGCAGCAGGTCGCCACTCACTGCCCAGACCGGTGATCCGTTCACGGTCCTGATCTGCGGAGTTCCGCGGATTGGTAGGCGGGTGGCGCCTGTTTCTCGCTGAAATCTCATGGCCTGCGCGGATGATGTACGCCCTCTTTCGTCCCGGTCGACAAGCGCGCAAGCAGTGACCATGGCCGAGCCGTGATCGCCGATGTCTGGTTCGGGCGAGGTCGCCGGCTGCCCCAGGTTCTCGATCATGCCGTGGGAGACCTGCTCGGGGTGTCAGAGGAAAGCCGCCGACGCCTTCCCCGGTGTCAGCGGCTCCTCACCCGCCCGGGAACGCTACGCAGTGCAGGTCTTACCCGGTCACGGGGTGACAGTGACGGTGACGCCATATCGCCTCTCGGCAAGTGGTCGCTCGCGGCGACTGTTCTGGTGTGGTACCCGGGGTATGCGCGCCACCGTCAGCCTTCTCAACAGCGGACCCTCCATCGGTATTCCGACGCGAGTACGTCCACGGCTGAGGCGCCCGGGCCGGCACCGGGCCGGACCCGTGGTCAGTGGGCATCGCCGGTGGTGATCGGCTTCACCAGGTCTTTGCCGTTGTTGCGGACGTTGTTCACGGCCGTGGACACGGGGTAGGTGTCCAGGCTCCCCGGTGCCGGGGGTGCCATCAGGGATCGGGCGTAATCGACGTCGGTGTTGGTCGGGTCGAGCCAGTCCGCCCAATTCGCTTCGGCCACGCTCATCGGCATCCGGTCGTGGATGTGCCCGACGTCGTCGGTGGAATTGGTGGTGATCACCGAGAAAGTGACCAGCCAGGCGTCCGGATCGTCGTCGGGGACGTCGGGGTTGCGCCAGAAGTCGAAGATCCCGGCCAACGGCAGAATGTCACCGCCGGCGGGGTGAATGTAGTACGGCTGCTTGAGCGGTTTCCCGGATTTGCCGACCTCCTCGGTCGGGAACCACTCGTAGAACCCGGACACCGGAACGATCGCCCGCCGGGACTTGAAGGACTGCCGATAGGCCGGCTTTTCGTGCACCGTCTCGGCGCGGGCGTTGATCATCCGGGAGCCGATCTTCGGATCCTTCGCCCAGAACGGTGTCAAACCCCACTTGAGGTTGCGGAGCTGCCGCTGCGGCTGCTTATCGTCGGTGTCCTTCGGTACGCGGGCGATCACCACCGGCGAGGTTTTCGTGGGTGCGACGTTGTAGTCCGGCGGAACCTCGGGGTCGGCCCGGTCGGGGTCGATCTCGAAGGTCTCGAGCAACGACCCCCGGCTCGTCGTCGAGGCGTAGCGACCACACATACCGATAGCGTGCCACGACGCACCGACGTCGCGGGTGAGGTCGCATCAGTGGGCGGCGCGGAAGGCCTGCTCGATCTCGGCGGGGATACGGCCCCGGGAGGACAGTTCGTAGCCCTGCTCGAGCGCCCAGGCGCGGATCTTCTTCGTTTCCTCCCGCGACCGCTTCCCGGCAGTGGCGGTGCCCGGCCGGTCCGAGCGGTGTTTGCGGCCGCCGACCCGGGTGGAGTGCGCGATGTAGTAGTCGAAGGTCTCGCGGAGTTCCTTCGCGTGTTCGTCCTTCAGGTCGATCACGTACTCGATGCCGTCGACCGCGTAGCTGATGCTCTCGCCGTCTTCGCCGAAGGCGGTGCCGTCGATGTCGTCGACCATCTCCACTACGACCTTGCGTGCCACGGATTTCACTCCTCGCGTTCTTGGGTACGGACCAGACGACAGTACTGGGGGGCACCCCACGAAATGCGGGGCTCAGCGCGGACCGTGGACGTTCAGGCGACGACGAGAACGGCGCCCCACCCCACCGCGGATCGTCGTTGCAGGACGGAAACGACTTCCGTGCAACCACTCTCATGGCACACCCGGAGTCGGGCCGTCGAAGATGGCCGGTCCCGAGATGAGAATGAGCGCCTCTGGGTGGCTGTGGCCCTGCCATGGATTGGCGAGGCCACAGCCACCCGAAGCTGTGGTGCCGGCCGTGTCCGGGCCGGGGGTTATTCGGCGTTCTGGTCGGCGTGCTCGAGGATCAGGTACTGCGCGGAGATCTGCTGATCGACGTCCTTCTTGTTGTCGGTGCCGCTGGCTTCGCCGACGTAGCGGCCGTTGGCGACCATGCAATAGTCCTGGGTGCCGTTGACGGTGTCCTTGGTGGCGCATTTGGCGTCGGGCAGACCCGGTGGGGTGGGCGCGGCGGTGAACCCTTCGGCGAGCAGGTCGTTGTAGAACTCGGTGAGGATCGTCTCGGCGCCGGCCTCGTCTTTCGCCCGGTAGGCGGTGGTCTTGTAGACGGCGTTGTGGTCGGATCCGGCGTCGGTGAGCACCTTGTACGTCAGCGGCGGGTTGGTGGAGCGATGCGCCATGCCGCGGGGCCCGTAGGCGGCCATGTCGTCGCCGAGTTGGGCTTGGGCGTCGTCTTCGGGGATCGCGTAGATCAGGACCTTGTCCTGGTCGATCATCGGCAGCTCCGCGGACTGGCCACCGTTCTGCGCACGGGTCGGGGTGGCCGGGAACCGGTCGATCAGCGGTTCCTGCAGTTGCAGGGCCGTCGCGACGGCCTTCGCGGTCCAGTCCTTGTCGGCGGCGGGGGCTTTCGCCCAGGTGTAGAGCAGGTAGTCGCCGTGCGGGGTGAACGCATTCACCGACACCTCGGGTCCGGCATTGAAGTTCGTCTGTCCGGTCGAGACCAGGGTGTGGGGCAGGATGTCGATGCTTTCGGCGGTCTCGAGGCCGGTGCCGTCGTCGACGGTGAGCAGATTCTGGTGGATGTCGCGGGCGGTGGCGGCGGCGTCGTCGGGGTTGTTGAACCGCATCACCGCCTGGACGACGGACCGGGACGGGTCGGTGGTTTTCGTGGTGGGGGTGGTCGCGGTCGAGACGTAGCCGTAGAGCATCTGGTGGTTGTGGGCGATGTCCCCGGCGGCGTCGCTGAGGACGACACCGAGGTTCTTGCCGCTGCGCATCACCATCGTGGGCATCTTCACCGACGTCAGTTCCGGGTCGATTTCGAAGGGGACGACGGTGAACTCGGCGAGCCGCTGCCCGTCGACGTCGAGGATGGTCTCCTGGGTGGCCCGCCCGAACTCCGGGGCCGGGCTGGTCGGGTAGCTGCCGGTGTCGAGGGCGGCGGGATCGACACTCGCGGTCGCGGCCTGGTCTCCGCCGGATTTGCCGACCGGTTCGGCGGTGGTGTCGGTGCCGGTGCAGCCGGCCAACAGCACCGCGGCGGCGAGCACGGCCGCCGCCGGCATCCACGTGGTGGTCCTCATGCTCATGTCGGTCCCTTCCCTGTTCCGCCCCCGCGAGTGTCGGCGTCGCCGGGCGGGAGCGTGTGGTCGTGGTAGTTGGAGGCCGCGACCGCCTGGAAGGTTCCCACACCGCTGCGGTGGCCTCCGTCACACCCACCGGTGATGGGGGGTGGTCGGCTGGCGGTGCAGGCCCCGGGCCGGTCGCGCTAGGGTTCGACGGCGCCCACCACCCGGGCGCACACAGGACCACGGCGGAAAGGGGAGAGGGGCGTGGACACCGCAGCCCAGACCGGGCAACCGGCCACTGTTGCCTCCCCGGCCGCCGAGACGCCGCCGCGTGAGCGCGCCGAGGTGCTGCTCTCCTCGATCACCGGCAAGATCCTGCGCCCCTTCGGGTACGACGCGATCAGCGATCTCGCCGAGCAGCGGGCCCGAACCGTGGAGCAGACCCGGTCGGTGGTCGTGGTCGGCGAGGTCAAACGGGGGAAGAGTTCGTTGGTCAATGCGCTGGTGGGGTGGCGCGGCGCCTCCCCGGTGGGGGTGGACGTGACGACGTCGACGACGATCAGCTTCGGGGAGGCGACCGCCGAGCACCCCGGGGGGACGGCGCAGATCCTGTTCCCCGGCCGCACCGAGCAGATCCGGCATGCCGAGTTGGCGGACTGGGTCTCGTGCGAGGGCGCCTATGTCACCGACAGCCGGGTCGCGGAACTGCCCACCCGCGCGATCGTCCCGGTCGCCGGTAGCCGCCTCGGGAATGTCACCGTGATCGACACCCCCGGCGTCGGCGGGCTGGATCCGTCCTACGCGGTCCTGGCGGAAGCGTCGGCGTCGCAGGCCTGCGTGCTGGTGATCGTGTGCGATGCCACCACCCCGCTGACGGCACCGGAGATGGTGTTCATCGACAAGACCGGGTCCGCGGTGGAATCGCTGATCGTGGTGGTCACCAAGACCGACAAGAACATCCGCCGCTGGCGGCCGATCGTCGACGAAAACCGGGAACTATTGCTGCGGCACCTGGGCCGGCCGGTCCCGGTGCTGGGGGTGTCGAGTCTGCGGGCGGTGATCGCCGCCGAGATGGCACCCGGCCCGGGGCGCGACCACGCGGAGGCAAGATCGGGGATCGCCGAGCTGCGCGAGCTGATCGGCGCGAAACTCGCCATCGCCGAACACCTTCCGGCGATCACCGGGCTGCGGACCGCGGTCGAGGGGCTGCGCACGTTGGCGACGGACATGCACACCCAAATCTCGGCGATCACCCGCAGCGGTGAGGTCATCCCGGATCTGACCGCGCAGCTGACCGAACTGCAGGGACTGAAAGACCACTCGACGCAGTGGGAGCAATACCTGCAGCGGGATCTGACGTTGATCCGCCAGCACGCCACCGACGACCTCGACCGCCGCCTCGACGGGATCCGGCAGAAGTGGACCACCCGGATCAACAAGAACGGGATGGCGGTGTTGCGGCGGAACCCGCAGCATTTCACCGCCGAGATGGAACGCGACTTCCAGGCGGCGATGGCCGGATCGGTCAACCTGTTCCTCGAGCAGCTCTACACCCAGATCGTGCACCCGCGATTCGCCTCCGAGGTCATCTGGCACGAGATCTCCGAGCAGGTCCTCGCGACGTTGTCGAACCGCACCCTGGAAACCCACCAGGTCGCCGGGAAACGGCAGGGCCTGCTCGACCCGTCGATGATCACCATGGGCGTGATGGGCTCGTCGATGCTCGGCGGCCTGATCGGGGTCTCGGCGATGATGGGCGTCGGGGCGGTCGTCGGCGTCGCCTGGGTCGGCTTCAACCTCGGGTTCAAGGCGATGCGCGCCGGGAAGACGAACCTGCTGTCCTGGTTGCGGGAGACGATCGCGACCACCAAGACCACCACCGCCCGGATGCTCGAATCCACCCTCGCGCTTGCCCGCCCGGAGATCGTGATCCGCTACCGCGAACACGTCAAAGCCTCGATCGAGATCCTGCAGGGGCAGATCAAAGACGCCGAGGACACCGCCCGGGCGGACAAGGCCACCCGGGAGAAGAAACTGACCCGCCTGCAGAACAACCTGCGGGTGGTCGAGAACAACATCACCCGCGCCGAAGCCCTGATCGCCGAACTGTCCACCCACCCCACACCCGCCGCCGACCAGGAAGGCGGGGATCCCCGGTGACCGCCACCCCCACCGCACCGGCCGTCGATCCGGTGCGCGCCGGCCTGGACCGGGCATTGCACGCGCTCGCCGCCCTGGCCCCCGACCTGGCCGCCCATGCCAACCGGATCGGGCAGATCCTCTGGTCCCCGCCGCGGATCGTGATCGTCGGCCGCCTCAAGGCCGGGAAATCAACCCTGGTCAACGCCTTGATCGGGGCGCCGGTCGCCGAAACCGCCGCCCTCGAGGCCACCAGCATCGTCGCCGTCTACCAGGACGGCGCCCCCTCCCGCGCCGAGGTGGTCCTGCTGGACGGCTCCCGCCGGCCGCTGCACCTGTCCCGCGGCCACACCACCGACCTCGGGGTCGACCCCGAGCAGGTCGCCTACCTGCACCGGTGGCTGCCCTCGGCGGCGATCCGCGACTTCACCCTGGTCGACACCCCCGGCCTGGCCACCCTGACCGCCGAGAACGAGGCCCGCACCCGCCGGGTCCTCATCGACGGGTACGAGCAGACCCGCACCGCCTCCGTCGACGCCGACGCCGCGGTGTTCCTGTTCGACTCCGCCCCCCGCGCCGACGAGATCTCCTTCCTCAAACAACTCGGCTTCACCCCACTGAACACCCTCGGCGTCCTCTCCCGCGCCGACGGATTTGGGGAAGGCGCACTGGGGCAACGCAATCCGCTCGAGCACGCGATCGCCCACGCCCGGGTCCTGGCGGACCGGCTCGCCGACACCGTCATGACGGTGATGCCGATCGCCGGGCTGCTCGCCGAAACCGCCCACACCGGGGCGCTCACCGAGGCCGACGCCCGCGCACTGGCGTCGCTGACCGGATACGGGCCGCTCGAGGTGCTCGACCTCCTCGACACCGACACCCCCACCGTGGTGCCCGCGGCGGTGCGTGATCGGCTCCTCGATCTGCTCGGCGAATACGGCATCGCCGCGGGCCGCGACGTCGCCGCCCACGGGGCCGCCACCCTCAACGACTGGCTGACCGCGCACTCGGGGATCCCCCAGCTGCGGGGGGTGCTCGCGGAGCATCTGGGCCGGTTCGCCGCCGTGCACCGGGCCAGCCGGATCATCCGCGAACTCGACCAACTCGCGTTCACCCACCCCGCCCGGGACCAGATCCGCGGCGTCGTGGACCAGCTGCGCCGCGACCCCGCCCTGAACACCGTGGTGCTGTTCGAACACCTCAAGGCCATGCTCGAGGCCGATCCCCGCTCCCCGGTCACCACCGAACTGCGCCGGCTCCTCGAACACCCCACCCCGGCCGGGCAGCTCGGCCTCCCCGCCGGTGTGGGCCCGGACCAGGTGCGGGCGACCGCGCAGCAGAAGCTGAGCTGGGCGCACACCCAGGCGCTGTCGACGCTGACCGCGGCCGAGGACGCCGCCCTGATCGTGCTGCAACACGCCTACGCCGCCCTCGCCGCCACCTGAGACCCAACCCCAGGGCTGGCCGGGTCGGTGGGGGTGTGTGCGCGTCGGCGGGAACCTTTCGCCCGCGGCCCGCATCCAACCATCACCCGCCGAGAACGCTCTGTGGAAGGACCGACCCGTGATGTTCCACCGACCGCCGCAGCCACCGCCGCCACGCCGGCGTGACATGATGCCCGGGCGCGACCGCGCCGCACCGGCCGCCGCGCGCATTCAGTGGGGTTCGAGCACGAGGGGGATCAATGTCTAGGCCGGACTGGCTGCTGGGGATCGACTTCGGCACCTCCAACACCGCCGCCGCACACACCGGCGCGGTCAGCGGCGCGGTGGAAGCGCTGCAGCTCAGCCACAACCGCACCACCATGTCCTCGGCGGTGTTCGTCGAAACCCCCCACCAGATCGCGGTCGGCGACGTCGCCACCAACCGCGCCGAAACCAACCCCGCCGCCTACCTGCCCTCCCCGAAACGGGTGATCGGGCAGGGCGTGGTCACCGTCAACGGCTACACGATCCCCTCGTCGGTGCCGGTCGCCGCGGTCCTCGACTCGGTGATGGCCCGGGCCCGCGCCGCGCACGCCGGGCAGGCCCCCGCCCAGCTGGTGCTCACCCACCCCGAGGCATGGTCCCCCCGCGAGATCCAGGTACTCCTCGACGCCGCCGCCCAACTCGGGCTCGACCCCTCCCAGGTCACCACGGTCTCCGAACCGCGGGCGGCGGCGCACTACTATTCGCGGTCGAACACCCTGCCCCCGGGCGCGAAGATCGCGGTCTTCGACTTCGGCGGCGGCACCCTCGACATCGCCGTGCTGGCCGCCAACGACCACGGCACCTTCGACGTGGTGGCCGCGCGCGGCGACAACGGCCTCGGCGGGAAGAACTTCGACGCCTACATTCGCCGGTGGGTCGATGAACAACTCGACGCCCGCAACCCCGAACTCGGTGACTACCTGCGGTCGGCGCCGATCGATATCCGGCACGCCCTCGACGATTCGATCCGCCGCGCCAAGGAACTGCTCTCGGAGGCACCGTCGGCGACCATCACCGTCGCCGGCGGCGGGCACACCGAAAAGTTCCAGATCACCCGGGAGGAGTTCGAGGAACTCATCACCCCGGCCTTGGAGAAGGCGGTCACCCTCACCCGCGCCACCCTCGCCGACGCCCACGTCACCGACCCCACCGGGCTGCACGCGCTGTATCTGACCGGAGGGTCCTCCCGGATCCCGATCGTCCAAGACCACCTCAAGGCACTCGGGCCGATCGCCACCCTCGACGACCCGAAGACCGTCGTCGCGCAGGGCGCCATCGCGGCCGCCGCCCCGATCGTCCGCGGCCTCACCACCACCACCGCCGGCGATACTGGGGCTCGGTACACCCACTCCACCCCGCCGACATCTGCCCCCGAACGCCCCGGCGGGCCGGGCGCGACCGCACCCCTCCCGGACCGGCCGACCCCGGCATGGCACCCCACCCCCACCCCCGCACCGGCGGCGGACACGGGTGCGGGCCGCAAGAAGTGGGCGGTGATCGGCGCCGCGGCCGCCGCCGCGGTCATCGCCGCCGGGGTGATCGGGGCGATCACCCTCACCGGCGACGACCACAGCGCCGCCGATCAGCCGGCCACCACCGACACCGCCGCGGCCGGGGACACCGACGACGCGGAACAGGTCGGCGCCTCCGGCACCGGAAACACGCAGGTTCCCACCACGAAAGACGCTGTGCTGGCCGCGCTTCCGGCGTCGCTGCGGTCAGATCTGGAGAACTGCAAGACCAGCGGCGAAACCGAGAACGGTGGACTGGAAATGCAATGCACCCTGAAAGAGGGCGCCGCGCTCACCGCCGGCATCTCCGACCAGGACTACCAGTCGATCATTCTCAGCGTCGACGCCGCCGAGGCGAAGAAACGGGTCCTCGGGATCCGGCAGGGCTTCCAGAACGACACCACCTCGACCGACAACGAGATCGTGGAGAACATCCCGCGGACCGCGGCCGCCCACATCGACGGTCCGGGCTACGCCGGCACCTACTCGATCTGGTACGCCAACGGCTCGACCGGGGTGATGGCCAGCTTCAGTGACGTCCAGGGCCTCGACGGCGCGAAGACGTTCCTCTCCCACGCCGGACGGACCACCCACCCCCCCCCCCCCCACACAACCTCTCTGCCCCCCCCCCATTTTTGGGGCGGGCGCAGCGGTCTGTGCACGGCACTTCCGGGCTCGGTCGCGACGGGCCGAAAAGTTTTTTCGTGCGCCCGGGAACCTTTCGGGGCACTCACCGCATCCAACTCTCGACAACACCGGGAACACCACTTCCCGGCCGGAAACCCTTCGACGGACAAGGATTCGAGATGAGCAACCCCCGCGCCGCCCAGGACACCCAGACCACCACCACCGGCGCCGAGACCGCCTCGCCCAGCCCCAACCTGACCGGGGACCCGCGCGAGGCCACCTACACCACCGCCCCCACCGCGGGCGGCCAGCAGCCGACCGCCGCAGCCGACCCGGGCCCCGCCGGCACCGCAACCGCGCCGGGCCCCACCACCGACGTCGGGGCCGCCGCCGCCGGCGACACCGACCCGACCGCCGGCGCCGGCGGGGAGTACTACTCGCCGCGGGACGTCGACGGCGACGGAGATGTCGACCTGATCCACACCCGCATCGAGGGCATCGACACCATCACCCACATCGACGAAGACGGCTCCATCACCCTCGTCGAACAGGACACCGACGGCAACGGCACCTACGAAACCGGCATCGCCCCCACCGCCACCGGGATCCGCCTCGCCGAGGACCTCGACGACGACGGAACCGTCGACCTCGCCACCCACCTCGACCCCGCCACCGGCGCACCGGTCCGCCAGGACGTCATCGAGGACGGCCGGATCACCGACACCCGGCTCGACACCACCGCCGACGGCAACCCGGACGTGCACCTGATCGACAGCAACGGCGACGGCCGCTTCGACACCGCCCTCCTCGACACCGACCTCGACGGCGTCACCAACGACACCCTGGTCGACACCAACGGTGACGGCACCTTCGACCTGCGCACCGCCGACACCGACGACGACGGCACCCAGGAATCCTTCGACACCGCCACCGACGGGCACCTCGGATCGATCGAGCAGTTCGAAGCCCTCATCCCCGCCGAGGACCACTACCACGAGCAGGCCGGAACCTACCCGGCCGAGACGCCGGCCGACCCGAGCGCCACCGACCTGGCCTGACCCACACCCACCGGGCGCGGAGGGCGTCGGCGCCCACCCGCCTGCCGCCGGGGCGACTGGGTGCAGGACACCCGCCGCCCACGATTCATGTTGCGGCATTCATGTTGCGGCCGAACCACACCGGGAGAGCACCGAATGGACGACATCGCCGCGGATCTGGCTGCAGCAGCCTGGTCCGCCGCCCCACCCGACGACGACGCCTACCTCGGCGACCCGGGCCCGATCGACGAGATCATCGACGCGATCTGCGCACCGGTCGACGACGACCCGTTCGCCGTCATCGCCGACGGGCCGGGACCGGTGGATCTGTCCGCCATCGACCTGAGCGCACTCGACCCGGATCCCACCGAACCCCCGACGCTCTCCCCGCCGCAGGACGCGCCCGCACCGGCCGCCGAACAGTTCAGCATCACCCCAAACTCCCCGGTCGACGGCACCGGCGGGGACGGCGTGTACGGGGACCCGGTGGAATGGTCGGTGAACTGGTTCTTCCAACAGGTCGACGGCTACTGCGGGCCATCAAGCGCCGCGCAGGTGATCGCCCAATACACCGGCGTCGTCATCGACGACCCCCAACAGCTGGTGGACCGGGCCCTTGAACTCGGACTCATGCAGGACGGCGACCCCGCGCAGGGCATGACCTTGCCGAACCTCGAGATCCTCCTCGAAGACCAAGGGGTGCCCTGCACCGTGCAGGACGGCACGATCGACGACCTGAAAACCACGCTCGAGGCCGGCCACGGGGTGATCGCCATGGTCGACTCCGGGGAGATCCGGAACCCGGACCAAGAAGCTGGGGAAGACGACACGGCCGACCACTTCCTTATCGTCGCCGGCATCGACGACACCCGCGGCGTGGTGATCCTCTCCGACCCCGGCGCCCCGGACGGCAACCAACTCGAGGTGCCCATCGACCAGTTCGAGGACGCCTGGGCGGACTCGGGCCACAAAATGCTGGTCGCCGACGCCCCGGATCCCGACCTGGCCGACCACCCGCACCCGGTGGCGGCGTCGGTGGCCGCACCCGATCGCCGGTGGGCGATGATCGACCTGTCGCGGTAGCCGCTACCAGCCGACCGCACCTGGGGCGTGCACACTGGAGAGGCCACACCGACCACGGTGACGGTGATCGGAACGATGCCGGCGATCGGCGGGAACCTTTCGCCGCACCGGTGCATCCAACCAGGGTGGGTGTCGGTGGCGGCGCCGACCTACGCGAGGAAACGAGGTGAGAGCAGCAGTGGACGACGACTCCGTCCTTGCCGCACTGGGGGTATCGGGTGCGCTGCCACCCGTGCCCGACGAGGTGTGGGCCCGCGCCCTCGAGGTCGCCCTCGACCCCACCACCGCACCCGTCGACGCCGACCTCGTCCCCGACATGGACGACGTCCCGGTCGTGCCCGAGGACGACGAGATCATCCTGCTCGACGACGACGACGGCGACGACGGCGACGAGGCCGACGAGGACGACCTCGACACCGACGCTGACACCCTCCCCGGCCTGGACCTCCAACCCGACGCCAACGAGGACACGGATGTGCACCTACCCGCCGGGCAGGATCTCGACCTCGGCGACGACAGCGTCGACCCGTCCACCCTCGGCGCCGACGACGATCCCGGCATCGACCTCGGTGGGCACCACGACCTCGACCCGCTCTGACCAACCAGCACACCCCACCACCCCGGGCCCCGGTCTGGGACCGCATTCCTGGCTCGGGCGGCTGTATGTGACGGCGGGTACGATTCCCTCGGCGCCCGGGGGCGGCAACGACAGTGATCACGGCACGGGGGGACCAGACATGGACGACGCGGACCTGATCGCCGCCTGCCGCGCCGGCGATCACCACGCCTTTACCGAACTCGTCGGCCGCTACCGCACCAACGCCTGGCACGTGTGCCTGCAGATCACCGGCAACACCCACGACGCCGAAGACGCCCTGCAGGACACCCTCACCGCCGCCTGGCAGAACCTCCCCAAATTCCGCGGCGACGCCCGCTTCAACACCTGGCTGCACCGCATCGCCGCCAACGCCGCCCTCGCCGTCGTCCGACGCCGCAAGAACACCGACAGCCTCGACGACACCGACGGCGACTACGGCATCGTGCTCGAAGACCCCGCCCCCCGATTCGACGAGCAGATCACCACCGTCGACGCGGTCCGCCGCGCCCTGGCCCAACTCCCCGAAGACTTCCGCGTCGCCATCGTGCTCGCCGAATTCGCCTCCCTGCCCTACGCCGACATCGCCGAACACCAAGGCGTCACCGTCGCGACCGTCAAAACCCGGATCCACCGCGCCCGCAAACAACTGGCCACACTCCTCACCCCCGCGATCGACCCGTAAGCCGCCCGGGGGAGCCTGTCGTATGGGTTCGGATCGAATGCGCCCCCGCGGTCGTGTCCCCGGCGTGCGGGAGGATGGGCGGGTGAGCGATTCTCCACTGCTGCCCGACGACTACCGCGACTTCCTCGACCACCTCAAAACCCAGGTCCGCCAAGCCCGGATCCGCGCCACCCGGGTGGTCAACACCGAGTTGCTGCTGCTGTACTGGGACCTCGGCCGCGCCATCCTGGACCGCCAGGCCGCCGAGGGGTGGGGAAGCAAGGTCATCGACCGACTCGCCGCCGACCTGCGCACGGAGTTCCCCGAGATGCGCGGATTCTCCCGCAGCAACCTGCACTACATGCGGAAAATCGCCTCGGCATGGCCCCGGAGCGCATTCGTCCAACAAGCTGTTGGACAAATCCCGTGGGGACATGTGACCGTGCTCATCGACCGCCTCGACGACCAGGACTCCCGCGACTGGTACGCCGCCGCCGCGTTCGAGCGGGGCTGGTCCCGCAACGTCCTCACCCATCAGATCCGGAACCGACTCGACCAGCGGATCGGGGCAGCACCCTCGAACTTCACCGACCACCTGCCCACCGGTGACTCCGACCTGGCGCAGCAACTGGTCCGCGACCCGTACGTCTTCGACTTCCTGGACCTGACCGATAGGGTCGCCGAGCGTGAGCTCGAGGCGGCGCTGATGGCCCGGTTGGAGCGGCTGCTGCTCGAACTCGGGCACGGCTTCGCGTTCGTCGGCCGGCAATACCACTTCGACGTCGACGGTGACGACTTCTACATCGACCTGCTGTTCTTCAACTGGATCCAGGCCCGCTTCGTCGTCGTCGAGCTGAAGGTCGGCCGGTTCGAACCCGAGTACGTCGGCAAGCTCGGCTTCTACGTCTCCTGGATCGACGACAACCTGCGCGACCACCACAAGCACGCACCGACCATCGGGATCCTGCTGTGCGCCGGACGAAACGACAACGTCGTCCGCTACTCCCTGGCCGGAACCACCGCACCGTTGGCGGTCGCCGACTACACCTACGACACCCTGCCCGCACCCGTTCGGGAACTCGTCCCCACCGACGACGAACTCGCCTCCGCAGTGGGGGAGACCCTCACCCACCTGGCGGAGACCCCGACCACGCCCGCCGACCCCGATCAGTGACCCCTGGCCTCGGTCAACCCCGCGCCGATCGAAATCAATTATCCCGCAAAATATCTGCGGCGCCCAATGGCTGATCGGTGAGAAGTGTAACGGGTGTCATGCTCTGCCCATTGTCGCCGAACAGCCAACGGCCAGCGGCGGCGAGCGGCGCCCGTGCGATCGATCAGACGCCCGCGCCGCGCCGACGGTCCCAACCCCTCGGCTACCGGGGCACCACAATCTCGCCGCGACAGACCCACCCGGCTCACGATGACCGCGGCAGCGCACAACGCGGTCGATGCCGTGGGGTGCCGGATCGCCGTCCCCGGGAGTATTGGAACAATGGCCGGTGATGAGCGAGACGAACATGGGCCGCGTGCCGGTGGGGGATCCGATCCCGCTCCGGTTCGATCCGACCACGAAACAACGACTCGAGGAGTACGCCGCCGGCATCGGGCCCCGCCGTTTCGGGGCGTTGGTGCGGGTGGCCGCCCGGCGCCTTCTCGCCGACCCCGACCGGGTGCCGGCGGCCCTGACCGCGGCCCGGCGGGCGTCCGCCGAGGTCCGCCGCATCCCCTGGGCGGAGCGACCTCTGAACCTCGACCCCGCCACCCGCACACGCCTGAACGACCTCGCCCGCGAGTTGCACACCGACCGCAGCACGATCGTCCGCGTCGCTGTGCACCGCTTCCTCACCGCGGCGGGACGATTCCGCCACCCGGTGCTCCGCGAAGACGCCCGCACCGACCTGACGACTCGCACCCGCGTGTACCTCAACCGCTCCACCCTCGACCGACTCGAGCGGCTCATCAGCCGCCACGGCGACGCCCCCACCGCCGCCGCGATCCGGGTCGCGGTGCGTCGACTCCTCGACGAACCGGGCGATCTCGCCGCCGACCTGACCACGATCGGCGCCGCCCGCGACCTGAAACCGGAGACCTTCGGCGCGCGCTCGAACGTGAACTTCGACGACGACCTGCGCGACCAACTCGACAACCTCGCCGAACGGCTCGACTCGAACCGCGCCGAACTCATGCGCCTGGCCGCCCGCCAGCTTCTGGCGAACCCGCGGGACCTCGATCAGGCGGTGACCGAGGAGATCTACCGCGGGGACGCCAACCGGGCCACCCTCCTCGCCCGCGACACCCGCCGTCGGCAGGCCGCGGCCGCCGATCAACTCGCTCAGATGCCTCTTCGGGCGCCGAGTCCGCAGGGGAACCCGTTCGGGAAACGGCACGTTTTCATGCTCGACGAGGACACCAAACGCCGGCTGGAGGAGCTGGCGGACGAGTACGGTCCCCGCCGGGTCTCCGCGCTGCTTCGGGTGGGGATCCGCAGACTCATCGGGTCCCCGTGCGCCGAGGCCGATCTCGCGCAGGCCCGCCGGGTCGCCGCCCAGGCGCGGACGCTGCCGCACGACCCGGTCACCCTGAGACTGGACTCCCAGGCGGCGGCCCGCTTCCTGGCCCTCGCCGCCCGCTACGAGGCGTCGCCGCGGGACCTGGTCGCGGTCGCGGTGCACCGCTTCCTCACCGCCCCCGGGCACTACAAGGCGGAGCTGATCGACGAGGCCGGCGCATCCCGGCTCGATGAGAGGATCACGGTGTCGCTCCGCCCCTCCGCCCTGCGCGACATCGAGCGGCTCGCCGACCGCCACGGCACGCGGTTGAGCTCGGCGTTGGTGCGTGTCGCGGTGCGCCGGCTCCTCGAGAACCCCGGCGACCTCACGGGCGACCTGGAGACCGTTGCGCCGGTGCACGACGTGCGTCCCGCACCGCGGACGGCCCAGGTCGGCGTCGCCCTCGACGACGAACTCCTCGTCCACCTCGACGCCCTCGCCGACCGGCTCGGCTCGGACCGTCAGGAACTGGTGTACCTGGCGGCCAAGCGCATTCTCCGCTTCCATCACAACATCGAAAACCGGATGCTCGACGAGATGTTCCGCGCCCCGATCAGCCGGAAACACTTGCTGGCCAAACATGCCCGCCGCGAGAAGACTCGTCGGTCAGACCGCGGCAGCGGCACCTGAGCTGCGAGAGTGGGCGGTGGGTCGGGCCCGCATCACCGGAGGATCCCATGTCTCGGTTTCTGCGCTTCGCCCTCGTCGCGTCCACGGCAGCTGCCGCTCTGGTCCCTGACCCTGATCGCGGCTCCCGCACACGCCGCAACACCACCACCTTCCTGCCCTCCATCGCACTGTGTCCCATCCGGGTGTACGCCGCCCCGAACACGGCGTACACCCCGGTGCACCCGATAGGGCCAGAGTCGGCTGCTTCTGCGCCGTACAACCGGCATGTGAGCTGCGGAAATGCTTCGCGGGTCCTTGGGTGATACACCGTATCCGGCCCTCCTGCCATGTGTCGACCGTCACGTAATTCCGACTTATATGAGTGTCAGCGGCGTGACGGGGTTCAGCTACCCGTTATGTTCCGTAGCAGACCGGAGGGCTGACTCGCGTAATTCCTGTCACCCACTCGTCGGGTTGACCCGCATGGGGTGTGTCGACCCTCCGGTCTGCGTTCGCGGAGTGACTGGAGAGAGGCGTGACCCCAAGCTGCTGTGAGAGGTGCTTGAAGTCGGATTGTCCTCCGCGGATTCCCAACCCAGGCAGAGAAGGGAACCGTCTTCCATGATCGTCATCGGCATCGATCCCCACAAGTCCAGCCACACCGCGACCGCGGTCGACCCGGCCACCAACACCGATCTCGGCTCGATCCGCATCGACGCCACCCTCACCGGCTACAAGACGCTGATCGCCTGGGCCAAGGCCTGGCCCACGCGCAAGTGGGCGATCGAGAACGCCGAGGGACTCGGCCATCACCTCGCGCAGTGGCTGCTCGTTCTCGGAGAAGTCGTGCTCGACGTTCCGACCACCGCCACCGCCCGCGTGCGGGAACTCTCCCGCGGCGGCCGACGCAAGAACGACCGCATCGACGCCGCCGCAGCGGCCTGTGTCGCCGCGCTGCAGGGCGATGCCCGCCCGGTGGACCCGGAGGGGCCCGCCGATGTCCTGGCCTTGCTCGACGAACGCCGAACGAACTTGTCTAACAGTCGAACCCGTCTCGTCAACCAGCTGCATGCGTTGTTGCGGCAGTTGCTCGTGGGCGGTGCTCCGACCTCGCTGACCGCGGCTGCGGCCACCGCCTTGTTGCGAGGCTTCCGCGTCCGCAGCGAGGTGGAGCGGGCCCGGGTCGGCCTGTGCCGAGACTTGATCGCCGACATCCGGCGCCTCGACAGCCAGCTCGCGGCGAACGAGAAGCAGATGGCCCAAACGCTCGACGAGCACGGCACCCGTCTGCGGGAGGTGGACGGGATCGGTGCGGTGACCGCCGCCCGGCTGATCGGTCGCACGGGACGGGCCAGCCGGTTCCCGACAGCCGCGGCCTACGCGAATTACAACGGATCCGCGCCGGTGCAGATCGCCAGCGCCGACACCGATCGCCACCGCCTCTCCCGGTACGGGGACCGGCAGCTCAACAGTGCGCTCTACACCGTCGCGGTGGTTCAGATCCGAATGCCCGCCAGCGCCGGCCGCGGCTACTACGACAAGAAGATCGCCGAGGGCAAGAAGCCGGCAGCGGCGAGGCGCGCCCTCAAACGTCACCTGTCCGATCATGTCTGGCGCATCATGCTCGCCGACGAGAAACGTCGATGCCGACTAAACGAAGCGGATCCCACAAGGGCGGCTTGACAAATAGAGAGGCACCCCATGCTCGGGCGTGCTGAGTTGAGGGTAACCCGCGCGGACGGGGTGCCGGATCAAGTTGCGCTGGCGGTGCGGTGTCCGGGTCTTTTGCGGGGTCGGTAGGACGGTCCGTCCATCAGGGTTTGGTGGCTGGTGTTGATGAGTCGGTCGAGAAGGGACTCGGCGACGACCGGGTTCGGGAACAGCGGGTACCAGTCCTTCGGGGCGCGGTTGCTCGTCAGGATCAGGGGCTTGCCGGCGATCGCACGATCGGAAACCAGATCGTAGAGGTCGTCGGATTGGGTGGTGGTGTGCTCACGCATCGCGAAATCATCGATGATCAACACCAGCGGCCGGGTGTATTCCCGCATCCGCTGACCGATGGTGCGGTCGGCATGGCCACCGGCCAGGTCGGCGAGCATGCGGGAGCACTTGACGAACCGCACGTCCCCACCACGGCGGGCGACGTGATGACCGAGTGCTTGTGCCACATGGGTTTTGCCGACACCGACAGTTATCGCCGGTTTGAGCTGAGAATGACTTTGTTTGCGCTGGTCATGACGTTTCTGCGATTGATGCTGTGTGGTTGGTGGCGGTCCCTTGGCGGGTGAGTTGGCGGCGCAGGTCGAGGTTCTCGCCGTGGGCCTGTTCGAGGGCGTCTCGCAGGGCCCGGACTTCGGTGCGGTGCTGTTTCTTCAGCTCGATGATCTGCTGGCTGAGTGTGTGGATGAGGTTGTTATCCGAATCCGGCGCGGTGGTGTCGGGGTCGACCGGTCGGGGGTTGGCGCGCAGCCGTTCGATGCGGGGTCGAAGTTCGGCATGGTTGTAGAGGAAGGCGTGGGAGACGCCGGCTTCGCGTTGGACTGCTTGGAAGGTGACGCGTTCGCCGCGTTTGAGCAGACGCCGGATGGCCTGCTCGGCATCGGCGGTCTTGCGGGTGGATTTGGACTTGGCAGCGGCGACCAAGGCAGCTGTGCGGTCTGCATGTGTGGTGGTCACGGTCGTGTCCTCCGTGTGATGGGGATGAGGGTGAGTGGGACGGGGCCGGTCGTGGCGGCGTGAGATCCACCGCCTTGGATGGCGCGGCCGGGGTCTGTCGGCAGTGCTTCCAGCAGCTTGGTCAGTGCCGCCTTCTCGGCGCGGCGGTGTGTGAGCCAGACGTTGTCGTCGGGCATGGGGCTGCCATGTCGGATTTCGAATTCGGCTGTGGTGCGGTCGATCAGGGTGGTTGTGTTGTCGAGTTGGCGCTCGAGGACGGTCCGGTGGGTGGCGTCGGTGGCGAACACCGAGCACGTGAGGCAGGCGTTGCCCTTGTCGCAGGATTGGAGCGGTGGCAGTAGACACCAGCCGTTGGGCAGGAATCGGTCGGCTCGGTCGAACAGGTGCATGCTGTCGTGGTCGTCGCGGGAGAACTGGATCCGGGTTCCGTCGGCTTTCAGTTTCACCGTCGCGAGGAACGCTTGTTCGGCGTGCTGTTCACGGGCGGCGATGTAGTGCATGGACATCGTCGGGGTGGCATGGCCTGCGTAGCGTTGCAGAACGTGGATCGGCAGACCGAGCTCGGCCAGCCGGGTCAATCGGGTGTGGCGGAATCGGTGGGTGTGGCTGAGTCTGATCACGCGGCCTTGGCTGTCGGTGAACTGCACCAAGTCGCTGAACTCACGCAGCATCCAGTTGTAGGTGCCTTGGGGATAGGGTTTGCCGCCGGTGCGGTTGCCGACGCGCTGGACGAACAGAAACCGCGGCTCGTGGTCGGGGAATTTGTCCCGGACCCAGCGTTGCTGCTCACCGATGACCTCGGTCACTTCCCGGTCGACCAGGATGGTGTCTGGTGCGATATCGATCTTCGATTGCGCATAGTGGAATCGTGCGATCTTCTCAGTGCCGGGCGCGGTGACTGTGGTCGCAGGTGGCGCGGTCAGACAGTCGAAGGCGCAGGTGCGGATTTCGCTGGCGCGACGGCCGGTGAGGATCTGCATCAGAATCATCCGCATGGCTTGTGGATCGTCGAATCCGTTGGCCTGCAATTGTGTTCCATCGCCGCGGGTGATGATCATCTGCTGTTCGCGGGGCAAGCCGAGCAGCGGCAACGCCGCCAGGATCTGGCCCATGGCGTGGTCGTCGACGTAATGGTCGTCGTTGAACTCGCGCGTGCGCTTGATGCGGGCGACCTGCCGGAACCAGCTGGCGGCGTGCGCCTCGGTGACCCGTGACCACGGCTCGGCGCCGAGCAGCCGGTGGGCTTCGTCGCGGTTGTCGGCGACGAACGCGAACAGCTCACCGACCGCTCGCAGGTCGTCGTTGATCTGACGTGGATGCACCGGTCTGTCGGCGAATCGGCGGTCGTTGCTGCGCAGCAGCCGGTTGGCGGGGTCGGCATCCCAACGCCGGAATGCCGCCGCCTGCGCGGCGGCGTTGGCGGGGTCGCCGAGGATCTGCAGTGGGTCGTCGACAGTGCTCAGCCACCGGTCGAACCTGGTCAGGCATTTGACTCGTTCCTGGCTGACCGTCGACCACCGTAGGGTGCCGGCCTCGAGTGCGGTCCCCAGATACCATTTCGCTGCCTCTCGCAGCCAGCGATGACGGATCTGGCCGGGCGAACAGCCGTAGTTGGCCTGCGGTTCCCGCCCGGTCAACGGTATCCGCGGATCGCAGCGCGGGTGCCATTCGTCGAGATCCCACCAGTGCCCGTCATGACAGCGCGCCAGCAGCGCCAGCCGAGCGAACCGGAACATCACCCGCAGCCGGGCGATGCTGCCATGGGGCGGCAGCCGCCCCCATCGGGTCGCATAGAACCATCGCTGCAACGCCGCGGCCTGATCCCAGTCCATCGCCCGGATCGACGGTGGGAACGGATGCTGTTCGCGGATCGCTCGTCGGAGGATGTTGGCCATCTGATTGGTGGCCAGGACGGAGGAGCGGGTGCCGTCCAAGGCCTGCCAGTGCGCCATCCAGGCCAGCTCGGCAGCAATCGTCTCCGGCAGGCCGTGCAGCTTGATCCGGGCCTTGGCGTTCTCGGTGATCTTTTCCCAGTTGTCGATAGCGGGTCCGATGATCGGTCCGCGCCATTGCGGCGGCAGCTCCTGCAGGAGCTGCCAGATCGGGTCGGTGTCGTTGGCCGGGCGCAGATAGGGTGGCCGCTGTCCATTCATTCGGTCACCTGCCAGTCGGCCGCATATGATCGCCAGTTCGCCGCCGCCCGCAACGCCTCGTCCTCGCGAACCCAGCCGTAAAGGTCCAAAGTCGTTTGGACATGAGCGTGACCGAGCCGCCGCGACACCACCCACTCCGGTGTCCCCGCCAGCAACAACGCGGTCGCATGGCTGTGCCGGAACCAGTGCGGAGACCAACCCTCGGCACCGATACCCCTTCGCCGCAACGCCTTCGTCTTGTCCCGCACCGTCCCTTCCCGTAGCGGCGACAACAACGGCGGCCGGCTCAGATTCACCAGCAACGGCGACTCGACCCCCAGCGGCAGGCCCAGCTCGGTTGCTCGGCAGGCGATGTGGGTCAAGTAGTCCGCGAACAACCGCTCCAAGTCTGCGCCGACATAGACCCGACGCGGGCGCATCATCTTCACCCGCGCCCCGTTCGCGTTGTCGTCTCGCGGCACGATCTCGACGAACGGTGTCCCGCCGCGACCCATCACGAAGTCACTGATCCGCAGACCCAAAGCCTCACCCAGCCGCATGCCGGTCTCAGCCAGCAGCGCGAACAGAAATCGGTCCCGCAGATTCCCGACCCATTCACCAGTGGCAGAATCGAACACGGCGCATCCGTTCAGGATCGCCTGGATCTGCCGAGGCAACAGCAGAGGTGGCCGACCAGTGCGGCGGTGACCGCGGCGCACCCGCACCAGCGACGACGGTCGCGGTGCCGCCCGAGCATCCAGATGCGCCAGCAGCCCCCGCGCCGGCATCCGCCGCGGTGCCCCGCGCATCAACCTTCCCGCGACCGGAACCCCGAAAACCGCTTCCTGCCAACGATAGAACGACATCACCGCCGCCAGCCGCGCCTCCAACGTCGAAGCCCCCGGTGCCTGCTCCTGCGGGACCAGGCTGTGCTCAACCATCCGGCCGTTGCGCAACCACGACAGGAACCCCGTCACCGCAGGGACACCGACGTCCCGCCACTTCCCGACCTCGTCCCGCTGCTCCAGGAACGTCCACCACTGAGCCAACGCCGTCGCATAGCCGCGCACCGTATTCGGCGACCACAGAGTCCGGTGAAACTCCAACCACTCCTCGACCGGATCAACCGTCCGATACGACGCATCGACCACCGTCCACGTCCGGCTCCCACCAGGCGGTCGCACCGCCAGCCCGTATGCCACAAGCACCGCTCCCCATCGTTGTTGCACTCCCTCTGATAACCGAGAAACAACGATCACAAAGCAAGATCAACAAACAACGTCGAAGACGTTTAATGAGAGTCGACGAACTCCCGTTGATAACGACAGGTCCGTAGAGAATGACCGACTCGCCGGCGTCGAGCCAGCGCAGGGCGGCCAGGTCCCGCAGCATCGCCGCCGGGAGTTTCGGGTTGGCGGTGAAATCGAAGTCCTCGAAGGTGGCTTGTTGCTCGAATCTTGCCCGCCGCAGCCGGCGGGCCAGCGCCGCGGTTTCCCGGCGGGCGATTTCGTCCTCACGCAGTACTTGGAGGAATTCGAGGTGTCCGAGTTGCCCGTTCCGGGTCTGGGCGAGCCGGGCGTCGAGGGTGTCGAGCATCCCGGTCAACTTCAACGTCTTCAACGCGGCCCGCAGGCTGGGGTCGTGAATAGTCATGACGATTCCTAGGGTGTGATGGAAATGGTTGGCGTGCAGAAGGTGTCGATTCACCGGTCAAGTTTCACGCGGTGCGTTCGGTGTCGAAGGCGTCGGGTCCGCGCAGGAGTGCCGGTGCCGGCGCGGCGGCCGGTGCCGGCCGTCCGTCGTGTTCGGTGCCGGCGGCGAGGATGCCCTTGACGGTGCGGTAGCTGGGGTCCCCGACCTCGAGGGCGCGGGCGCACGCCGCGTCCAGGCGAGCGTCGTCGTAGCGGTCCCGCAGCCGGACGATGCCCTGAATCGCCCGCAGCCGGTGCAGCGCGTTGACCTGCGATAACTCGGCGACGACCGCGACCGCGCCGAGACCGATCTGCTCGGCCTGCGCCCGACACCAGGACACCGTCTGCAGCGTGTAGGCGATCTTGTGCGGCGGGTAGTGCTCGGGGTTCGTCGACCGCCCCGACAGGTGCAGCACGTGGGTGGCGACCACCTGCTCGGTGTGGAAGATCTGCACCACGTCGCCGCTGGTACGCACCAGCACCTGCTGACCGATCAACCGCCAGGGCACCGAATACAGGGCCTTACCGGCCTTGACGTGACAGTCCGGGGCGACCTTGCCGACCTGGTAGTGGACCGGGTCGAATGGTCGCGGTGGAAGTGGTGCGAGACGGTGCTTTTCGACGGCATCGAACACCGCTGTCGGCTGCGCTCCGTCGAGACCACGATGGTTATGGCGACCGTAGACGTCGGCGCACCAGGCCAGGGCGGCGTCCTGCATCTGCGCCAGCGAGGTGAACTCCCGGCCCTTGAAGTACGAATCGCGGATATAGGGCATCGGGCGCTCGATCCGCGGTTTGTCCTTTGGTTTTCCGGCACGAGCGGGGTCGATCAGCAGCCCGTAGAACAGGGCGAGTTCGGCATAGGCGCGGTTGATCTTCGGGTCATACAGATCCGGCCGGTCCACCCCCGTTTTGAGGTTGTCGCAGACGATCCGGGCCGGCGTGCCGCCGAAGAACTCGAACGCGGCCACGTGCGAGGCGCACCACGAGGACTGGTCCATCCGCAGCACCGGCTGGACGAACAGCATCCGGGAGCAGGACAGGATCATCGCGAACGCCCAGACCGCCACCCGTCGGTCGGTGGCCGGGTTGCGCCACATGCCGAGCTTGCCGTAGTCGACCTGGGCCTCGTCACCGGGTGGGACCGCACCGCGGGGCACGGTCACCTTCGACTCCGCCACCTTCTCGGCGAATTGCGCTGCCACATAACGTCGTACCGTCGATTCCGATACCGCAACGCCGTGGTCGTCGCGTAGGCGTTGCGCGATCGTCGCGACCGTCACCGACGCGGTCAGCTGCGCGTCGATCCAGTCGTGGTGCGCGGCGATCGCCGGCCACGTCACCGCCCGCGCCGCCGGGTCGCCGACCTCCGGGAACCACCCGGCGATCAGCTCCCACCAAAGCGCCTCGTCGAACTTGCCGCCCTTGCCAGGCTCCAGCCCGGCCGCCAACGCGGGAGCCAGGTATTTCCGGATGGTCTTGCGGTCGATTCCCAGGGCCGTCGAGATCTGCACCTGAGACCGGCCGGCGTGCCAATGCCGGAACAACTCCATCAGATCGGTCATCGTCCACGTTCTCCTTGCCACCGTCAGGCCCCTTCCCGGGCCCGTTGTCGGTGGCCCAGTCAGGAGCGAACCTGCAGCAGCGCCGGAACCCCGGCCGACACGCCCCGAGGGTGGGGAATTACGTGACGGCCGGGTGGGGAATTACGTGACGGACAAACCCCTCAACCTGGGGAATTACATGACCGCTGACAGCCATGTTCTCCCATCCGGCCGGCAGGTGGTGAAACTGTGTGTGCCGACACCGCTGCCTACATTCGGGGGTGTCGACTGCCTGTCGCTCACGAGAAGATGAAGCGAGGAAACGATGAAATACGCAGGTTCTACAGGTAACCCTGCATATTCGGTTGGTGCGTATGCGATCTATTCGGGTGACGGCTGTCAGGGACGAGTTTCATCTGTCAGCTGGCGCCATGGGCGCAGGGCGTTTGCGTGCGCTCGGACACCACCTGGAACGGTGCCAGCTCGTCCATATCCGCGTCATTCATGACCGATTCCACACCCGTGGTCGCGAGGTATCGGACGCCTACACGGTTCACGTACGGATACCAGCACGGACCGGTACTTCGATACACCACGCCCTCCGGAACGTCCTTCCAACTGCTCCAGGTGCCGTGATGCACGGTAGTCATTCCCGTCTCTCTCATCTGAGGTCCTTGCGGCCTTTCTGGCCCACGGTTGCGCCGATTCAACGGCGCGGTGTCAATGGACATGCGAAAGTCCGGGTGGGTGGACATGAGAAGTGGTCCCCGCCGGTCGCGCGTGATATTCCGGTAACGACCCGCCGGAGCCAAGCGAATGGGTGTAGTTCGCACCGAGGCGGATTCGCGGGCGAGGTGAAGAGATCGAAGATGGCGAGTTCACCGCGTTCGGCATCGGCGATCGCCAGGGTGACATCGGTGTTCCGCAGAATGAATCTGAGAAATTTTCAGCATGCTTGCTTGTCGTAACCGTCCGGTGAACCGGTGCCGTCCCACGCGATAGCGGCGGCAATAGCGCGCAACCGTGCGGTGTGCATCGAACGAGGGTGACCGTTCTCGTCGTGACCGTGACCGAAGTAGCACCAACCGTGGTCGTAGATGACGTGTCCGCGCCGCCCCAGCACTACACGCCAGTTGTACGCCATACGCATTACGTCGACGCAATGCTCATCGTCCAAGTCTTTGACGTGGAATCCACCGTCGATCGGTGTCATCCCGTCGATAATGTCGTTCACGGTGTTCATGCTAAGCGCGGGACAATGCCGACGCGAACAGGACGAGTGGGTGATCAGTTCGGAATCTGCACTGTCCACATCGATTGGATCTGAGCTGATGGGGGACGTCTCGTGTCCGCGGCCCGGGCCGCGGACAGCATTGCTATCGAGGCTATCGCTGCTCGCAACGCTATCTGAGTAGCCGGGTGCGGTCGGGCAGCAGGCGCAACTCCGACGAACACCTGTTGACTTCAGCGCTGTGTCAAGAGTGCTTCGATGAGCGCGGTGGCTGATGCGGTCTTCGCCGCGGTTTTCGTGGTCGCGTCGGCGGTGGCGGTGTGGCCGGCGAGGTGCACGGTGGCGGTGAATCGGGGTGCGTGCGCGGGTCCGTCGGTGCGGAATTCCCACTCGGGAGGGGGCTGATTGTTGTTCTGGGCCAGGCTCATCAGCCAGGCGGTCGGGTTGGAAAGGGCCTTGGATTTCTTCGCCCCGTCTAGATTCAGTGCGGCCGGCGTGGTCTTCCGATGCGGTTCGACGGACTCGGCGGGCCCGGAATCCTCCGGCGCCGGTGGGGGAGTCGATGGCTCCGGAGGTGGTGGCGTGGTGGGCCATTCGGGTTCGGTGTCGGGGTGGTCGGTGCCGGTCAGTTGCGCGCGTAGCGCCGCCCAGAGGGCGGCCTGTTCGGCGGGCTTCTTCGCCGCGGCGGTGGTCCAGGGTCCGCGGATGCTGCGGTGGGTGGCGCGGGCGGCGAACAGTGGGTGGTGGTCGGCGCCGTTGCGCCGGGTCTCGAGGTCGGTGGGGGGTTGGTCGGGGTGGGTTTGCCGCCACACCGACACCACGCTCGGGCCCATCTCCGGATGGGTGTCGGCGAGGGTGTCCAGGATTCGGAGTTGGATCGGGCGCCAGGTGGGGTCGTCGGCGTCGATCAGGACCGCGACGTCCGGGGCGGTCAGCAGGTCGGCGTCGACGCGGCGGGCGAGTTCGGCGGCGATCTCGTCGCGACGTGGTGCGGTTGCTGCGGTTTTGAGGACCTTGTGGAAGGTGCGGGCATCGAGGGCGGTGAGATCGCGGGCCGCCTCTTGGGCGACGATGCGGTGGTCGGCGTGTTTGAAGTGGTTCTTCTTCGCCTCCCGAGCGGCGCGGGTGCGCCGGTTCAGGTCGGCGCCGAGGGCGGCCAGCTGATTCGGGGTGTAGGGGGTGGGGGTGTGGTCGAGGTGGGCGAGGATGATCCGCTGGTTGATCAGGTCGGCGACCCGCCGCAGCGGGGAGGTGACGTGGGTGTAGGCGCTGAGCCGAAGGCCGTAGTGGCCGTGCACGGTCGGGTCGTAGGTCGCGGCCCGCAGCGTCGACAGCAGCCGCCCGCGGAGTTTCGCGAACAGGTCCGGGTCCCCGGCCGCGGCGGCGATCTCGGTCATCAGCTCGTCCGTGCTGCCGGCGACCGGGTTGGGTCGGTGGTTGCGGAACAAGATCGGCAACCCCTGCTCCACACACCACAGGGCGACGGCCTCGTTGGTGGCGATCATCAGCTCCTGGACGATGACGTAGGCGACGGTCCGCAGTTCCGCGGCGATCGCCACGATGGCCCCGTCCTCATTGGCCGCCCATCCGCGGGTGAGGTCGTAGAACGCCAGCGCCCCGCCGTCACGGCGGGCGCCGAGCAAGACTTGCGCGGCGGCATCCGCCGCGGCCATTTGGGCGTGCAAGGGATGGGCCGGGTCGGTCAGGATGCCGGGCACCTGGGCGTGATCGACGGCCGCGCATCGTCCGGAGGGGATCTGTCCGCGGCCGACGGCGGTGTCGATCAGCCGGCCGTCGGGGGTGAGGGTGCCGGTGACCCGCAGACTGGTCCGCGCTGCGTCGGTGGTCAGGGTGGCGGCCTGTTCGGCGGTGTCGCCGAGCATCGGGACGGTGCGGCCCGGCAGGTATCGGGTCTCGGCCCGCAGGAACGCCTGCTCGTCGGCGACCGACCCCAGGTCCACGACGTCGGCGACACCGGCGATATGAACTTCGACCGCCCACCCGTGGCCGCCGGGAAGAGGGGTGACGGCGAAGGCGTCGTCGCGGTCCCGCGCAGTCGCGGAGTCGATCATCAGCAGCGTCGACAGGTCGGTGGTGGTCGGTGATGCCATGGTCGCTTGCCCCCTTGGTTTCACTACAGTCTTCGACGATAACCGGCTCCGGACGCTGCGGGTCGCCGACACACGACGCGCTGGCCAACCCCCAGGCAGGTGGCGTTTCTCGTGCGAGGTCCCCAGGGACTGGTGTGCGGTCAGCATTGCGGGGGTGTCACTACCCCGGCCGACGATGTGGACGGTCGTGGCGGTGATTCTCGCGGGGCAGCACGAGCGGTCACGATGAGGACGCCGAGCCCGTCATCCGGCCGAACACGACGATGCCCGCAATCCAGGTCCCCGGTCTCGTGGGATGTCCTGCTCGACGTCGACGTCTCCGAGCCCACGGACATGATCGTCTGAGGTTGTGCCCGCACACGGTCACACACCCAGCCCCGCGGGCCTGCGATTCGGCTCGGTGCGTCGGCACACAGCCGGGGGCCGAAGGGGGATGTGGTCCCCACAAGGGGCGTTCCGGGGTGCACTGGAACTACACCTACGGCTCTGTACCCACCGAAGGCGACCCGTCGGTGGACGCGTATGCCACGGGCAGCTGGGATGACGTGCGGCGGGCGTATCGGCGGGGTGTGCTCGCAGGCGACGAGTGGGCCCTGTTCGAGGGCACCCGCACCGCACGTCAGCCGCAGCGCGCTACGGTCCGGCGGTGAGCGTGGCCGGAGGACCACTGTGCGAAACAGTTTCTCGGCAACTGGCGCACCTGGGCCACCTCGGGCCGCCGCTGCACCCGGACGGTGGCCGGAGCACCCTCGACCTGCACGCGAATGATCGCAGTCGGGGCACCACGAGCGGCAACGGCGAGACGGGATCCGGTTTCCTCTGGGCGTCCGCCGGTAACTGGCGGCCAACGACCCGTTGCCGAGTGGTGGGGTCGCGGCGCGCAGCCACGCCCACGGTGGCCGGGGTGTGTGGACATCGCGCAGTGTCGGTGACGACCTCTACGCTGACGGTTGCACGATGGCAGGTGGTAGCGGCGAAGGACGCGGACTCTGTGTCCCCGGTCGTCGTGGACGGTTGCCACCGGTGTCGGATTAGTTGAGGACGGGAGATCGACATTCATTCGCACAGCCAGGAGTTTTATCTTGCGGAGATGACTCGTGCCACTGAGGAGGCTCGCACGCTGAACCGCGTGCAGTGGGCGTTCATTGCCGCCGCCGGTGCCTGTGCGGTGCTGCATCTCGTGTTTGACGCGTGGTGGTGGTTTCTGGCGATGGTCTTCGCGGCGGGAGCGGTTGTCGTGGCGATTTTTCAACTCTGGGTGGTGCGAAAGGGGTTGAAGGCGTCCCGCGCGTTTCGTGCCGTCGGTTCGGACGGACCCGCAAAAACGTGAGGGCTGAAGTCGGCCTTGTCAGATGTGGTGAAGGAGATCGGGCAGGGATGAGGTGATGGTGGCGTGTGCTATCCACATCCTCCCCGGAGCGGGGTCGCCGGGTGTGCCAGGTCTTCGACCGCCGGGCGGCTGCAGGTGAATCCGATCCGGCCGAGAATGCGTGTGCATTCCCGGCCCGGCCCGGCCCGGCGTGTGCAGAGCTTCGCGAGTTCGCCGTACGCGGCCTTGCCCGGCAATTCGGTGAGCTCGGATGCAAACGACTGCCAGACGGCCTTGGTCCCCACGTATGCGTCCGGGGAGCCGGAGCAGTACCAATCCGGGTCGGCGCCCCCCTTCGCCCCAGCCGCGGCGGTCGCACTCGGTGATGGTGGTCCTGAGGACCTGTTCGCCGTCGGGCGTTCGACCCATTCCTGGGTGCGGCGGATCGGAAGCTGCCAGCACACATCGGGACGTCCCGGGTCGGCGCCCCGCTGGTTCCCCACCATGAGGAGATGCGGACGTACGGGCGCGGCGAGGGGGATCGGTCAGGTCGCGTCGCTGGGGTCGGCGCCGGTCACGGCCCGGGCGGTGGCGGCAACGGCGGGATCCGTGCCGGTGATCGTGCCGCGTGTCTTCCCGGAGAGAAGTTCGAGGACGTCGAGTGAGGGGCTGGCGACGGCAGCGGTTCCGAGGGTCGGACTGCCCTTCGTGCGCCAGCCGAGGCCGAGCAGCAGGTTGCGGAGCTCGCGGGTCCATTCCTCGGCCGGGATGCCGCTCCCGACGACGGCGAGTGCCAGCCAGCCCGCCTGGCGGTCGAACTCGGTTCTGCTCACCGGTAGTCGGGAGAGGATGTGTTGCCACAGCGCCAGTGGTTGGTTACCGCTCCGGCGGGCGAGCGCGGTCGGCGCCAGCCGGCCCTTGCGCACACGCACCAGGCCAAGCGCTCGCGCGCTGTCGCGGAGCTGCGCGACCGGCCAGGTGAGGTCTTCGCGGTTCGCCTTGCCGATCCACCACCCGGTGACGCCGGTCCGCTCGGCGAGTTGCTCGACCAGCGCCGGTGGAAGGTAGCCGGCGCTGGTCAGCCGCACCCCGTCGCCGATCAGGTCGAGGAGGACCAGGTACGGCTCGATCAGGCGTGCGGCGTCTGCCTCGGTCACCTCGAATCCGGCGGGCGACGCCGACCGTTCCAGCAGCTGCGTGAGTGCCCGGTTGCCGGCCCGCTCCAGTTGCTCACACAGCGCGGCCAGCTCCCCGGCCACCCGGAGCGGCGCGGCCACCGCCGCCGCGAGAGCGGTGTTGGCCTCGTCGACGTCGAACAGGTCGGGGTGCCAGTCGAGCGGCAGCCAGTCGCGGGCGTGGCCGGCGTCCTCGAACGGGGCCGGGACGGACCCCGGGTCGCATCCGCCGCGCACCCACGCCGCCAGCTCCGTGTAACCCCCGATCCCACCGCAATCCTCGGGCGGGCAGGCCATCCGGCCACCGGTGCAGCGCACCTCGGCGGGCGGCTGGTCGAGGACCGCTTCCACCGCGAGCACGTGGTCCCAGCCGTCACCGAAGTCGTACTGGTACCAGAGGCGGTCACCGGTACCGGTCAGCACCTGATCGAGCCGGACGCCGTCTTCGAGCACGCCGTCCTCGCCCTCCTCGACGTCGAACGGTGTGACGAAGTACGGCGACCGGGGATCGCTGCCCGTGCGGAACCGGTGCAGGTGGCCGTCGAACCACCCCATCGCCGCCTGGATCACCACGTGCAGCCGGTCGAGGGCGAGGTCGCCGGGCAGCTCGAGCCGCCGCCACACCGGCGGTTTGGCACCGGCCAGGTCGAGCCGGACCCGAAAGCCGCGGATGCGGGTCGGGGCAGCACCGACCATGGGCTCGGGGGTTCGCAGCGCATTCTCGATCAACGCCATCGAACGATCCGCCCCGATCGCGCCCAAGAACGACTGTTGCTGCTGCGGGGACAACTCGGCCATGAGCTGCTCGGCGAGCCGTCGTACGTCGTCTGAGGTCGGCACGACACCAGTCAACCATCGACGAGAACCGGCATGCCCCGCCGCTCCACGAACCAGCACCCGCCGCCGCGATACTCGGTGTGCAGGCTCGTCCTGTCCCGATCGGCACCGCGCCGATCCAGGACTCGAGCAGGCACGTCTTCCGCACCCTGCGGTGAGGAATCTGAAGTGGCAGGTCGGGCTTCGTTGAAGCTGCTGCGGGGCCGGACTTCGCCAGTGGATGTTGCTTGATTTCGCGTGAGTATCCGTGGTGGAGAATTCCCACGGCGAGACGGGTGACCAGTCGGTGGCGCCGATATGCTGGATGCCGCCGAACGGTATCCACGGACCTTCACCTGGCCCGACATGTGCGGATGTGTGCAGACGCGGGAGCCTGTCGATCGGTGAAGCAGAATGGGGTGCCATGGACGATGCGGAGTTGGTCGAGCAGGTGCGGCGGCGATGGGAGCAGGGTGTCCCGCCGAAGGTGATCGCACGTGCGCTGGGTGTGCGGCCGTCGGTGGTGACGCCGGTGGTGCGACGAATCGCCGCCGAGGCCGACGTGTCCCGAGGCTTGGGGCGGGTGCTGGGGTGCTGGGTCAATTGTGGCTGGAGTGTCGGGCTGGGCCTCGACGGGCATCCGGAGTGGGCGGAACTGGACGCTCCCGCCGGTGAGGCCGAAGGCTTCGCGCAGGTGCTGGTGGCACGAGAGGGACGGCGTGGTCGGGCGACGCTGCGAGGCTACCTGGCCGATGTGCACTGCCTGGGGGTGAAGAACGCCCGTGATCCCGAAACCATGGATGCGGGCAGGATCCCCACCGCTATCCGCACGTACTACGCGGCGTTCGACCGTCCGGCGGTGGAGATTCCGATCGAACTCGGCCGCGAACTGATCCTGGGGGCGGCGGCGTATGCGCGCGGACTCGGTTTCGAGCCCGCCAGCGCCTTCGATGAGGATGCCGCCGCGTTTCTGGGTGAGTGGGACGGGCCGGGTCGGATCGAGTTCGGTAGGGACGGTCAGCCGTTCTACCTCAACGGGCCCTACGACAATCCGGCTGCCGTCATTGCGACCCTCGAGCGGTCCGTGGGTGCGGGGAACTTCCACGTCTCGGTGGCCGTGGGACCGATGTGACCGCCACGAACACACCTGATACCAAGGGGAACGCCCGGCTCCACGGGCCGTGAGCCGAGCCTCAGCCCACGCCGGCACGTGAACCGCACCGCCACGACCAACCGGACATCACAGGCGGACCGGCATCGGTATTCGGTTGGATCATGGTGGACAAGCGGGTCGATGTTCGTTGTCGGCTGCACCGCGGGCAGTGTCCCCTACGGTTGTTTCGAGGACGAGCCGGACGGCGACGCATTCGACGTTGCGACCGGATCCGTTCGGCTGACCTGGCACGCGGCCCCGGCCGGACGGCCGATCCGGCCCGGCCCGGTCGACTCGACCCCGGTCCTCCATGTGTGCTATCGATCGCCGGCACCCACTTTTCGAGTGTAGCGGTGCCGAACGTGCATGCCGAGAACGGATTCGGTTGTGGTGGCGTGTCTCTCGGACCTGACTCCAGATCCAAACCGGTCGCGAATGGCTACTACGGGGCAGTCGGCCCACCGCGTGTCGAGCTGATCGTCAACGCACTGGCCGAGCATGCCGATCTGCCAGAGGCAACGCGGAATCTCGGAACGGTGGCGGATTCGCCACGTCACCGCCAACCGTTCTCAAGATGTGCGCGGTCGGCTATCGGTGTCCGGCGCGCTGTCTGCGTTTGCGGGCTGTGTCCGGGCGGCGCCGCGGCCCGCTTGTCATCCTCGGGGGATAGCACGCACGTGGTTGTCGGTGACGGTGGAGCTGCTCGGCGGACGTCACCGGCGGCGGGGACGTTCATCTCGTCGAACAGGATTGGTACACCTGTCATCGACGGGCACCGGATCCGAAGGTGGTGGGGAAGGGGCTGGGTCCGAGCGTGAGGGTGACCGAGGTGGGGTGGAGTCCGACGTGCGGCCAGCCGGTGGTGACGGTCAGTGACCTGGTGGTCGGGTAGGTGCCGATCCAGTACTGCGGTGTGGTGCGATACGGCCCGGATCCGTCCTGCCCGGAATCGGGTGTCGGGTGGAACGGGTCGGCGAACCCGGCGAGGTCGTCGGCGCCGAGGTGCACGGCCAGGTAGGACCATTGCGCCGACCAGTCCCCGGGGTCGGTCAGGGGCCGGGTTTCGTAGCGCGCGAAGTCGGCGCGGACACCGGTGACGCGCAGCGTGAACCGCAGCCCCAGCCCGGACGCGAACGCGGTCGCCGCCGACAGCTCGAGGGCGAGGTCCTTCTCTGCCACGATCGGCATGCCCGTGTGCACGACGATCCCTCCGGTGGTGGGCGGCGCGAGGGCGGGCCAACGATGGCGGCGCATGCTTCATCGTCGCATCACCCGGCCCCGAGGTGCCTGTGAATTTCCTGAGAGTCCCACTCCCAGAAAGTAATTTGAGGCCACAACCTCGCAGGCCGGTAACGGAAGAGCGGGGTGCATATCCACCACAAGCGTGCTGCCGCCCGGGGAGCGTATCTGTCCGCTCCCCGGTAGCGGGCGGGGCATTCCGGCCGGATCAGAGGGCGGCGGTGACCAGACCGGCGACGCCGGCGACCGCGACGAGCGCGAAAAGGGCCAGCGGAAACAATCCGAGGGCGGTGCACGCCAGGGTCGTCAGCAAGACCAGGCCGATGATCACGGCGATCCCCGATTCCCAGGACTCGAGCAGCGCCATATCGGTCGGCGCAGCCTCGTCGCGGCCAGTGGCGGGCTGGGTGGTGCGCAAATGCGGGCCGGGGATGGCGGTCACGGGGTGCGGATCCTTTCTGGGCGTTGCTGGTTCGTGCGGGTCCCGGTATCGGGTGCAGAAAATTTAGCACTCTCTATGGTGGAGTGCTAATGCAATATTGCCGTCGGCATGTTGCGGTGAACGCCGTGGTCGACCGCACACGGTGGGAGGCACCTCGGGTCAACCGCGGACAACGGACCCCCGGGAGCGGGCGGTCCAACCGTCGGCGGACCGGTTGCACGCAGCCTCTGCAGTCCTGCGCGTCCGGAGGTTCGCGCATCGGTAGTTGCACCGACGGTGCGACGGAGTGCGCTGGGCGTGCAGTCTCATACCTGCCGGCGTCGCCGACGACGGCACTGATCGGCGGTGGCGAACCGCGGGCCGGCGAAGCGGTGACGGATCCGTAACTTCTGCCCTCGTCGGGGGCTTTCGTGAGAGTTCACGGGAACGGGCCCGCTGCGGGGGACGTGTCATCGGCCCCGGTGGGCGTAGTGCGCCACTCGTGCGCGACGCGCCGAGTCTTCGCCCTTCATTGAGCCAAGACGCTCGGGCTGCGAGGGGGTCGAGGAGCGGATCGCTACCCAACCCTAAAGAAGCTAAAAAAGCTAAAAGGAACTAAAGGGACTGGTAGCGTCGTCCTTCATGAGGAATCCGTTCACCCCGTCGTTCGGGGCACCGCCGCCGTCTCTGGTGGGTCGCGCCGATCTCGTCGAGGACTTCGGCGACGCCCTCGACGACGGTCCCGGTGCTCCCGGTCGCGCGACGATCTACACCGGGGCCCGTGGGGTCGGGAAGACCGTCATGCTCAACGAGGCGGAGGCCCAGGCCCGCAGCCGTGGCTGGCTCGTCATCTCCGAGACCGCCACACCCGGGTTGCTCGACCGGCTCACCGGGGAACACCTGCCCCGGTTGCTGCGCGAGCACGGTCAGCCCGGCGGAACGAAGCGGCGCCTGTCCGGGATCACCGCCGCCGGGATCGGGGGCGTCAACTGGACCACCACCGACTCGCCGGCGCCGGCGGTGAGCCTGCGTCACCAGATCGAGGAACTCACCGCCGCCCTGGCCGCACACGAGACCGGCCTGTTGATCACCGTCGACGAGATCCACCGCAAACTCGGCGACGACCTGCGGGCGCTCGGTGCGATCGTCCAGCACACCTTCCGCGAGGAGCGGGAACTGGCCTTCGCCGCCGCAGGTCTACCCGCCTCGATCAGCGATCTCCTGGGCGACGACGTCCTGACCTTCCTGCGGCGGGCCGACCGACATTCCCTGGGTGCGGTGCCCCTCGACGAGGTGGCACAGGCCATCCGGGAGCCGATCGAGGGCACCGGACGCTCGATCGCCGAGGCCGACTGCCGCACCGCGGCGGAGGCCACAAACGGTTATCCGTTTCTGATTCAGCTTGTCGGATACCACATTTGGCGGCAGAACCGGACCGCGCCGGTGGTCTCCACCGACGACGTCACCGCGGGTGTCGCCGCGGCCCGCCGCCGGATCGGATCGTTGGTCCTCGAGCCCAGCCTCGCCGGGATCTCCGACGTCGACCGGAGTTTCCTGGTCGCGATGTCGCAGGACGACGGCCCGAGCCGGATCGGCCAGATCGCCGTCCGACTCGGCGTGGACGGAACCTATGCCAGCCAGTACCGGTTGCGGCTGATCGACGCCGAGCTGGTCGCGTCGGTCGGTCACGGGATGCTCGACTTCACCATGCCGTACCTGCGCGAGTACTTGCGCGAGCACGCCGCCGCGCTAGGGCTGCCGAGACATTCCTGAACTCTGAGGTCGCGCCGCCAGCGGATCGAACGTGCAGGTGAACCCGCCGCGTAGGAATCCGGGGCCAACCGGGATGTTGGACATGCGACCGAGTGGCGCCGGGGCCACGTACTCCGGTATACCTCTGCAAACAGGGTGACCGGTTTCCTATATCGACACGGCGTGACCGGTACCCCGTGGCCACATGAAGGCCCGACGCCCGTTGTCCTGGCCCTGGCCCGGTGGTCCATTCCCGGGCTCGGAGCAACGACGGGCTCGGGAAACGGAAAGGGAATCGGCAGTGTCACCCGCAGGAACCGCACCGCTACCGGCGCACCAGACCCCGACCCCCGGGGGCGTGGGGTGGCAGGAGCGGGCCGCGTGCCGCGGACTCGACTCGTCGGTGTTCTTCTCCCCGGACACCGAACGCGGCCAGGCCCGGGCCCGGCGCGAAATCCAGGCCCAGCAGATCTGCCATAACTGCCCGGTGCTTGCCGCGTGCCGTGACCATGCCCTGGCGACGGGTGAGCCGTACGGAACCTGGGGCGGGATGACCGAAACCGAGCGCAGGCGACATGCCCGTCGCCGCGGCGAACCCCGATCACTGCCACCGCGGCGACCTGTATCCGACGATGCCGAACGCGAGTGGGCATCCGCCCGGTAGCGGACGCGGCACCGCGGCACCGATCCTCGGATGCATCAGGGTCGGCGGCGGCGGCCTCCCCGCGCCCTGCTGGAGGCACCCACCATCTGCGTAGGGTGTTGGATCCGCCCCCGGGCGCACATCAACGGAGGCAGTGGTGGTCGGCTTCCCCGCAGCGAGATGGGGCAGAGAGTCGGTTGCCATGCGTCCTCGGTCCTCACCCGTGGTGAGGACGGTGTTCGTTTACTGCGTTGGCTTGCTGCGACCACGCAGTCGGTGCAGCCGGACCACCGCCGAGTGCTCGGGGTCGACGAACAACAGACTCTCGTCCCGCAGAATCCGGGCGGCGACACGATCGCACCGATACGCGAACACTGCGATGTGTTCGGACGCGGTGACGTCCTCCACCAGCCGCAGGGGAAGGCGCGCGATGCGGTAGCCGAGTCTGATCGCGTTCAGCGGTAGCGACCTCATCGTCGTCATTGCACGATGCTAGGCCGGTGCGCACGCCAGTGGACCACGCCGGTGGTTCGGCGGATCCCGCTGTCGGCCGCTGAGCTCGGCGGGGTTACCTGGTACTTCCAGTACTGTCATCAGATCCGGACCGACGAAGAACGCGAGGAGTGAATCTGTGGCACGCAAGGTCATGGTGGAGCTGGTGGACGACATCGACGGCACCGTGTTCGGTGACGACGGCGAGAGCATCCACTATGCCGTCGACGGTGTCGAGTACGTGATCGACCTGAAGGACGAGCACGCGAGAGAGCTCCGCGAGACGTTCGAGTACTACATCGCCCACTCCACCCGGGTCGGCGGCCGCAAACACCGCGCGGACCGGTCGGCTGCCCCTGCTCCGCGGCGGTCGTCGGACGAGACGAAGAAGATCCGGGCCTGGGCGCGCGAGCAGGGCTACGAACTGTCCTCGCGGGGCCGTATCCCCGCCGAAATCGAGCAGGCCTTCCGCGACGCCCACTGACCACGGGTGACCCGTCCTCAGGGTCGTTCACCGTCGGCGAACACACCGGCTGCCGCGAGCGACCACGCGCTGCATGTCGTGAGGTCACGCAGTGGTGACGATCCGAATCTCGGGATCGCTGTCGCCGGTGCGGATCCGGTAGTGCGGACAGCCGGCCACGTGGCGGGGCGCTCGGATCGGCTGCCGGTCGGTGTCGAGGTAGAGCCGGTACGCCAGTTGCCCGTCCCGGTGCTCGCCGGTGTCCGGGTCGACGGCGCCGAGGAAATACCCCTGCCCAGCGTCGATGCCGGCGAAGATCGCCCGCGCCCACTCGTTCGGTTCGGCGACGGGGAGATGCCGCGGCAGGCCGGTGGCGGCGTCGACACTGTGCACGAGCACGGTGACCACGAACCCCGAGACCGCCGGCGCCCACGGTGCGGCCGGGACCTCGAACATCGTGAGCGAGGTGTGGATTAGCAGTGCGACGTTGGTGCCGGTCCGGGCCGGGGTGGTGATGATATGCGGGTGCGCCGACGGCACCAGTGTGGTCAGTAACGGCAGCGCTGGAGGTTGCTCGGCGGGGAGGTCGCCGGAGGGAGCGGACACCAGCAAAAGGCTACAAGGTCACCCGTTCATGGCGTCCTTCAGCGATCACCCACCATGGCGGCAACAGCCCGTGTTCGTGGACACGAATGTCCACAAATCGGTGTGTGCGCTGCGCTGCTTCTCGGGCCGGGTGGGCGGCCGCGGCGGGGATTGGGGCTGGGCGCTGATTGTCGCCGAGACCACCGGCCTGTGGGCTCTCCGCGAGGGGGAGGTCCCTGGGCTGCTGTGCGGCCTTCACCCCGAACCTGGCTGCAACCGAGGACCGACAGCGACTCGAACACACGTTCGAAGTACGTGTTAGGCTCTCCCTTGCGGGGCGGGTGGAGGCCGAGCGTCTCGGGAAGCATCCGCCCCGCGCCAACTCGAGTGCCGAGGTGAGACCGATGGACAGTGTGATGAGCAAGGCCGATGAACTCGATCGTCTGGTGGGCGAGCTGGTGACCCTGGATGAGCAGCGCGTGTGTATCGGTACCAAGCTCGTCGATCTCGAGCACTATTTCCGTAAGGCCGGCTACCCCGAGTTGTCGCGGCGTGCACTGGATGCCTTCATGACGCGGTACCTGGGACGCGTCCTCGAGCTCGCCGACGGGATGCGCGAATAAGTGTGGACCACCCGCGTTGGTCTGACCACGGAGCCGTAGCCGCACGCTCTCGTGTCGGTCGTGGTGTGTACTCTGTGCGCAGTTCCGGGGATCCCCCCCAAACTGGTTCTCGGAACCCCGGCCCCGGCGTCACCCCCCCGACGTCGGGGCACATCAATGCCCGGACATCTCGACTGCACGCCGACCGTCGACAGCCGCGGCCTGTGGCCCGGCCACGGCCACGGCGGTTCGCTGCGCCCGCCGAGCAGCTCCACCGTCACCGACAATCACGGTCGTGCCATCCCTCGAGGATGGGCAGGCGAGCGGTGGCGCAGCCATGCCACCAGCCCGGATGGGTCCGCAGCGCCCAGTGCTGGCGGGATCTCGCCCAGCTCGGCGCTCACCCCGCGACCCCGACATCGCAAATGTGCGTGCAACACTGCGCGTATTAGAGCGTGTGATCGTGCGTGCATCGGGTAGTCTGAGGCCAGCGGCGGCCGGCACCACGCGCGGCCGGCCAAGGTGGGCGAAGGAGTGGGTATGGCGCAGACCGGAAAGCGGGGCGGACACTCGTCGCGGCCCAGCGGCGGGGGCCGAACGTCCAAGCCACGCACCGATGCCCGAACCTCGACAGGTGGTCCTGAGGTCTCGGCGTCCACCGATGGGTTGTCGTCGAAGCTCGAGTCCCGCAGGGGTCCGGTGAAGGTGCAGCTGAACACGTGGGTGTTGGCGTCGACGGAGGCCCGGTTGAAGTGGCTGGTGAACAACCGTGGGTTCACGGTCACCAGCGTCGTGGATGTGGCCCTGCAGGAGTTGCTGGACCGCTACGACGTCCCGCCGGCCGATCCCGATGGCCGGATCGGGGAGCGGTAGAGCCGATGAGTCGTCCGTGGGAGCAGATCGCCCTGTTCGACCTACACCAGCCCCCTCCGCCGGATCCTGCTCCCGCCGATGCCGCCGATGCCGCCGAGGTCGACGCGGAGGACACCGCCGCGGAAGAGTCGCCGACACCCACTGTTGCCGCGGAACCACCGACATCCACCACTGCGGCGGAACCGGCGGAGTCGCCGGAACCGACCGTTGCCGCGGAACCGCCGACTGCACCGGCGCCCGAGCCGGCAACCTCGTGCCGGCCGGTGTGGGAGTCGCTGCCGGCCGGTGCCGAGGCGGATGAGCACGCGGTGATCGTGACCGCCGCGGGAACGTACACCCCGTCGGGGCGGGAGTTGACGGGCCCGGTCGATTCGGTCGAGAAGCTCGACAAACTGGTGCGCTGGGCCGCTCTGAAGCCGTTGGGTACGCCGCCGCAGGTGTGGATCGTCAACCAGGGCGCATGCGAAGCGTTGGGGTGGGTGATCGACCCCGGCGACGAGGACGACTTCAAGGACACAGAGGCGCTGCGCACCCGCGCCGCCACCGACCTGACCGCAGTCCTACAGGCCACCCTGACACCGATGCTGAACGCGGGCTGGGAGCTGCGCAGCGATCCGGGGCACGTGGTCCACCTGTCCCGCAGCATCGGCAAGTTCACCTCGATGGTCGACGTGGTGCTCGAGCCATACATGTGGACATACTGGAACAAGGACTTCGGCTGGCACAACCGGGTCGGCGAGATGGGGATCCTCGGTTCACCCACGGCGGGAACGTATCTCCCCGACGACGACCTGCCCGCCGCGCGGGAGTTGGGGCGCCGGTTGGCCTGGTGCGCGAAACACCTCGGCGTACTCCCCGGGCCGACACCGGCGCGGACCGGCGCCGCGATCGTCGACAAGATCAAGCGCGAACGCACCCGGACGGGCAAGGGCCTGGTCGTGGCGACCGCGAGCCCGGTCCCGCCGCTGGACGGGGCCCCGCGCGGGGACCTCGAACCCGCGGCCGGGTGGACCCGAATGCCCGACGAACAGGACCTGGACGGGGTGTGCCGGTTGGTGTCCATCGACCAACGCGCCGCCTATCTGGCGTCGGCGGGGATGCTGGAATTCGGGTACGGGCAACCCACCCATCTGACCGGTCAGGCGGCGGCCGCGGCGGCGGTGGGGGAGAAGGGGGCCCCGTTCGGGCTGTGGCGGATCACCCTCCCACCGGCACAAACCCTGTCGCTGCCCGAGAAACTCCCGCTACCGCACCCACACATGCTCACCGACCAGCCGGTGCAGACCTGGGTCACCACGGTCAGCCTCGACGGGTTGTGCTCCCCGGTCGCGGATGGGGGGATCGGCGCCGACCTCGACGACCTCGACATCGTCGAAGCGTGGGTGTTTCCGCAGCAGGGCCGGGTGCTGGACAAATGGGCGAAGATCCTCCGCGAGGCCCGGAAGGTGTCGGTGGACACCGGGGATGCGGCGACGAAACGGTTTATCGGGTCCTGCTACAAGGGGTACATCGGGCGGATGGTGAACCCGGACATGTGGACCGCGACCCGGATGGCCCATCATCACCAACCTGTGTGGCGGGCGGCGATCATCGCGCACTGCCGGTGGCGCGGCCGGCGGGTGGCGATGCGGATCGCCCGCGAACACGGCCGGTGGCCGATCCGCACGGTCACCGACTCCTGGGTGTATTTGCTCGCCGAGGGGGAGGACCTCGCGGATGAGAGTGCGGCGTTGGGGAAGATGTCGGTGGAGAAGGACACCCCCCTCACCGACCCACTCCGGTCGGCCTTCACGTCCACGGAGGATGTGCACGAGGTGAAACTGGCGATCAATGCGGCGTTCGCCGACGACGACTTCGAAGCCGACGACTTCGCCGATGACGAAGGGGAGGGGGCACTCTGATGGCACAGCATCTCCCGAGGCCGCGCACCACGAAGCTGCCGCAGCAGGCGGTCGGTCTGGACGGCCTCAAGGTGTCGGTCGCGGACGCCGCGACAAGCGGTGTCGAAAAATCCAAGCAGGTCAAGTCCGGGGGGTTGGCTGGGCTGACCAGCAAGGTGTCCGTCACACAACTCCGCAAGGAGCTCGGGAACGAGGGGTTGCGGCAGGCGGCGATCGATGCCGGCCGCATCCCGCCGTCGGCGCGCACGTTGCGCCGGTGGGCCCAGCAGGGGCGGATCCCGCACGCGGATGTCCTCGAGCGGGCCCAACGCCGTGCGGCGATCGAACGCCTCGGTGGTATCGACGCGGTAGCCGCGAAGATCGGCCGGTCCCGCTCCGCGGTGTCCCGGTACCGGTCGGGGGAGACGAACGAGTTGCGGGCCGACGCGAGCAAGAAACTGAAAACCGTGAAGGCGCAGGACATCATGAAACGGGCCGGGGTGCTGCGACCGGACGGCACCCCGAAACGGGCGGTCATCCGCGTCAAGGGTGGTGTGATGGTCCGCAACGGCGCCGACGAGGGCTACGACTACCGGGTCCGCACCTTGGATTTCGCGAACTCCGACACCCCGTTCAGCAGCGACGAGTCCCGCGAACTCGCGACCGCACTGGCGAGTGACGATCACGCCCGGGTCGTCGCACTCCTGGAGCGGCACGCCACCCTCGACTACCCGGAGAACAAGGGCTTCGACAGGTACAGCGACCAGTTCGGGTTCCACTTCGACCACATCGACTCCGTCCACATCGACTGGATCTGACCACAGGACGGACCGAACCACGGGGATACGTCGTTCCGCGGGTAGAGGCGGGGAATCTGTTGTTATCCCGGTCAGCACACCGGGCGCAGCATGAATTGATCTCCGAATGGGTACATGTCGGCATGCTGCGCCGACAACCGGAAAGAGGTTCCCTCGACCATGAATGCCGTGTCCGCTTTCGTGTTCGCGCCGTCGCCCCTGTTGACGGTGACGATCGAAGCCGCTCCCGACGAGAGCGCGGAATTGCACGTGCACGGCGGCGGGCAGGGCTTCTGGATCGCGCGGATGGCCGTGACGCTGGGATTGGACACCACCTTGTGTGGGGTGTTCGGGGGTGAGGCGGGAGGAATCCTCGAATCGCTCATCGCCCGGGAGGGCATCACGGTGCGTGCGATCCACACCTCCGGGGAGAACGGTTCGTATGTGCATGATCGACGCGCCGGTGACCGGGAACCGATCGTCGAGGTGACGCCCAGGATGCTGTCACGGCACGAAGTGGACGACCTGTTCGGTGCGTCGCTCGCCGAGGGGATGAAGTGTGACGTGGCAGTGCTGGGCGGTCCGCACGCGGACGAGGTGATTCCCGCCGAGGTGTACACGCGCCTCGCCGCCGACTTGATGGCGCTCGGCGTTCCGGTGGTCGCGGATCTGTCCGGGCCGACGATGACGGCGGCGCTCGCCGGTGGTCTGACTGTGCTCAAGGTCAGTCACGAGGATCTCATCGAGGACGGCCGGGCGGAGTCCGAAGATCCGGCGGCTCTCGCGGACGCGATGACGGAGCTGGTCGAGGAGGGGGCGCGCACCGTCGTGCTGTCGCGGGCGGGGGACCCCGCGATGGCGATGATCGACGGCGAGTTGTGGGAGGTGGTGGCTCCCCCGATGCATCTGGTGGACCACCGGGGCGCCGGCGATTCGATGACGGCGGGTATCGCCGCCGGGCTCGCCGACGGTAAGTCGCTGACCGAAGCGTTGCAGCTCGGCGCGGGTGCGGGTGCCGCGAACATCACTCGTCGCGGTCTGGCGACGGGACAGCGTGATCTGGTGGTGCAGCTCGCCGAGACCGTGGAGGTGCGCAGGATGACACTGCCGGGCAGGTCTGCGACATGAGGGCCCTGGTCACCAACGACGACGGCGTCGACAGTCACGGAATTTTCGTCCTGGCGCGGCTGGCCCACGATGCGGGACTGGATGTGGTGGTGGCGGCACCCCATGAGGAGCGCAGCGGTGCCAGTGCCTCGCTGACGGCTCTCGCGAGCGACGGCCGGCTCGCAGTGTCCCGGCGTGAGTTCCCGGATCTGCCCGGGGTGGAGGTGAACGCGGTCGAGGCGTCCCCCGCCCTCATCAGCTTCGTCGCTGCCAGTGGTGCTTTCGGACCGCCGCCCGACATCGTCCTGTCGGGTATCAACCATGGGCCCAACACCGGTCACGCCGTGCTGCATTCCGGTACGGTGGGCGCCGCGCTCACGGGGGCGACGCACGGGACGCTGGCGTTGGCGGTCTCCTTGGCCGCCACCGACCCGCGGAACTGGGACACCGCCGCAACTGTGTGCAGGCACGCGCTGGAATGGATTCTCGAGCACGGCACGCCGGGTGCGGTGCTGAACGTCAATGCGCCCGACATTCCGCTGGACGAGTTGAAGGGCCTGCGACCTGCGCCTCTGGCGAAGTTCGGTGCGGTGCAGGCGAACATCGGGGACGCGAGCGATGGGTTCGTGACCGTGACGTTCACCGAGATCAGTGCCGGGGACTCCGAGGATTCGGACGAGACCGACGCCGGACTCCTCGCCCGCGGGTGGGCGACCGCGACCGCGCTGCGCGCACCGTTCGAGGCCGTCGACGTGGATCTGCGTACGTTGCGCTGGGTCCGCTGAGATGATAATTGTTGTGACTCAAGTCAACTGGGTAGCAGGTCGGGGAAGCGCCGGGCCGGCCCGGTCATCGTCCACGCCGGCCCTGGGCTCGCCGGCGCGGCCCAGGGCCGAGCGGGTCAGCTCACCGGAGGTGACGTACGACGGGGTGGGCGGGGATCACCCCCATCGAAAACTGGCTCACACAACTCCTCTCACGATCGCGGCCACCGTGAGGTGTCCGTTCTGGAGAATGCCGGCTCGGCACGGTTCTCGACACCGCCACCAGCCAGCGTCCCGGTGTTCCTCGCCCGTCACGGCGCTGGGGGCAGGATGGTCGCGGGCAGGGTCCAGTCCGGAGGGATCGCGGAGGCCAGTTGGTTGAGCAGGCGATCATCGCCGGTGTTGTAGCGGTCGATCACCTCGCCGATCGGGATCTGGTCCGGTGCGGGTGGTGGGCCGGGTTCGGGGCCGAAGGCGCCGAGGACGTCGCTGGTGTGCTGGTCGGTGGTGCCGTAGGTGTTGGCGGCAACGGAGAAATCCGGGCCGAAGGATGCCGAGGCCACGACGCTGGGACCGTAGTCCGACCACCCCCATTTGGTTCCGGTGACGGACGGCAGTCGGCCGGTTCCCCAGTTCTGGTGGGTGCCGTCGGCGGCGACGGGTGCGGCGGTGGCCATCCAGTCGAGGATCGGGCTGGTGGGGTCGGTCGTCTTCTTCGCTTCCAGGAAGGCGACCGTGTCGGCGGTACTGGTGGCCGAGTTGCCCCAGTATCCGGCACCGGTGGTGCTGGTCAGTCGGTACTCGGCGGCGATCGCATCGACCGAGTGCGGGTATTTCGCGTAGGCGCGGTCGGCGGCGTTGTCGTCGCTGTCGCGGATCATCCGCTGCCCGAGTTCCCGGTCCTCGGCCGAGCCGTCACCGCGGCGGATCATGTAGTCGGCTATGTACAGTTTCACGATCGACAACCCGGGGCGGGCGGCGGTCTGATTCGGGGTACCGACCCGGGTGCCGGAGGGGGTGTGCGCGAACGACAACGCGGTTCGCGGCGCAATCTCCGCAATCGCGTCGGGAGTCGGCGCGGCCATCGCCGTCCCGGCGCCTGCGCACACCACCACACCGCACGCCAGCGCCGCAAAGGTGGCCGACCGTACCGACTGCGCAACCGAAACCGGTTGTCTCCGGGAACCGTCCTCACGAGGGGACGCTGACGGCGCGGCCATATCGCACGCATACCCCGTGTCAACCGTTCCGACCCATGCGCACTGACCGCACAGCCGTAACTTCTCGAGGCGGCGTTGACGACCACAGCTCGGCGACCCCAGCGGGCTTGACGTCAAGCGCGAGGGCTCCGGGTACCCAGCGCGATTCCCTGCGGCCCCGAACCGCCGGGCACCTGCGGATCGTGCATCTCGTGATCGCTGCTGAACAGCTCGACCGCAAGCTCATTCTTCCGATCGTTGTTCATCTCTCCGTAGAAGCGGCGCACCACTGCTTCGTCGGAGCACAGGGGCGGCGCTGCCGCACTCGCCGGCGAGCTGGCCGCACCTGCGCACTGCCGCGACGTGGTAGCACACACCGTCTCGGAACTGGGCGGACTCGACATCGTCGTCAACAATGTGGCCTACCAGGAACCGGTCGACGACTTCCTCGAGTTGTCCGAGGAGCAGTGGCGGCGCACGTTCTCGGTGAACATCGACAGCTACTTCCACGTGAGCAAGGCGGCGGTGCCGCATCTCGGCCCGGGTTCGGCCATCATCAACACCGGTTCGGTGAATGGGCTGCGCGGGAACAAGTCGCTGATCGACTATTCCGCGACCAAGGGTGCGGTGACCGCGTTGACGTACTCGTTGGCGCAGGTGCTGTTGGACCGCGGAATTCGGGTCAATTGTGTAGCTCCCGGGCCGGTGTGGACCCCACTGATCCCGGCGACCATGGGCGAGGAGAAGGTCGCGACGTTCGGGGAGGGCGCCGTACGGGCGGGCCAGCCCGACGAGATCGCGCCGTCCTATGTGTTCTTCGCGTCCGGTCTGCTGTCGTCGTACTACTCCGGGGAGGTACTCGCCCCGCTCGGTGGGGAGACACTGCCCGGCTGGCTGCAGCGGTGGTGCCGGTCCGCGCATGCGCACCCGACACCACCGGGCCAGGGCCGCCTCGTCGGTGTCGGCTCTGCCTCCGGTCGCGGGGCAGCCGGGTCCCGGTCGACGGGCGATCGCCGAGCTCTAGTGATTGCGCAGCTCGTCGATGAGATCGGTCTTCTTGAGCTTCGAATAGCCTTCCAAGCCCAGCTCTTTCGCCCGCTTCTTCAGCTCGTCGACCGTCCAGTCCTCGTAGGATGGCGACTCCCCGCCAGCCTTCCCGACATTCGTGCGGCCACGACTGGCCGCCGCATTGGAGATGCGGGCCGCCTTCTCCTTGGAATCCCCCTTCTCCCGCAGCTCCTCGTACATGTCCTGGTCTTTGAGCTGGGGCTGCGAATCTTTGCGCGGCATCGGGTGCTCCTCCCGTCGAGTAGCTCGTGGCTGGGTCTATTTGTCCTGCTCGGCGCGCTCGCGTTGTTCGTGGACGCCGGCCTCGCCGCGGGCCTTCTCCGCCGCCGCTTCCTTTTCCGCCGCCTCACGTTGGGCCGCGGCCTTGTCCTGCTGCGCCTGCCCCTCCCGGGTCAGGTCGTCGCGGCCGGTGACAGCGCCGGCCGCCTCCTTCGCCTTTCCCTTCACGTCTTCGACCACACCCTTGACGGCTTCGGCGGGACCTGACTTGTCATCAACCACTGGTTCCTCCTCGTCGGTGAGTACCTGCCTTCGTGTCCGACGCCTACCCGTGCGCCCGGAACCTCAAACGACCACGTAACGACACGAGCCGAGGACAACGGCCAGGGGCGCCGCGATTCGGATCCCCATGACAGAACAGACTTCGAGGGTGTGTCAGCAGGCCAGCCGAAGGCGTCGCCTCGCGACGACCTGTTGTGCGTGAGCAGGTCAGCGCAGGGGAGTGGACGGGGAGAGTGTTCGCGACTCGGCCAGGTGCCGGGAGAACGCCGCGGCGTCCCTATCGAAGTCGACCCTGATCGTCCCAGCGCAGACTACGCGGATAGGGGTCGCGGGCTGCCGGTTCGTGAGACGTTGGGATGATGAGCCCCACCGCCCGCGTCCCGGAGTCGGTGCTCGACGATGTCCGAGAGCGTGCGCGCACGCCGGCCGTCACCTGGCTGCGCCGGGGCGCGGTGGCATTGCTCGTTGTGGTGGTGGCGCTCGGTGCGGTCGGTCTTCTCGGTGTGCGCAGCGGCACCGCCCACGCGACGGGAGACGGGTACGAGCTCACCCTGACGTATCCGCAGATCGCGCGGGCGGGACTGGATGTGCCGTGGGACCTGACCGTCCGCAAGCCGGGCGGTTTCACCGGCCCGGTGGTGATCGTCGTCGACTCCGACTACTTCGAGATGTTCGAGACCCAGGGATGGACACCGGAACCGTCCGCGGAGACCAGCGATGCCTCGCGGACCTACATGAGCGTCGATCCGCCACCGGGGGACACCCTGACGCTGGGTTTCGACGCCTACATTCAGCCGTCGAGTCAGCTCGGGCATGCGGGATCGGTATCGGTGTCGGAGAAGGGAGTCGACGTGGTCACCCTGGAGTTCACCACCTGGCTGGTGCCCTGATGGAGATCGTGATCCGGGCTGCGGTCCTGTTCCTGTTCCTGTGGGTGATCACCCGTGTCGTCGGACGGTCGACGGTCGGTGAACTGAGCACGTTCCAACTGTTTCTGTACGTCGTGATGGGTGACCTCGTGCAGCAGGGGGTGACGCAGCAGGATTACTCCGTCACCTCGGCGGTCCTCGCGGTCGGGGTCTTCGCGCTGCTCACCCTGGTCCTCACCCTGGTCCTCGCCTGGGCCAATGCGCGATTTCCGCGGGTCCGAGGCGTGACGCACGGTGTGCCGGTCATCATCGTCCGTGACGGGATACCCGACTCGGACCGGCTGCGCTCGGAACGGATGTCGCTCGACGACTTGATGGCCGATGCGCGGCAGAAGGGTATCCGCCGGTTCGACGAGATCGAGCTCGCGGTGCTCGGGACCAACGGCCGCGTGTCGTTCTTCACCCAGGCGAGGGCGCGCCGGAACAACCCGGCATCACCTGACGGGGGACCGGGTTCGTGTGGTTCCTCGTGTGTCCGAAATGGGGCGGCCGACGCGAGCGTCACCCGCGGTCGCGCCGCGATGGACGGGACGTCCTCAACCGTCTGGGCATCGGAATTGCGGGTACTCGCATGTCACATCCGTTCGCTCGGAGCACCGAGCACCGAGCACCGTGCAGACCGTATCCGACGGAGGTCCGTGTCGATGACCGCTCAGCCCCCGGATCCTGATCCGGCGAACACCCCCGACCTCGAGCCGGGCGGCGGTGTCCCACCGGGTTCGACCCCTCCGGACGCCGCACAGACTTCCGGGCTGTCCGCGCACGAGCCACGCACCAGCTGGTCGTTCCCGCCCACCGGCATTGCCACCATGGTGGTCATCGGGGTGATCGTCGTGATGTTCGTAGCGATCGCGGTCCTGCTGGTGCTCGACATCGCCGGAGTCTTCGACTGAATCCACCGGATAGTGGTGGAGCCGAGCCGGGACGCGGGGACCCTCGGTCTCTGCCGACTTCACCGGTCGGTGGTGAGTGCGCGTTGCCGGGTGGCGGCATGGCGGAGCTGCACAATCCGTATGCCACCGGCGATCGCGATGATCACCGCTCCGGAGATCGCTGCGAACAGCAACGCCACCCCCAGAGGCAGCGCGAAGTCCCACCCGAACAACTCCAGGGTGATGCTGTCGAGGTTCTGCAGGATGAACACCAACAGCAGCAGCAGAATCAGCACGCCGGTGACCAGTCCGGTCCAGAGCGCACCGGTGCGAGTGCGGGTGATGCCCTTGCGTCGGGCGAGGTCGGGATGCAGGTCACTGCCAGCGTCCGGGTCCGGCGTCGTGCCCGATGGAGGGACAGGAACACCGCTGCGCCGCGGACCCGGCGAGACATCGGCGTTCGGATCGGCGGAATCCCCTGAGGTCGTCGACATGTTCGGTCGAGTACCCACACACCATGGTGGCTACCCCGGTCCCGTTCGCGTGGCCCGTGCGGTGACCGAACCACCAGGGGGCCGGATCAAGAAGCGGCCACCGGCGCCATGGTCGCCGACGCCCTGCACCCACCGGCCACGGGGCTGCTCCGATCAATGGTGCCGCACCCGCGGTCGTGTCAGGGGGTGTCCGGGAAGTCGGTGGTGTCGGCGCCGAGGAGGGCGTCGAGCCAGATCAGCGCCTCGACGAGGGTGGTGGCCCGCACGGTCGGATCCGGTTCGGTTTCGGCGTCGCACAGTTCGGTGCGGGCAGCGGCGCGGTCGCCGGCGAGCAGGGCCAACACCGCCCGCCCGAACCGTCCCTCGCGCGCAGGCAGATCCTCGGCGCCGAGCGTGCGGCCGGCGGTGGTGTGGACCTCGAGGACGAACGATTCGCCGTGGTCGGCGTCGCCGAGGCGGGCGACGACGACCTCGGCCAGCGCGGCGACCAACCAACCCAGCACACCGCCGTAGAGGGCGCCGCGCACCGGGTCGGGGCCGGGCGGGCGGATCAGCGGGATCAATTCCGCCGACAGAGTGGCGAAGTCACGCTCACCGACCAGGGTGAGCAGATAACCGGCCAGCCGTCCTTCCGGGGCCGACCGGCTGTGGTACGCCGGCACCAGCTGAGGTCACGGCTCGGGGTGGATGTCGCCGCGCCAGCCGGTGGCTAGGGTGCCGCGGTCCTCGACGAACCATTTGTACCGCTCCAGGTCCTTGGTGACCCGCCGGGACAGCACCCCGGCGGCGTCGGCGACGTGTTCGGCGACACCGCCGGGGTCGATGTCCATCTGCGCGGTGACCCGGGTGTGGGTGTCGTCGAGGTGGGCGAAGGTGATCACCCCGGCGTGGGTGGGACCGGAGTCCGATTTCCAGGCGATACGCTCGTCGGGGTACTGCTCGGTGATGGTGGCATCGAATTCACGTCTCTGTCCGCCGATCTCGACGGTCCAGTGGGTGTGGGTGTCGTCGAGCTGGCGGACCTCGGTGACGCCCTTCATGAACTGGGGGAAGGACTCGAACTGGGTCCACTGGTCGTAGGCGACGTGCAGGGGAACGTTGACATCGACGGATTCGGTGACGGTGCTCATACCTGTGCTTACCCGGGCCCCGGGTGCATCACACTCGGTACTCACGGGCACCCTGACGCACCGGAGCGGCGTAGACGTGTCAGATGCACCGAGTCACCGAGTCACCGCGTCAGAACAGGAGCTGGCGGTGGGGGTGCGGTGCCGCGGGGGCGGTGGCCGCCGATGCGTGAAACGGGTCAGTCCGGTGCGTCGTCGCCGGTGTCGGTGGGGGTGGTCTCGGCCCGTTCGGCGGCGTTGCCGGGCACATCCTGCGCCTCGTGTTCGGCGGCGACGCGTTCTTCGAGGTCGTCGACCAGTTCGGACAGTTCGCGGTCGCGTTCGGTCGGTCCGCCTGCGGCCTCATCGGGTGAGCCGTCGTCTGCGGGGTGAGGGGCGTGTTCGTGGTCCGGTCCGGGCCGGTCTGCACGGTCGTCGAATTCTGTTCCCATGTCATCGCCCTTCCTGTGTCCTGTCCGGTTGCTCTGCCCGCGACTGTACGGCTCCCTCGTCAGCAAGGCTGCTCCGGATTCGAGGTGGTATCGGAGCCCCCTCCGTGCCCGGCCCCGGGTCCGTGCCTCGATGACGACGACGGGCGTCGTCAGGAGTGAACGGCCCCGCTCGGGGTGGTGACCGAGACCGTACTGGGCGTGGTGGCAGTGGTCCACGCCCTCCGCTGCGGCATTCGACCGGATGCGGGCCCTACGGGGCGACGACCCGCGCGGACAAACCGAGGTAGATCAGCATGAAGGTCAGCAGGATCCATCCGGCGCCGTGCCAGATCGGCCAGGTGCCCCCGCTGCGCCAGGCGCGGTAGGCGTTGACGAAGGCGCCGAGGCCGCCGAGGCCGCCGAGCAGCAGGATGCCGGTGGGTACGAACATCACGATGGAGTGGCCCACCTCGGTGCAGGTCACCGGTCGGGTGTCCGCGCAGTCCCGGCGGTCGGCATCGGTCGCGATGAGGGTGATCGCCATGGCCGCCAGCGCGGCCCCGACCACCGCGCCCGCGTACCACCCGGCCCGGCGGAAGGTGGTCGGGTCGGACCAGCGTTTCTCGACGTCTCCGGTCACGGGCAGCGCGTCTTCGGTCCCTTTCAGTCGCCGGTGCGGTCGGCGAGGTCGGTGTGGCCGGCCTTGCGGGCGCAGTGCGCGCAGCAGTACATCTGGTCTTCCGCTTCGACGCCGTGTCCGAGGATGCGGCACCCGCAGTGCCCGCATTGCGGGGCCATGGCCTGGGCGGCGCATTCGAAGCTGTCGAATACGGCGGTGCGGTCGCCACGGGTGACGGTGAAGGTTTTGTCGTACTGGTTGCCGCACGTTTCGCAGGTTCCCATCGAGAATCATCCTCTCGTCGGTAGCACGGCCGGTGCAGCGGATACCCGGGAAACGGAACGAGCAAACGATCCACGAACCAGCGAGCCCCATGCGGTCGGATGCCGAATGTCTCGCGCGCGACGAGAAGTCCGTTCCCGCATCATCTTCCCTGGGAAACCGCACTTCAGGGCAGTCTTTCAGGGGAAGGTAGCCGTGACCGTGCTCGGGGTATGACCCTCGCGGGACCCCGGTGAACTGCTGTCCTGTGCCAGCGAATCGTCCTGTTGCCGACGCCTTGCTCATCGTGGGAGTGTCTTCCAGGGCCGTCGCCGCGCGCCCGGATCGCCCTGTCCGGCGCTGACTTTTGTTGAGCCCGGCGCCCCTTGACTTAGTGCCGGTCGGTGGCGGTGCGCCGCGGATCCGATGCCCGGCGGGTGACCCGGATGCGGGAGATCCGGCGTCCGTCGAGGGCGCTGACGGTGAGAATGTGGCCGTCGAAGGTGATGCTGTCACCGAGTTGGGGGACGCGCTGGAGTCGGTGCAGCAGGAAACCGGCGATCGTTTCGTAGGGGCCGTCGGGCAGGGTGATGCCGGTCGCCTGCTCGAAATCTTCGACGATCAGTAGCCCGTCGACAGGTTGACGGGGCGGCATCGGTGAGGGTTCGGCGGCGGTGGGGTCGTCGTATTCGTCGCCGATCTCGCCGACGATTTCTTCCACGATGTCCTCGAGGGTGGCAATGCCTGCGGTGCCGCCGTATTCGTCGACGACGATCGTCATCTGACGATTGTTCTGCCGCATGTCCGCCAGGGCTGCCAGCGCCGGTTTCGAGGCGGGCAGTTGCAGGACCGGCCGGCGCACGTCGGCCACGGTGGTGGCCTCGGACTGGTCGGCGCGGAGCAGGTCGCGGAGGTGGACGAATCCGACGATGTCGTCGAAGGACGACTCGATGACCGGATACCTGCTGTGTCCCCACTCGAGCGCCTGCCGCCCCGCCTGCGCCACCGGGGTGTCGGCGGACAGGAACCGGACGTCGGTGCGCGGACGCATGACCTCGGCCAGGGAGCGTTGGCCGGCGTCGAAGACCTCCGAGTGGATGCGGCGCTCGCTCTCGGCGATTGCGGTATGCCCGATGACGAGGTCGCGCAACTCGTCGTGGGTGATCGCCTCGTTCGTGGTCTTCGGGTCGCTGCCCAGGATGCGGACCAGCAGGTCGGTGGAGGCCGACAGCAACCAGATGACCGGGCGCATCACCGTGGCGAATCGGTCCAGAGCGGGCGCGGTCAGCAGCGACACTCCGGTGGCACGTTGCAGGGCAATGCGTTTGGGGACGAGTTCGCCGAGGGTTAGGGAAAGGTAGGCGATCGTCAGGGTGGTGCCGATCAGCGCGGTGGCCGAGGCGGGGCCGGGCGGCAGTCCCCACGACTCCAGGGTCGGCGCCAGGGCGGGCGCGATGGTGGAGGCGCCGTAGGCGGCCGACAGGAACCCTGCCACCGTGACGCCGATCTGCACCGCGGACAGGAACCGGTTCGGGTCGCGGGCCAGGGCGGCGGTCCGCATCCCGCGGCCACCGCGGCGCTCGAGGCGCCGAATCTGGCCCTCGCGCAGCGACACCAACGCGATCTCGGTGGCCGCGAACACGCCGCCGACCAGCACGAAGAACAGCACCAGTCCGGCATTGACCACCGTGTCGTTCATTGCGGCCACTTACCTCGAAGCGGCCGGGGTCTGTGACGGTGACCCATGGTCCTTTCACCTCGGAGGCGATGTGGATCTGCGGTGACCCTCAGTGTAGCCAAATCGGACAAATTGGACATTAGGGTGTGGTGGTCGGCGCCGCAGGAAAGGGGACGCACCCGCTGCGCGGGCGAGCGGCGACGGTCCCTGTAAGGATTGGTTCGGCTGGTCAGAGTAAGTCGACCAAGTGGAGTACGGACAGGGGTAGTGCAGGAATCGCTAAACCGGCGCTGAAGGATGCTGCCCGTGCACCGGCGCGCCGGTACCGGCTGGTGTGGAAGGCGAGGAGTCCGGCGAAGGTGATGAGCGTCGCGGCAATGAGAACACGGATCGGCGAGATCAGGAGCGCCGCGACACATCCGCAGACGAATGCGGCCGTCACCCACCAGGGTTGCAGGTCGTGGATCTCGATGGGCCTGGTCTTCATCGCACTCCTGTCACCCGTTTCAGGCTCGGTCGCACCGAAACCGGGCCGTGTCCACTGTGCCCCCTGCAGACGGGTGATCGCTCGGCCGCACGGGGTCACAGTGTGAGCTGAGGATCTGTCCATCGGCCCGCGCCCCGCGTCTCCGGTCCCTTCGGGTGACCGTCGGCTTCCTCTATGGTCAGCCTTGCGCTGGAATCGACCCGGCGTCAATAGGTGGGGGCGCCCATCTCGTCCGGATCGCGGGTGCCGTCGTCAACCCTGCTGCATGTTCGGCACCCCGAGAAATGGGTGTCGGACCCGATTGTGCCGCCTGGTCCGTGTGGGTGACGATGAACCCGTCCACCCGCGAGCGGTCGCCGATCAGCCCGGGCCAGTCATCCACAGGAGCGTTGCACAACACCACCAGCCGGTGTGAGAGTCGCGCGGATTCGAGGCGCGGTCGCTGCCACGAATCTGTAATAGGCGCGGCAGCGCAACAGGATTGGTCTGTGAAGCCGGTCTGTGACGGGTCACCCCGCCGAAGATGAGGTGCAGGCAATGGATCCCCCTTGGCATGCGTTGGAAGCGCCGGGGACGCTGGACCTGCTCGATTCGACACCAACCGGTCTGGCCTCGGAGGAAGCCGCCCGGCGCCTGGCCGTCCACGGCCCCAACACGCTGCCTGCCGGCCGCAGTGACCGGTGGTGGTGGCGGTTGCTGCGGCAGTTCCACAACGTGCTGCTGTACGTCATGATGACGGCCGCGGCAATCACCGCGTTCCTCGCGCACTGGGTGGACACGGCGGTGTTGCTCGGGGCGGTGGTGATCAACGCGATCCTCGGCTTCATCCAGGAGGGACGAGCCGAGTCCGCGCTCGAGTCGATCCGTGCAATGCTGGCCCCTCGGGCTCGTGTGCACCGGGACGGGCGGATCGTGGAGATCCCCGCCGCCGACCTCGTTCCCGGGGATGTGGTCCGCCTGGTCTCGGGGGACCGGGTCCCGGCCGATGTGCGGTTGATCCGGGTGCGCGAGCTCCGCGTCGACGAGGCGGCGCTCACCGGGGAGTCCGCGCCGGTCGACAAGACAGCGGACCCGGTGGACCGTGACACCGACCTGGCCGACCGCCGATCCGCCGCCTACGCGGGAACGGTGGCCGTGTTCGGGCAGGGCGACGGCGTCGTCACCGCCACCGGGGCGGGCACCGAACTGGGCCGGATCAATGCGCTGCTTGCGGGCATCGCGAAGACCACCACCCCGCTGTTGCGGCAGATCGACCGATTCGGCCGGTGGCTGGCCGTCGTGATCCTCACCGCCGCCGCAGGCACCTTCCTCCTCGGGATCGTCTGGCGCGGCGAATCACCGTCCGAGATGTTCACCCTCGTCGTCGCTCTCGCCGCCTCCGCCATCCCCGAAGGGCTGCCCGCGATCATGACGGTGACCCTGTCGCTGGGCGTGCTGCGGATGGCGCGGCGCCACGCGGTGATCCGCCGGCTGCCGGCGGTGGAGACCCTGGGGTCGGTGACGGTGATCTGCTCGGACAAGACCGGCACATTGACCCGCAACGAGATGACCGTGCAGAAGGTGGTCATCGCGCACCGCTCCATCGACGTCGGCGGGGTCGGCTACGCCCCGGTCGGCGACTTCACCGAAGACGACGGGGTCGTCGTCGACCCGGACGCCGACCCGGCCCTGCAGGTGGCAGTGCGGGCCGGAGTGCTGTGCAACGACGCCAAACTCCACGAGGCCGACGACGCCTGGGAAATCGACGGCGACCCGACCGAGGCCGCCCTGCTGGTCCTCGGTGTCAAGGCCGGGCTCTCCCGGGCGGCCGCGGCGGCGGCGTGGCCCCGGCTCGACACGGTCCCGTTCGAATCCGAGCGGCGCTTCATGGCAACCCTGCATCCCGGCGACACCGCGGGGGATGAGCGGATCTACCTCAAGGGGGCCCCCGAGCGGGTACTCGCGGCGTGCACGCACCACCTCGACGCCGGCGAAGCGGTCCGCATCGATCGCACCCACTGGCAGCGGCGCGCCACCGAGACCGCGGCGCAGGGACTGCGGGTTCTGGCCCTCGCCTACCGGGACCGCCCCTCCGCGGACGGCGTCCTCGACGCCGCCGACGCCGAGGACGGATTCACCCTGCTTGCGCTGGTGGGAATCATCGACCCGCCGCGGCAGGAAGCGATCGACGCCGTGCGGGACTGCCACCGGGCGGGCATCACCGTCAAGATGATCACCGGTGACCACGCCGACACCGCCGCGGAGATCGGGGCGCAAATGGGCCTCGGCGCCGGGACGCGGCCCGTGACGGGTGCGCAGATCGACGAACTCGACGACCCGGCACTGCGCCGCGTCGTCGCCGAGACCGACGTCTTCGCCCGCGCCAGCCCCGAACACAAGCTGCGATTGGTGCGGGCCCTCCAAGAGGGTGGCCAGGTCGTCGCCATGACCGGGGACGGGGTCAACGACTCCCCGGCCCTGACCCGCGCCGACGTCGGGGTGGCGATGGGCCGCACCGGCACCGAGGCCGCCAAGGAGGCCTCGGACATGGTGCTGGTCGACGACAACTTCGCGACGATCGCCGCCGCGGTCCGCGAAGGGCGCGGCGTCTACGACAACCTCAAGAAGTTCGTGCTGTTCATGTTGCCCACCAACGGCGGCGAAGCACTGGTGGTGATCGCGGCGATCCTGTTCCAACTGACGTTGCCGCTGACGCCGGCGCAGGTGTTGTGGATCAACCTGGCCACGGTCAGCACACTCGGGTTGGCGTTGGCGTTCGAGCCCACCGAATCCTCTGTGATGCGCCGTCCGCCCCGCCCCCCGACCGAGTCGCTGCTGTCCGGGTTCTTTGTCTGGCGGGTGGCCCTGGTGTCGGTGCTCATGATGTCCGGCGCGCTCGGGTTGTTCCTGTGGGAACTCGAATCCGGCACCACCGTCGAGGTGGCCCGCACCATCGCGGTCAATGCGATCGTGGTGACGGAGATGTTCTACCTGATCAACAGCCGGCACATCAGAGCGTCGGTTCTGAACCGGGAAGGGCTGTTCGGCAACAGGTACGTGCTCGGCGCGATCACCGCGTGCATCGTGCTGCAGGTGCTGTTCACCTACGCCCCGTTCATGCAGGCGATCTTCGGCTCGTCCGGGCTCACGGTGACCGAATGGGTCAAGGTCCTCGGCGTGGGACTTGTGGTGTTCTTCGTCGCCGAGGCCGAAAAGTGGGTGATCCGCAGCCGACGCCGGAGCAACGCCGCGCACGCCAGTTGACACCAGGAAAACACACAGATCGGCACATCGATTCCACCGTGCATTAAGGCTATACACCCCGCCGGGCGGAAGTGGTCGTCGCCTTTCGTGCAGGTCACAGACTCGTCACGCGTAGAAAGGGAACCCGCTCATGACGACACACCCACACCGGTATCTGTCGTCATGGGCGACGGGGCTCGCAATCTGCTGCACGGTCGCGACAGCATGCGGCGCACCCTCACCGGGCGGTGCGGTCGACTTTCCAGCACTGGACGTCGTCACCGAAATCGACGATCTCGACCATCCCTGGGACGTGGTAGCCGCGCCGGACGGCACCCTGCTGACCGGCGAGCGCTCCGGACGCTTCGTCGTCAAACACCCGGACGGCTCCACCGGCGTGCTGGCGGCGGATCTGCCCGACCTCGTCGTCCACGCCGAACTCGGCCTAATGGGCATCGCCCTCGCCACCGACTTCGACGTCACCCGCATCATCTACACCTGCCATACCCATGCGGCGGGCGCGGTCACCGACATCCGGGTGCAGTCCTGGACCGCGGACGCCCAGTGGACCGCCCTGGCGCCGACCGGCGTGCTGATCGACGGCCTGCCGCTCAGTGACCGCGGCCGGCACGGCGGCTGCCGGCTCCTCCCACACCAGGACGGGACGCTGTGGATCTCCACGGGAGACGCCACCCAGGCGGCGGCACCGCAGGATCTGCAGTCCCTCGGCGGCAAGGTGTTACGGATCGACGCGGCCACCGGGTCGCCCGCGGCGGACAACCCATTCCCCGGTAGTGCGGTCTACACCCTCGGGCACCGCAACGTCCAAGGACTGGCAGTGCGCCCGGGCACCGGGGACATCTATTCCGTCGAGCAGGGCACCCACCGCGACGACGAGGTGAACCGACTCGTCGCCGGCGGCAACTACGGATGGACACCGGACACCGGTGACGGGTTCTACGACGAATCCGTGCCGATGACCGACCTCGACCGGATACCCGAGGCAATCGCGGCGGTCTGGAGTTCCGGACCCGCCACCATCGCCACCGCCAGCGGCACCTTCGTCACCGGAGCGGGCTGGGGCGACTGGGACGGAGCCCTCGCCGTCGGCGTCCAGAAGGGCCGCAAGGTGCTGTTCCTGCGACTCGACCCCGCCGGCGCGCATGTCGTCGCCGAGGCTGCGCCACCCGAACTGGACGGCCAGTACGGCCGCATCCGCACGGTCGCCGCCCAGCCCGACGGGTCGCTGCTCGTCACCACCGACAACGGCGACGGCGACAAGGTGCTCCGCGTGAGACCCGCGGACGGACGGTGACGCTCCCAGCCGCCGACCCGAACGGCGGGCGGGTTCCCGCCGCGGCCCGAACGCTCACCTCGACTCACCGGCACGCCGTAGGCGCAGGACGGCGGTCGGGCCGCCGAATTCCATCACATCGGCACCTCCGATCCCGGATACGGGTGAATGCACAGGACCACATAGGCAGTGAGCAGCGCCAGGTGAAGTCCGCCCTGTAGCCGGATAGCGCGCCCCGGGACCACGGTCAGGACCGCCACCACCACGGTGAGAGCGAGAAGCACCAGTTGCGTCGGGCCGAGACCAAGGAGCAATGGTCCGTCCAGCCAGATCGAGGCGACCGCGACGGTGGGAATGGTCAACCCGATGCTGGCCATCGCCGATCCGAGTGCCAGGTTCAGGCTGGCCTGAACCTGGCGCCGCTGTGCTACCCGCACGGCGGTGAGGGTGTTCGGCGCCAGCACGAGGAGGGCGATGACGACGCCGACCAGGGATAGCGGCAATGCGCCGTCCCTGACCGGGCCCTCGATCGCGCGGGCTCCGACCTTCGCCAACCCCACGACCGCGCCCCACGCCACCACCAACAGGATCAGGCTCAGTCCGGCCATGGCGGCCGACGGTCGGCGGGGACTCTGACCGATCTCGGTGGGCGGATTCTCCGCGACGGCCGGGGGGAAGACATGGCGATGGGATCCGGTCCCGGTCAGGGCGAACATCCCGTACAGCACAAGCGAGGCCACCGCGGCGAAAGCCAGTTGGGCCGGGGGGAATTGGGACCTGGCCGGGCTGCTGGTGAACGTGGGCAGCACCAGGGAAAGGGTGATGAGCGAGACAACGGATGCGAGGCCGGCGCCGGTACCCTTGGCCTTGAACAGCGCGACCCCGCAGCGCCCTGCGCCGACGAGCAGGGCGAGCCCGACGATGCCGTTGACGGTGATCATCACCGCGGCGAAGACGGTGTCTCGTGCCAGGGACGCCGCCTGGGGGCCACCGGAGATCATCAGGACCACGATCAGCCCCACCTGGATGACCGTGACCGCGACGGCAAAGATCAGGGACCCGAACGGCTCGCCGACCCGGCGGGCGAGAACCTCGGCATGATGGACCGCTGCCAGGACCGCGCCGATCAGCGCCAGCGCCACCGCGACCGGTGGACTCACAAGGGGCCACGTGGTGATGGCCGACCGCCGACGAAGCGCCATGGTTCGACTGTGCCAGCACCTTTCGGGTCTCGGTCGCCGGAATGGCGATTCCCAGCGATCTGTGACCGAAATCCGCTGGTATCACTCTTCGCCGCCCACGTGCAGCTGCAGTCCTCACCCGGCATCCGGCGATGCGCGGTAGTCGCCGACGTGTGACGGTGCCTCATCTACGACCATCGGGTCCCGGGATGGTCATCAAGCCGTGCTGCGCGGCATTCTGGTGGGCGACGAATGCCTCCCGCCAGTCCCGATCCGTCAGAGCGAGGTGGTCGCCGGTGGCAGGGGCTGCAACCTCGAGTTGCGTCGCAATCTGTGCCCACGACCTGCCCGCCTCGAGGGCCCGAGCACCGCCCACGGGAACGCTGTCCGGTCGGGTGCGCTCGATGCACGCGGGTTGGGGTTGGCATCCATGCGACTCGCCCCGGTCGGCGTAAACAGTATGAAGGTGATGACTTTGTCCCCTGCCCCGTCCGGGTGCCGCCGACAATGCTGAAGGGGCGGAACGCGCACCGACGAACAGGACACCATGGACTCTCACCTGGAGCCGGCGAGCGCCCCGATCAACGGGGCGCTCCGGACGGGGGAGTGCCTGAATCTGTTGCGGTCCGTGGCCGCCGGGCGGCTGATCTACACCGACAATGCCCTGCCGGCCGTGTGGCCGGTGACCTTCGCCGCCCCGGACGGGCAGATCGTCATCCCCACCGGAGGACATCAGTGGTTCGACCGTTTCGACGCCACCGTCGTAGCCCTCGAAGCCGGGGCCATCGCGTCGGCGACGCGCACCGGCTGGACGGTCCTCGCCATCGGACGCTCCCGGTTGGTGATCGGCACCGACGGCCTCCACGGATTCGACGACCCCACCCGCGCGCCCTGGACCGAGGGCCCCGACGAGGGGTACCTCGTCTTCGACATCGAACGCCTCACCGGGCACCGAGCCGCCCTGCTCCGTCCCACCGGTGACCACCGCTGACAACGCCCGCATAAGCGCAGGCGCACAAGGTTTTCCGACGCCATCCCTCTCGGATGTTGCCGCGGGCCTGTTTCGAGGACCGTGGTCGCATCGGTGCCCAGCAATACCGTTGCGGCCCGTTCCGCAATGTGCCTGGTCGCTTCGTGTGTCGCTTTCGGGTCCCCCCACCGAGCAGGCACACCAACAGGTCGGCCGAGGCCGACAGCAGCCAGATCACCGAGCGCATCACCGTGGCGAACCGGTCCAGGTTCGGAGCGGTGAGCAGGGACACTCCACTGGAGCGTTGCAGCGCAATATGTTTGGGAACAAACTCGCCCAGGATCAAAGACAGGTACGCGATCATCGCACCGGCGGTATCCGCCGCCGACGGTACGGGCGCCGATGCGCGACGCGACCGCTCCAGCCCCGGGCTGGCGGTCAACCTGGAGGCTTACAATCGGGTTATGCGGAAGGGCGGTCCGGTGCGCGAGGTGCGCGAGGTGCCCGATGTGGTCGGCTTCGGCGCGGACGAAGCCTGCGCCATTGTGCGCGGGGCGGGACTGATCCCGGTCGGACCGAAAGGCGCCGGGGCGCCGACCGTCGGAGTGATCGTCGCCCAGCGGCCGATCGGAGCTGCCGGAATCGAAAAGGGCGGCGAAGTGATTCTGTGGAATCAGGACAGCGGAGGCGCGCACGGCGCACCGGTACCCCGGGGCCACGAGTCCGCGGCTCTGGATCCGGTATGACACCGGCCACTCCGGCGGACACGCGAGGTACTGCAAACTGCAGCGAGGTGGTGGGTCGGGGAACGCCAGTGTGGGCCGATGGCAGTGGCCCGTGCGGGTCAATAGGCGCCCGGCACCCGCACCGGCACAATCGGGTCCGACACCCATTTATCGGGGTGGACGACATGGAGCAGCAGGTTCACCGCCTGCGGTGCAGGGAATGGCTGCGCTCACCCATCGACGCCGGTTCGATTCCAGCGGAACCGGGGAATAGGTGGAATCCGGCGGTTATCCGCCAGGGCACAGGACACCGAGAATGGGTCGACCGGAGTCACAAACCGATCGATCCGCTCGCCGGCCGTCGCCACCTGACTGAACGAGAATCCCTGGAACACACAAAGGTACGGCAACTAACTCCATGTTGACGTCCTAGCTCGCGCCGACACCATGGTCGCAGATGCGTCTCCGCGGTGGGCGGGGAGTACGACGATTACGGCTCGATCAGTCCGGAACGGATTGCGTATCGGGTCAGGGCGAGTCGGTCTCGTAGTCCGAGTTTCTTCAGGATGTTTGCGCGGTGCCGGTCGACCGTTTTGGCGCTGATACTCAGGGTGTTCCCGATTTCTCGGGTGGTGTCGCCTTCGGCGATCAGTTTCAGTATTTCCTCTTCACGGGGGGTGAGGATGGTGCTCGGCAGCGTTTCTCCGTGCCGGGCTCGGTGCAGGTAGTCGCGGATGAGGGCGGTGACCGCGCCGGCGTAGAGGAAGGGCTCGCCCCGCAGGGTTGCCCGGCAGGCTTCGAGCAGGTCGCGGTCGGCGACGGATTTGAGGACGTAGCCGGAGGCGCCGGCTTTGAGGGCCTCGAAGAAGTATTGCTCGTTGTCGTACATCGACAGGATCAGGATCTTCACGTGGGGATGGGACCGGGTGATTTCGCGGGCCGCTTGCAGCCCGGTCATCCGCGGCATCGCGATGTCGAGGATCGCCAGGTCGGCCGGGGTGTGGGCGAGTGCATCGATCGCCTCGTATCCGTTGGCTGCCTCGGCGACCACCTGCAGGTCGGGTTCGGCGTCGAGGATCATCCGCAGGCCGCTGCGCACCATCGCGTGGTCGTCGGCGAGCAGAATGCGGGCAGGTTGCCTGGTCATCGCGGCCTCGATTGCACGTGGACCGGGACGATCAGCCGGATCTGCGTCCCCTCGCTGGACGACGAGTCGATGGTGAGGGTGGCGTCGACCAGCAGGGCGCGTTCGCGCATTCCGGTGATACCGGCACCGGCAGTGATCACTCCGCCCTTGCCGTCGTCGGCGATGCGCAGCGTCAGGTGTTCGTCGGTGGCATGGAGGTCCACCCGAACCTTGTCGGCGCCGGCGTGGCGAGCGATGTTGGTCAGCGCTTCTTGTGCGACGCGGTAACAGACGAGTTCGATGTTCGGGTCCGGCCGGGCGAGGTGGGCGTCGAGGTGTTTGACGACATCGACGCCGGTCGCCTGGGTGAATTCGCTGCACAGGGCGTTGAGCGCGCTGTGCAGGCCGAGGTCCTCGAGAACGTCGGGGCGCAGCCGACGGGCGATGCCACTGACCTCGTCGAGGCTGCCGCGCACGGCATCCTGGGCGTGGTGCAGGTCCCCGCGAAGTCCCGACGGCGCTTTGTCGACGGCGCGTTTGAGCGCAAGCAATGCGACGGTGAGGCTTTGGCCGATCTCGTCGTGCAGCTCGCGCGCGATCCGCGCTCGTTCGGCTTCCTGGGCGGCGAGTGCCGACCCGCTCGCCGAGGTTCGCTCGGTCTCGAGCCGGTCCAGCATGGCGTTGAACGAGGCGATGAGATGCCGGAGGTCGCCCGTGCCTCGGTCGTCGATCCGGTCGCTGCGGCGTGGGGGGTCTACTCGGCTCATGGAACTGGCGAGTTGGTCGAGCGGTGCCAGGCTCGACCGCAGCAGAAGGGCGTTCGCGGCGAGGATCGCGGCCAGTCCCACGACGAGCACCGGGATCTCGGTCAGCCGGATGTGCGTCGACACCGTCGCCGGTGACAGGGCGAGGGCGAGGGTGCCGACCGTGAAGACCAGCCCGTTGATCACGAATACTCGCCAGAACAGCGCGCCGGCAGGGGTTCGCGCTTGTCCTCGGAACCGGTCCACGACCGATGCGCGACGGTTCATGGGTCCAGCTTGACCGCTGCACATCGCAAATGTCCATACATGTCGGTGCCCAGTGTAAATGGGTGTCGGACCCCATTGTGAGAGCATCGATCGCCTGCACAGACTGGGTTCATCTCCAGTAGGGGGCTTCGATGTCCATCGATCGGATGACGGTACCCGGTAAGGGCGTGCTGCACCACGTCGTCGCCCGCGCCGGCGGACACCTCTACCTGCTGGTCGATCCCCGCGGCCCCCGGCACCTGCTCTGCTATGACGACTCCGATGTCGAGGTTCCCGCCCGGGCGATCGCTCTGGCACCGGACGAGGCCGACCAGGTGGCCGAGATCCTGCACAGTCAGCCGATCGCCGACCGACTCGCTTCGCTGGAACGGCAGGTCAGGGACCTGATTCGGGGGCGAGGTAGATGACGAAGAGCTGCCCGCTGATCGCCGTGGTCGAACCCGCCCCACCCACCCCCGGAGTGGGCCGAAACGGGCATGCTGTGTGTGTCGTCCGGCCCGTTCACAACACGTCGCCGGCCGTTGCGATAGGTGTGGGGGTCCGCGGGAGGTGAGCATGCAACCGTCGGAGGAGGTGCGGCCGCTGTCACGGCGGGCGATCCGATCGATCTGGGTGCTGCTGGGCTTTGTGGCACTGCTGGTGATCGGGCCGCGGCTGATCACGGTGTATACGGAGTGGTTGTGGTTCGGTGAGGTCGGCTACCGGACCGTGTGGGGCACGATTCTGCTGACTCGGCTGGTCTTGTTCCTCGCGGTGACCCTGCTCATCGGTGCCCTGATGTTCGGCACCCTGATCTGGGCCTACCGGACGCGGCCCCTGTTCGCGGCCGCAGCCTTGGCGAAGGACTCGATCGAGCAGTACCGGACCGTGGCGATGAGCCGGCCCCGGTTGTTCGGCATCGGTATCCCACTGCTGCTGGCTCTGCCGTTCGGGCTGAGCGCGCAAGCGAACTGGGCCACCGTGCAACTGTTCCTGCGCGGTGGCGATTTCGGCACGGTGGATGCGGAATTCGGGCACGACATCGGTTTCTATGTCTTCGACCTGCCGCTCTACCGGCTGATCCTGACCTGGTTGTTCGTCGCGGTATTCTTCGCCTTGTGGCTCAGCCTCGCCGCGCACTACCTGTTCGGTGGGATCCGGGTGACCCCCAAACGCGGCGGTAACCCCATCGAGGTCACCGCCGCTGCGCGTGTCCAGCTCGCGGTGCTGGCCGGGTCGTTCGTCGCGCTGAAAGCGGTCGCGTACTGGCTGGATCGGTATGCGTTGCTGTGGGGCAGCCGTAAGGAACCCACCTTTACCGGGGCCGGGTTCACCGACATCAATGCCGTCCTGCCGGCGCGGCTGATCATGTTCTCCATCGCGATCGTGTGCGCGATCGCGTTCTTCGCCGCAATCGTGGTGCGGGATCTGCGGATTCCGGCGATGGCTACCGCGCTACTGGTGTTGTCCTCGATCCTGGTCGGGGGAATCTTCCCGGCGCTGATGGAACAGTTCTCGGTGCGCCCGAACGCGGCCGATCGGGAACGCCCGTACATCGAACGCAACATCGCCGCGACCCGGCAGGCCTACGGACTGGGCCCGGACCGGGTGCAGTACGAGCCCTATCCGGGTGTGGGCACCCAGGCGCCGCGCGACGTCCCGGCCGACGTCACCACCATCGCCAACGCGCGACTTCTGGACCCGAACGTGCTCTCCCGCACCTTCACCCAGCAACAACAATTGAAGAATTTCTACGGTTTCACCCCGACACTCGACATCGACCGATACACCATCGACGGGGAGGTCGCCGACTACATCGTCGCCGCCCGGGAGCTGTCCCCGAACAGCCTCAGCGGCAACCAAACCCAGTGGATCAACCGGCATCTCGTCTACACCCACGGCAACGGGTTCGTCGCCGCCCCCGCCAACCGCGTCAACGCCGCCGTCCGGGACGCCTCCGGCCAGAGCGCCAGCAGCGACAGCGGCTACCCGATCTACACCGTCAGCGATCTCGCGTCCCAGGCGACCGGCCAGCAACTGATCCCGGTCGACCAACCCCGCATCTACTACGGCGAGGTGATCGCGCAGTCCGAGGACCCGGACTACGCCATCGTCGGCGCCGAGGCGGGCGCACCGGCGCGCGAATACGACACCGACATCTCCACCTACACCTACACCGGCGCCGGCGGAGTACCCATCGGGAACTGGATCAACCGGCTGGCATTCGCCGCCCAATACGCCGAACGCAACATCCTGTTCTCCGGCGCCATCGGAGCCGAATCGAAGATCATCTTCAACCGCGACCCGAAAACCCGGGTCGAGCACGTCGCCCCCTGGCTGACCACCGACACCAACCCCTACCCGGCCGTCGTCGATGGGCGGATCACCTGGATCGTCGACGCCTACACCACCCTCGAGCACTACCCCTACGCACAGTCCGGAGCACTGACCGAGCCGGTGATCACCGACACCGGGCGCCCGCTGCCCCGGCAGGAGATCTCGTACGTCCGCAACTCGGTCAAGGCCACCGTCGACGCCTACGACGGCACCGTCGCCCTCTACCAGATCGACCGGGAGGACCCGGTCCTGGCCGCCTGGATGAGCGTGTTCCCCGGAACCGTCAGGCCCGGCGAAGCGATCTCCGACGAGCTGCGCGCCCATCTCCGCTACCCCGAGGACCTGTTCCGGATCCAGCGCCAGCTGCTGGCGAAATACCACGTCAACGACCCGCGGGAATTCTTCACCAACAACGCCTTCTGGTCGGTGCCGTCAGATCCGACCTCGGACAGCACGGCGCAACAGCCTCCGTATTACATCCTGGTCGGAGACCCCGAGACGACGCAGCCGTCGTTCCGGCTCGCCAGCGCCATGGTCGGCTTCAACCGCGAATTCCTCTCCGCCTACCTATCGGTGCGCTCCGATCCCGACGGATACGGAACGATCGAAATCCTGCAGTTGCCGACCGACACCCTGACCCAGGGCCCGCAGCAGATACAGAACTCGATGATCTCCGACACCCGCGTGGCCTCCGAACGCACGTTGCTCGAGCGGTCGAACCGCATCCACTACGGCAACCTGCTCACCTTGCCGATCGCCGACGGCGGCGTCCTCTACATCGAACCGCTGTTCACCGAGCGGCTGTCCACCACCGCCGAGGGCTCGACGTTCCCGCAGTTGGCCCGGGTGCTGGTCAGCTACCGCGAACCCGGCACCGGCGGTGTCCGGGTCGGGTACGCCCCCACCCTCGCCGAAGCCCTCGACCAGGTCTTCGGTCCCGGCACCGGCCGCGCCGCCACCGCCCCCGGCGGCGACGCCGCCACCGCACCCCCACCGGCACCCGAGACCGCCCCCGGACCCCCGGTTCCCGACGGCGTGCCGCCGCAGGCGGTGCCGGAGGAACTGACCGGCGCGGTCCTCGAACTGAACGCCGCCCTGACAAACCTGCGTGCCGCCCAGCACACCGGGGACTTCACCGCCTACGGCACCGCCCTCGACCGCCTCCAACGCGCCATCGACGGCTACCTCGCCGCCGGCGGCACCCTCAACTGAGGCTCGGTGCCGTCGCCGACACGCCCGATGTGCGCACCAGCGATAGTGTTTCGCCGCTCGGCGATCAGGGAGTGCGGGACAGGTAGACAAACGCGGCCAGGAGCACGAGCTGCACTCCGCCGTGGAGCGCGGTGGCGCGGCGGGGAACCACGGTGAGCACACCAACGACGGTCAGCGCCAGCAACAACAACTGCGCGGCTTCGAGGCCGAGCACCACCGGTCCGTCGAGCCAGATTGCGGCCAGCGCGATGGAGGGAATGGTCAGCACGATGCCCGCCATCGCCGACCCGACGGCGACCTTCACGCTGACCTGAAGTCGATTTCGCCCGGCCGCACGCACCGCGGTGAGCGTCGCCGGGAGCAGCACCAGCAGCGCGATCGCACCGTCCACCACCGCATAAGGCAACCCGGAGTCCGACCCACGACGCCAATCCCATCACCGCGACCACCGCCACCCCCCACCACGAGCCCGACGCTTGCCCATGCCCTGCGTCCCGTCACCGGCACTGCCGATTCCTCGACGGTCGCTGTGGCGGCTGATCGCGTCGTCAACGAGACGTCCCGAATCCGCCCGGTCGTCGTGAGCACGAACACGCCGTAGATCAGCAGCGACACCATTGCCGCGAAAGGCAATTGAACGAACGCGAACTCGGAAATCGGCACGCTGGTGGCGACCGTCGGCAAACACCAGCCCCAGGAAGATCAGGGACAACATCGGGGCCAGCCCCGCTGCGGCGCGTTCTGCGTCGAATCCCGCTACCTCGGAGGGTGATCATGACGCCGAAATGGCCCCCACCGGTCCAGGCCGCCCATGGCTGACCGATGGGGTCCATCGCCCGTGTGGCGGCGTCCGACGGAAAATCGATTCGGCGTCGGCGCGCTGCGTACGGGCACACCCGCCCAATCTCGGTTGGGCGGACTCTCGCCTCGGTCTCGAAGGTCCGAGATCGCGATTTGCCGCTGCGTCGTGCGACTGGTTGGACGCTATCGCGATCCAAGGTAAAGCGCAAGTAAAGGCGCTCGGGTTTCGGAACGACCGCTCCGCGCCCCGCCGAATCGACGCACCGAACGAAGTGCCGGGGACGGGCTTCCCGTTCGCCCAGGTTCCGGTGTGCCACAATCCACTCCACTCCGACTCCGATCCCGGCCGCTGGGGGACGACCGGCTCCCATCAGCCACCGCCGGTCGTGGGCGGGGAGATCAGTTGCCGCACGCACCCATCCGACGCGCGCCATCCAGGAACGGGAGTGCAGTGCAAGGCGACCGCACATACGAACCGGCAGGTTCTCCTCGGTGGCCACCATCCTCGACGACACCAGGACGACCCGGGCGCAGCGGACGGCGGGCCTGGTCGGTCATCACTACCGGGTCACCGACTTCTACGAGGTCAGCCGCGAGAAGATCCGCGAGTTCGCCAGATCCCTGCAACATCCCCATCCGGCGCATCGGAGCGAGGAGGCCGCCGTCGGCCTGGGCTATGACGGCCTGATCGCCCCGCTCACGTGCATCCCCGGTCGAGTGGGTCGCCCAGGCGCTGTGGGGGAGTGTCCTGCGCTGAGGTTGGGGAGCTGTGTCGCGCGGTTGGCGCACTGTCGAACAGGGCTGCCCACCGCGGCGCCGTCGACGGGTTCGCCGTCCATCCGAATCGAGGTCCCACTGATGGTGCGCACCTCTCGATGACAATCTTCCGCTCGCGCGACTATGCCGCACGGACGATCAGCGGACGTGCTGGGATGGCTGCTGCTGTGAGGCCCGATCGGGTGGGTGCGGCTGTCGTTGTCGGCATCGGCTGTCGTTGTCGGCATCGGCGGTCCGGCTTCCGGGCTGACTCACGTCTCACCTGGACGTAACCTACTGTTGCGTAACCTACGCTCCCCACCGCCCCGACCGCGGTAGGCCGCGAAATCCCGGCCGGTTGTGCCACCGGTGACATCGACCAGGACGACGAGGCGGCGATCCTGCTGTTGTCCACCGCCACGGATTCACGACTGGACTGGTTGCGCTGCGGTGAGGCCCTCTCGGCGCTCCTGCTCGCCTGCACCGATCGCCGGTTCGCGACGTGCCCGGTCACCCACCTCACCGAATCGGGCGAGACCCGGACGCGGTTGCGGGAGTTGACCGGCGGCGGGAACCTTCCGCAGGTCCTGATCCGGGTCGGGATACCCAGGCGTCCGGAGTCGACGATCGCGGTGACCACGCGACGACCGCTCTCAGGGGTCCTCATCCGCGAACACCCTGTTGCCGGCGGCACTCCCGGCGCGTAAATCGGTTCCTCGAGCACCCCTCCTCTTGCCGTCACTTAGGGCAAGGCGTGGGTGTGCGTTGGACGCACGCGTGCGACCATGCGCCCACCGAACTGGCGACCACACACACGCGCATTACGGGTCGAACGTCCCGACGCGCGTCGACACCGCGCCGTCCCTTGTCGGCGCGCTCTACATGTGGTTACCCTAACCATGGTTAGGCAGGACTTCGATGACAGGCCTTTGTTGCCGGCGATATCGTGTGCGCCATGACTTCCGCCGCCGCGCACACGACGAAGTTTCACGCCCTTCTCCAGGACCAGATTCGCAACGAATTCAACGCGTCGCACCAATACGCGGCGACTGCAGTCTATTTCGACAACGCAGATCTGCCGCAGCTGGCCCGGCACTTCTACAAGCAGGCCGTCGAAGAGCGCAACCACGCCATGATGATCGTCCAGTACTTCCTCGACCGCGACATCTCCGTCGAACTCAGCGGAGTCGATGCGGCCAAGAGTGCGTTCGCGAACCCGCGCGAGCCCATCGCGTTGGCGCTCGCCCAGGAGGAGACGGTCACCGAGCAGATCGTGCAGCTGGCGAGCACCGCCCGCGAGGAGGGCGACTACCTCGGTGAGCAGTTCATGCAGTGGTTCCTCAAGGAGCAGGTCGAGGAGGTCGCGACCATGACGACGCTGCTGACCATCGCCGACCGCGCGGGCAGCAACCTGTTCGACCTCGAGGAGTTCGTCGCCCGCGAGATGAGCGGCGCTCCTGACGCTTCGGGTGCACCGCATGCTGCCGGTGGTGCCATCTAGAGGTTGGCGCTTCCGCTGCTGTCACCCGCGGAGGTCGGGAGCGAGAGGGTTGCGTGGGAGCCCCGTTTGTGGACGCACGGCTCCGAGGGCGACGCGGTGAAGAGGCGGCGGAGTGCCGTGTCCCGCCGGCGCGAAACACGACTGACGCGGCCGGCGAGAAACCGGGTATACGGCTCCGCCCCCGGTCAGCGTTACGCGCGAATTGTTGATTCGACGCCCGTGTCAAAGTGTTCGCCCGAGGCCTGTGCGGTGTTGAACTGGTGGCATTGTTCGACGACGGCGGCAGGATCGCACCCCTCGCCGGGGGTCGAGGACACCAGCAGCCGGGTGTACGGATGCTGGGGTGCCTGTAGCACTTCGGTGGCGGCGCCTTCCTCGACGATGGCGCCCTTGTAGAGCACGAGGACGCGTTGGGTGACTTCGGGGCGACCACGGCGAGATCGTGGCTGACGACGAGCAACCCGACGCAGGACTGCTACCGTCCCGTCGAGCAGGGTGAAGATCTGAGCTTGGACGGAGACGTCGAAGGCGGAGACGGCCTCGTCGAGGATGACCACTCGGCAGGACTGCCAGTGGCCTGTGCAAGCCACGGGTCGACGTTGCCCACCGCTGAGCTGAGGGGGCTTCGATGCGGCGTGGACGTCGGCGAGCCGCAGCCACGGAAGAACAATGATATCCCCGCTCGCGTCGGGGGTGGTGTATGGGTGGCGGCCGCCGGTGGTGGGTACACGAACCAGATGACTGTGCTGTCGGCATCGGTTCGCGCGGACCGTTCCGGGCTGCTGATGTCGGTGTGGTGGCCGGTGCGGTCGGTCACCCTGGCCGCGCTGGTGTCCGGTGTGGTGGTGTGCGCGGGAGCCGGGGAAGTGGCGGCGGCACCGATTCCCGACGGATTCTCCGAGGTTCCGCCGCGGACAGCGTTGTCGTTCGCGCACACTCCGTCCGGTACGAGGGTTGGCACCGCGAACCAGACCGACGCCCGGCCGGGGTTGTCGATCGTCAAACTGTTTGTGGCCGACTACATGCTCCGGCACGGTGACGGCTCGGCCGAGGACCGCGACCTCGCGCAGCGGATGATCCGCGACAGTGATGACAACGCCGCGGAGCGCGGGTATGCGAAGTATCCGCAGTCCATCGACGCGATCGCCGCCGAGTACCGGCTCACCAGTACGCACGGCGGCCGGCAGTGGGGCGGCTCGGTCACCAGTACCGCCGACACGGTCACCTTCTTGGAAGCAAAGAAGACGACCGACGTCGACAGCCCGATCCTCGGCTGGATGGCCACCGCCGCTCCCGTCGCCGCCGACGGCACTCATCAGAACTGGGGGACCGGTCAGCTTCCGTCCGTCACCGGGACCAAGTGGGGCTGGTCGGACTTCGGGCCGAGCGTGGTGGCCTCGGCGTCCTTCGGTTCGGACTTTTCCGTCGCGGCCAGCACATTCGGTACCACCGACCAGCACACCGGGGATGTCCTCGGTGCCTTCGGACCGGAATCGGGCCAACCGTCTGAGCCGGCGCAGGTTCCGATCGGCGAGGTGATCGACCACTACAACACCGGCAATGACCCCCTCCTGGAACAGCTGGCCAACCTCTCCCCGCCCGGCTGGACCGTGCCCGCCACCGTCCTACGCCCGGCGCCATGACGTACCGCGGGATATCCGAAGTCTCGAGGCAAGGCGCGCCCTTTCCGTCATGGTGGGCGAGCACGGCCTATTTCGCACCGCCAATATGGCACGGCTCGACCTGGCGGCCTCACGTGCGGTGACTTCCGGCTCTAGCCGGGTTCGCGGTGCGAGGTCGGAGCCGTCGTGGAAGGCAGCCCCCGCACGGCCTGTAATAACTCGCGTAGTTGGTTTCGACTGTGCGCGCCCACATGCGGACGGTGGCTGAGTCGGGCCCATGTGTGCGAGTCGCGTGACCGACCGCTCGAACTGGGCTGCGGGAGAACCTCGGGTGCCTCCCGAAAACCGGCCGGTGTGCCTCACCCCGTGTACGCGCGAAACTGGCGTGTCCGATGGGCGATTGGGGTGCGATATGCCCCTTCCCTTGGTTGGTTCGGATTCATTGCTGCACAACGCGATCTGCTGAGCGTGACAGCATACCCATTTTCACATGATGGCAGTCCCCGGGTTGGTGATGTGGGGTTGGGGCGTGCGGGCGTCGCGGTGCGAGGTGCTCACATCGCAACGTGACCGGAATCGGCGGGCACGCTCGTTGATGTGAAGTATCTTGCTACGCAGGTCAATTCGAAATCTCGTTGTGGGAGCAGCGGGGCGCACTTGTGGGCGGACGCGACCACGGTCAATCTGGTGACCCGGGTACAGGGCTGTGCTGCGGGCGGAGACATCGTCCCGTCCCGGGACGTTCACGACGACCCGGAGGTGGCGCCGCTGCTCGCGACGTCCGGCTACCGGTGCGACGTCTTCACGACCGGGCTGAAAGGAATCGGCGAGGAGCAGACGCCCTGGCGGCTTCGCCGCCCATGAATGGTTGAGGAGTGCAGAGACAGCGTCCCCGGGCACGCTTTGCCGCTCACGTGTCCGGGTGTCGCGACTGCTCGGCGAACGCGGCGAGGACGCCGGCCCACAGTTGCGTGATGCGGTCGATCTCCTCCTGCGTGAACACGTCCCGGCTCCACCGCCAGCTGGTGACGATCTCGGGGCCGCGCGAATTCGACCCGACCGCGGCGATCACCTCCAATTCGTATCGCAGAGGGAGATCCGGTTCCGGGGCGAGGGGGAGGTGCGTGTGGAGATCCCGGTCCGTGATCGGCGACCAGTCCCCCGACGTCTCCGGCCCGAAATCGAAGCGGCCCAGGTAGTTGAATTCGATCTGCGGATCGACGGCGAGCTGCGGGTCCTCGGCGGCCCACCGCAGCAGTCCGAAGTCGGTGCCCGCGTTCGGGACCGCCCCGACGTCCGCTGCGATGTCGGCGAGGACACGGTCGAGCAGGGCGCTGTCCGGGGCGTCCGGGTCGAGCGTGTGCGCCCAGGCTGCGCCGGCGCCGAGCCGCACGGGGAACACCGTGGTGAACCACCCCACCGTGCGGGTCGTGTCGGTGCCCGCGTCGGACATCAGGTGGTCGGCGCGGCCGTGTCCTTCGAGCGCGACCAGTGTGCCCGCGGCGGGATCGTCGCCGCGCTGTCGCCGCCACTGCGCGACCGTCGCTGCGAGTGCCGCGAGGAGGATCTCCCGGACGCCGGCGCCGCCGGACGTACGAGCCAGCAGCGACGCGGTGACCTGCGGTGACGTGATCGTTGTGGTCTCGGCCAGGGACGACGCGCGATCCACCGCCGGGTCGAGACGCCGCGAACCCAGCGACGGGTCGGGGCCCGCGCACTGCCGCACCCAGAAGTCCCGCTGCGCCGGGACGTCCGATGATGCGGCGCGTTCGGTCATGAGTTCACCGAATCGCCGGTACGACGTCACCTCCGCCGCGACCGCCGCGCCCTGCCACGCCGCAGCGAGATCGGCGAGCAGCACGGCCCACGACACCGCGTCGACGGAGAGGTGGTGGACCGTGAGCAGCAGCACGGGCGCACGAGACTGCCGGGCGCGACCGACGTCGTCATCGCGCTGCTGCCGGAACAGCACCGCCTGCAGCGGCACGCCGTGTTCGGGGTCGATCCGGTCGATCGCCGCACGCGCCTCGGTGCCGAGATGGTCGCCGAGGGCACCGGTCACCTCGACCGACTGCAGCATTGCCGCGACCGGCACCGTTCCCGTGTCGCGCGTGACGACGCGATATCCCCGGCCGGTGCGCGTCAGCGTCGCGCGCAGCATGTCGTGTGCGTCGACGACGGCTTGCAGGGCGCCGGCGAGCCGGTCCTCGGTCACGTCTGTGGGGAGCCGGATCAGCTGTGTCTGGGTGAATCGGCGGAACCCGTCGAACGCGAACAACCACGACACGACCGGCAGTGGCGGCACCTCCCCGACGTCCGCCGGACCGCGTGCCGTCGGGGTCGCCGCAGCACGGTCCGCCGCTGCCGCGAGATCGCGGACGGTGGGATGCGTCGCCACGAGGCGCGGGGTGATCGCGACGCCGTGCGCTCGGACCTTGTTCACGAACGAGATGGCGGCGATGCTGTCGACGCCGAGGTCGAAGAAGTCGGTCGTCGCACCGATGCGCTCGGTGCCGACCAGTTCCGAGAGCAGCCCCAGCAGCAGTGCCTCGGTGGGGGTTTCCGCCGCGGTGTGCCCCTCGCCGTTGTGCCGGCTCTCGACGGCGAGGAGCGCCCGCGCGTCGAGCTTTCCGTTCGGCGTGCGCGGCAATGCCGTCACCCCGGTGAAACGTGACGGGATCATGTACGCCGGCAACGTGTCCGCGAGCGCGGTGCGCAGGACGGACGGGTCGAGGTCCCCGGACGAGACGACGAAGGCGGTCAGTCCGGGGCCCGTCGGACGTTCGGCCGTCAGCACGGCGACCGAGGTCACCCCGGGCAGCGCCTGCAGCGCCGACTCGATCCCCGCGAGTTCGACGCGGTGACCACGGATCTGGACCTGGTCGTCGCCGCGGCCCAGATAGTCGAATGTGCCTGCCGGCGTGCGGCGCACGAGATCGCCGGTGCGGTAGAGGCGTTCGCCGCGAGCGAAGGGGTGCGCGACGAAGCGCTCGGACGTGCTTCCGGGTCGGCCGAGATAGCCGCGGGTCACCTGGTCCCCCGACAGGTACAGTTCCCCCGCCACGCCGTCCGGCACGAGGCGCAGCGCCGAGTCGAGCACGTAGGCGCCCATCCCGGCCATCGGGCGCCCCACCGACGGCGCCGGGGTGTCGGCGAACCCCGCGACGAGTGCGTCGACGGTCGTCTCGGTGGGGCCGTAGAAATTGAAGACCGCGGTGCCCGGCAGCGTCCGGCACCGCGCCCACGTCGCCTCCCCGACGGCTTCGCCGCCGAGCCCCAGCACGGAGAGCCGGCACCGGGTCTCGCCGCCGTCCTCGAACAGCAGGCCCGCCGACGCCAGCTGGGTGAACATGGCGGGGGATGTCTCGAGCACGTCGACGCTCCGCGCGAGAATGCCGCGGACCAGTAGGTCCGGGTCCCGCATCGTGTCGTGGTCGAACAGGGCGACAGCGTGACCGTCGAGTAGGGCGAGCAGCGGCTGCCACGATGCGTCGAACGTCAGGGACCAGGCGTGGCCGACGGTGAGCGGCCGCCCTTGTCGCCGCGCCGCCGGGCGGTACACCCGCAGGCGGTGGTCGGCGAGGAGCCTGACGATTCCGCGGTGCGTCGCGACGACGCCCTTGGGCTCCCCCGTCGACCCGGACGTGAAGATGACGTACAGACTCTGCGCGGGGTCGACGTCGACCGCCGGGCGCGGCGCCGGCGGACCGGCGAGGACCGCGTGCACGTCGACGGCGCGCAGCCCGGCGATCGCGAACTCGGGGGTGGTCAGCATCATCCGGGCCCCGGTCTGGGCGAGGATCGAATCACGGCGCGCCGCAGGACTGTCGACTGCGAGGGGCACGGCCGTGCCCCCGGCCTTCGCGACCGCGAACAGCGAGATGAGGAACTCCGGAGACCGCGGCAGCACCACGGCGACCGCCTGCTCGGGCCGGATGCCGTGGCCCAGGAGTTCTCGCGCCAGCCGATTGGCGGCAGCGTCGACCTCCCGGTAGGTGAGGGTGATCTCGGCCGTGGTGATCGCCGCGGCGTCCGGGGTGTTCGCAGCGTGATGCTCGAGGAGTCCGTGGACGGTGGCGGCGGGCGGCAGTTCGCCACACGGAATCTCGGGAGTCACGGCGGCAGCGAGAATCCGTTCGCGCTCACCGGGGACGAGGATGTCGACGACGCCCGGCCGCGCGTCGCCCGCGCGGGGCAGTTGACGGAGCACGTGCAGCAACCGTTCCCCGACCTCGCGCGCGCCGAGGTGCGGGAGGAGGTCGGGGCGATGCTCGACGACGAGCCCGAGCGTTCCGCCGTCCAGGTAGGGGACGAGGGTCAGCGGGTAGTGGGTGAGGCTGTCCATCTCGACCGGGGTGAACGTCACCCCGTCGGGCGCGGTCACGGGGTCGGCGACGCTGCCGCGGGGCGCGTTCTGGAACACCATCAGCGAGTCGAACAGGTCACCCGTGCCCGCCAGCCGTTGCACCTCGGACAGCCCGACGTACCCGTGTGTCCGCAGCCGGGCGGACTCCTGCTGCAGGGCAGTGCACTGCTCGCGCACCGTCGCTGCGTCGTCGAGCCGGACATGCACGGGGAGGGTGTTGATGAACAAGCCGATCATCGTCTCGACCCCGGCGATGCTGTCGGGACGGCCCGCGGTCGTCGCGCCGAAGACGACGCCGGTGCGGTCCGTCAACCGGCCCAGGAGCAGCGCCCACGCGAATTGTGTTGCGGTGTTGACGGTCAGACCGTGCGCGCGGGTCCACTGCAGGAGGGCGTCGGTGTCTCGGGAATCGAGAGTCAGTTCCGCCTTGCCGGGCAGCGTGTCGACCCCGGCGGAGGTCCGGCGCGACCGTCCCTCCGCGAGCATCGTCGGGCCGTCGATGCCCGCGAGGTGATCACGCCACGCCGTGAGGGCCGCGGCCTTGTCCTGCGCAGCCAGCCACGCGATGTAGTCGCGGTACAGGCGCGGGGCGGGGAGGTGATCGAGGGATCCGCCCGTGAGATAGGCGCCGACGAGTTCCTGCACGAAGATCGGCACCGACCAGCCGTCCATGACGATGTGGTGGGCGGTGCAGATCAACCGGAACGACGCGGGGGCCCGCCGGGCGAGCACGAATCGCAGGGCGGGACCGTCCGCGAGGTCGAACGGCCTGCGGCGTTCGGCGTCGGCGAGTGCGGCCAGTTCCCCGGCCGCGGCGTCCACCTCCCGCCACGGCACCGTCACCCGGGCCGGAACGATCTGCACCGGATGCGGAAGGTCACGCTCCCAGAAGGACACCCGAAGGTTCGGGTGCCTGCCGAGGACCGCGTCGATGCTCCGCCGCAACAGCGGAACGTCGACGGGTCCGTCGATGTCGGCGACGAACTGGATCGTGTACGGGTCGACGCCGTCGGTGATGGTGTGGGCGAGGGTGAACAGTCCCTCCTGCAGTGGGCTGAGCGCGAGGACGTCCTCGATCTCCGCGGGTGCGGGGTTGTCGGTCGCGGTCATCGTCGGTCTGCTGCCTCTCGGGTGGCTCGTGCAGTGCAGGTGAGTGCGCGGCGGTCAACCCACATCCGCGGCGATCTCGTCGTCGTCCATGCCCGCGACCTCGAGGTACACCTCGGCCACCTGTTCCAGGCGTCCGGGCACGGGGTCGTTCGTGTCCAGGCGGTGCGCGAGCGCGGCGACGGTGCGGGCCGCGAAGAGGTCGGCGACGGTCGCGTGCGGCGCCTCGAGCCAGTCGCGTATCCGGGCGATCGTCCTGGTCGCGAGAACGGAATCGCCGCCGAGGGCGAAGAAGTCGTCCCCGGCCCCGACCTCCCGACGCCCGAGCACGGTGCCGACGAGGTCGGCGAGCGCGGCCTCGAGACTCGTCCGAGGCGCCACGAAAGCAGGGGCTGCGACGCCGTCGTCGAGGACGGCGTGCACGGCGCGGCGGTCCAGCTTCCCGTTCGGGGTCAGTGGGAAGGCCTCCAGGCTCACGATCCGTTCGGGGATCATGTGGGCCGGCAGGAGGTCGGCGAGTTGCCCGGCGAGATCGGCTGCCGGTGTCGAGACGGTCACCGCGGCGGCGAGTTTCGGTGTCGCCGTTCCGACGACGGCTGCCACGGCCCGGTGCACGGACGGCAGTGCCCGCAACGCGGCCTCCACCTCACCCAACTCGATCCGGTATCCGCGGATCTGCACCTGGTGGTCGGCGCGCCCGAGGAAATCGAGAGTACCGTCCGGCCGGTACCGGGCGAGATCACCGGTCCGGTACCAGCGCTGCCCGCCGACGTCGACGAATCGGTCCGCGGTGCGTTCCGGGTCGCCGCGATACCCCCGGGCCACACCGTGTCCGCCGATCCACAACTCGCCGGTCACCCAGTCGGGGCAGTCGAGTCCGGCGGTGTTCACGACCCGGCACTGCACGTTGCCGAGCGGGGTGCCGTAGGGCACGGACCGCCACGAATCGGGTGGCTCCACCACCTCGCAGATCGTCGAGTGGATGGCGGTTTCCGTCGTACCGCCGAGTCCGGCGAACCGGCACCCCGGGAGGTGTGCGGCCACCCGCCGCGGAAGGTCGACCCCCACCACGTCGCCACCGACGATCACGACACGCAGCGATCCCGCGAGAGCGTCGCCGCCGGCGGACAGCACCATGTCGAGGATGCTCGGCACGCAGTTCAGCACCGTCACCCGGTGCCGGCGAACGGCGTCGACCCAGCCGTCGGGAGACTGCCGTGCCTCGTCGTCGACGGCCACGACGGCGCCGCCCGCCGACAGCGGTCCGAAGATGTCGTACACCGACAGGTCGAATTCCAGCGCCGACACGGCCAGACTGCGATCTTTCGCACCGATGTCGAAGCGCGCGTTCAGGTCTGCGATCGTGTTCATCGCCGCACGATGCGGAACCTCGACTCCCTTGGGCGTGCCCGTCGAACCGGACGTGAAGAGCACGTACGCCGGTTCCTCCGGATCGGGCCGGGCCGCGGTCGGACGCGGCGCCGGATGGGTGGCCGCGGCATCGACCGCCAGCGCCGCAACTCCGGTCCCGTCGAAGATCGCGGGGTCGGTCGTGATCGCCGCGACCACCCCGCTCGTGTCGAGGATGCGCGCGCGGCGTGCGTCCGGCTGGTGAAATCCGATGGGCACGTACACACCACCCGCCGCCAGGACCCCGAGGACCGCGACGATCTGCTGCGGACCCTGGGGAAGGTGGACGGCGACGGCGTCGCCCGCTGCGACGCCGGCGTCTGCGAGTGCCCCGGCGACACGGAGCGCCCGATCGGCCAGCTCGCCGTACGTCCAGCGCCCGTCGACACCCCACAGCACCGCCGGGTGGTCGGGGGCGAGTGCCGCGTGCCCGAAGAATCCCTCGTGCAGGGTGGTCCGCGGGCGGTCGACGGCGGTGGCGTTCACCCTGGTCCGGGTCTCACGCTGGTCCGCGGGAAGCCCCGGTGCCGCACGGGCGGTCCAGGACGCGGAATCGGCGAGCCGGTCGACGGCCGCCGTGTACCGGGCGAACATCGCATCGATCACGCCCGGCCGGAACGCGGAGGCCCGCACGTCCCAGTTGAGGAGCAGCCCGCCGCGGACCTCGGTCACCTGGGCGTCGAGCAGCACCTGCGGACCCTGCGAGATGATCCACACCGGTTCGCCGAAGGTGTCGGTGGCGGTCTCGGAGAACAGTTCTCCCAGATTCAGGGCCGACGTGTAGACGACGGGGGCGAGCACCGGCTCCCCGCGGAAGCGCCCGAGGTCGCGGAGTACGTCGAGTCCGGAGTAGGCGTCGTGCGCGCCCGCGGCGTGCATCGCGCGTTGCAGCGCTTCGGCCCGCTCCGCCACCGACGCGGTGTCGCGCAGATCGACCTCGAGCAGGACGGACGACGTGAAGTCGCCGACGAGACGATCCACGTCGGGGTGGGTGTCCTCGCGGTGGAACAGCGGAAGGTTCAGCAGGAACCGCGGTTCGGTGGACCAACCCCCGATCACCTCGGCGAAGACCGAGGCCAGCGCCATCGCCGGCGTGATTCCCCGGCGCCGGGATTCGGCGAGCAACCGGCTCTTCGCGGGGGCGTCCAGCCGGCGGTGGTAGCGGACGGTGTGGCAGGGATCGACCCGCTCCGCGTCGGGGACCACGGGCAGTACCGGGGCGGCGGGAAGGTCGGCGAGCCGGCTCCGCCACCAGTCGCGGTCGCGGTCGCGTTCCTGAACAGAGTGCGCGACAGACTTTTCCAGGTACTGCCGGAAGCTGTAGTTCGTTGCCGCCGGCGCGCCGACGCCGTAGAGCCGGGCGAGATCGTCCACGAGGATGCGGTAGCTCATCGCGTCGGCGGCCAGCATGTCGACGTCCAGGTGCAGCCGGGCGCGGCCTCCCGGCAACCGGGTGAGTGTGACGTCGAGAACCTGCCCGTCCTCGACGGCCAGGCGCTGATGCGTCTTCGTGTCGCGGAGTTCGCCGAGCCGCGCCGACGTGTCGCCACGGTCCCGGAGATCCACCACGGTGAACACCGGCCTGCCCGGCGCTGCGAGTATCCGCTGGGTGCCGTCGGGGAGAAACTGCGCGCGCAGCATCGGGTGCTGCGCCACGAGCGCGTCGACGGCGCCCGCCAACGCGACGGGATCGAGGTCCGGGCCGTCGAATTCGACGTAGAGGTGGGCTGCGACGCCACCGAGTTCCTGGCCGTCCGCGCGTCCCACCCAGTACGCGTGCTGCATGGGCGCCAGGGGGAAGGCCTCGCCCGCAGCGGTCGGCGCGCTGCCGTCGGGGCGGGTCGGGGGATCGCGTGGCGCTCGTCGGCCGAGGAGCTCACGCCACTGCTCCACCGACGGATTCGCGGCGAGTTCGGCGAAATTCACGTCGAATCCGCGTTTGCGCCATCCGCCCGCGAGTTTCATCATCCGGATGGAGTCGAGGCCCAGACCGATCAGGTCGGCGCCGGGTTCGATGCGTTCGGCCGGGATTCCGAGTTGTCGCGAGACCAACTCGCGGATGTCGTCCGTGGGTATCCGCGCGCTTCCCATCGCTGCTCCTTCGCCGCACGCTCGCGCCAACCGTGTCGCGACCTACGTCAGGCCGGGCACGGCACCATCGCCATCGCCGCCAGTGCGCATCCGCTCTCGTTGGTCAGCTTCCAGTTCCCGTCGAGCCATTTCCACGTGATCGGCTGGAATCTGTCGCCGAAGCCCACGAGTGACGTCTTCAATTGAGCGGTGAGCAGGTCGCCGTCGACCGTCACCGGACCGACGACGGTCCAGCTGTATGCAGGACCGGCGAGTGCGAGCGCGTCGGCGACCGGTCCGATCATGCCGAGACCGGCTTCGCCTGCCTCGAGTTCGCCCGCTTTCGTCTCCGGCGCGGTTCCGGGGTCGAGGAGGAGTTGCAGTTTGCCGACCAACTGCGCCTCCGACAGGACCGGCGGGGCCGGTGGGGTCACGGTCTCGTCGGCTGCCGGCGGTTCCTCCGCCACCGCGGGCGGTGGTGGCGCTGCGGGTGCGGGGGCGGCAGCAGGCGGTGGCGCGACCGGCGGAGCCGACTGCACCGCGGCAGGCGGAGCGACCGACCCGGGCCGCGCGCTCACGCCCGGGGAGGCGGGAGCGGCCGGGCCGGGCGCCGGCGCCGGGGCCGCGGGGGCCTGGCTGGGAAATGCCGCGACGATGGTCTGCGGCGGCGAGACGGCCTTCTGGTCCAGCAGAACCATCCCGACGACGCCGATCGAGACGACGATCGCCGAGACGACAGCGGACACTCCCGCGGCGACCGCCACGGTGACCACGGACATCGAACCGGATTTCTCTTGTGATCGCATCTCGTCCTCGCTGAGGGACACGTGCTCGACCAACAATCTGTTAGCTTAGCCTTTTCTAATCCGGCTCAGGCTGGAACGATTCCTTTCATGCGGAGTCCGAAGCAGGTTCCACCCTCGCCTCACCGAACTCACCAGCCGTCCGTGGCGCGCGGCCGCATCCGGCGAATCGCTGCCGTCCTCGTCGCCGGCGCGCTCACCTTCGCGTCCGCGGCGGCCTGCGGCGAAGCGACACCCGCCAAGCCGGAATCGGGGCGCACCGTCACCATCGACCACACGATGGGCTCGACCACGATCGACGGGATTCCCGAACGGATCGTGGCTCTGGGCACGCAATGGCTCGACGCGACCCAGGTTCTGGGGGTCACCCCGGTCGGCTACATCGACAACGTCGCACTCACCACGGGCGGATCGCCGGGTCCGTGGGAACCGGCGGAGCTGGCGAACGGAACGGCGATCGATGCCCGCGGCGACATCGTCGAACAGGTCGCGGCGCTGAACCCCGATCTCGTCCTCGCGCCCGGATTCGCCACGGACCAGCAGTCGTACGACCGGCTGAGCCAACTCGCGCCGACACTGCCGAGCATCAGCACATCGCAGATCGAGTCGTGGGAGGACCAGGTCGAGATCATGGGCAGGATCCTGGACAAGGAGGATCAGGCCAGGTCGGTGACCGACGGCGTGCACGCCCGCATCGGTGAGGTCGCCGCCCGCAATCCCGGGCTGGCCGGCAAGACGTTCGCCACCACCTACCTGTACGGTCCGACGCAGCTGATGGTGCTCGCCGATCCGGACGACGGCGCCGCCGACCTGTTCTCCGATCTCGGCCTGGCGCTTCCACAGAACCTCGTCGACCAGGCAGGTGCCGGCGGTCGCATCCCGCTCTCTCCGGAACGGGTGAACGAGCTGAACGTCGACCTGCTGGTCATGACCGGCCAGGAGGGATTCCAGAGCAGCGCGGCGTCGCTGCCGGGCTGGGACGAGCTTCCCGCGGTCCGGAAGAACGGGGTCGCGTTCCTCGACCTCGCCACCGGGACGGGCCTCAACGTCCCGTCACCGCTGTCCATCCCCTACGTGCTCGACGCACTCGAACCGGCCCTGTCGGGCGCCGCGCAGGGCTGACCGGTCGCCGTCAACTCCGCGCGTCCCACGACTTCTGCAGCGCCGCCAACTGGTCGGGGTCCAGTCCGGACACACTCATCGGTGCGCTCGGCTCGGCGGGTTCCGGCTCTCCCTGCGCGGCGGCGCGGTCGCACGCCGCGGCCAGTTCGGCGAGCGTCGGGTACTCGAACACCAGTTGCGGGGTCAGCACCACGCCCGCGGAGCGCGCGCGGCCCGCCAACTGGATGGAGACGATGCTGTCGCCGCCGAGCGTGAAGAACCCGTCGCTCCTGCCGACGTCCGTGACCCCCAGGATCTCCTCGAACAGGGCGGCCAGCGCCCGTTCGGTCGCGGTGGCGGGGGGTTCGAAGCGGCCGCCGGTCGCCACCTGCGGGACGGGGAGGGACAGCCGATCGAGTTTGCCGGAGCCCGTCGTGGGCATGGTGTCGAGCGCCGTGACCGTCGCGGGCAGCATGTATCCGGGCAGAGTCCGGTCCAGGTGGGCGCGCACGCCGGCCAGGAACTGGCCCTCGTCCCGCTCCTCCCCGGTGTCGCGCGGAACCACGTAGGCGGCGAGCGACGTCGCACCGTCGCGGCCGTACGTCCGCGCCGCCGCCGTGGCAACCCCCGGCGCCGACCGCAGCGCGTTCTCCACCTCGCCGAGCTCGATCCGGAACCCGCGCACCTTCACCTGGTGATCGGTGCGCCCGGCGAAGACCAGACGGCCGTCCGAGTTCCACGACCCGCGGTCGCCGGTTCGGTACAGCCGCTCGCCCGGGCGGTCCGGGGCCGGGTGCGCGACAAAGCGTGCCGCCGTGAGACCCGGGCGGTTCCAGTACCCCCGCGCCAATTGAGCGCCCGCCACGTAGATCTCACCGACCACCCCCTCCGGCACCGGTGTCAGGGTGTCGTCGAGGACGAGCAGACGCACACCGGGCACCGGCCTGCCGACCCGCAGGACGCCCGGTTCCATCAGGCCGCGGACGATGGAGCCCGCGGTTTCGGTGGTGCCGTAGGCATTCACGACGTCGCTGTCCGGTGCCGTGCCCGCGAGTGCGGCGAGCAGCGACGGTGTGAGCGGCTCGCCGCTGCACACCCAGCGCGGGACCCGGCGCACGGTCTCGGGTGCGGTGTCGACGAGCACGGACACCGCGCTGGCCACGGCGGTGACCTGGCCGATCGGATGACGGCCGAGGAGCCGGGCCAGGGCCTCGAGGTCGCGTGCCTCGGCGTCGTCGGCGAGGATCAGCCGGGCGCCGGCGGCGAGGCCCGCCAGCAATTCGAGACCGCCGTCGAGGAAACTGAGCGATCCCTGCGCGAGCCGCACGTCACCGGCGTCGGATGCATCCGCCGGCGGGTGCACCGGGAACAACCGGGGCTGCCAGGCGAGGCGGTTCGCCATCGCCCGGTGTGTTCCGACGACCCCCTTCGGACGGCCGGTGGATCCGGACGTGAAGAGGAAGTAGGCGGCGTGATCGCCGCGGGGAAACGGGAGCGTCTCCACCGCGACGCCGTCGAGTTCGCCGCGGGTCGCCGGATCGTCCAGGACCAGCAGGTCCGCCCCCGGCACCCGCGGCAGCGTCCCCCCGATCGCGCCGGTCGTGACGATGCAGACCGGGGCGGCGTCGGCGATCATGAACGCGAGCCGCTCCGCCGGATACCGCAGGTCGAGGGGAAGGAACGCCGCGCCCGACTTCATCACCGCGACGAGTGCGACCACCATGTCGATCGACCGGGGAACCGCGAGGGCGACGAAGGTGTCGGGACCGGCGCCGCGCCGGCGCAACAGGGCGGCGAGCCGTTCGCTGAGAACGTGCAGCCGCGGATACGTGATCGTGTCGTCACCACACTCGACGGCGACCACGTCGGGGCCGACTGCGCGGCTCGGCTCGAGTAGTTCGGGCACCGACGTGGGCGCCGCGGGATCGGGCTCGTCGCCGCGCGACCAGCCGAGCAGTCGTTCCCGGTCCTCGGGTGCGCTGACGTCGACGGCGCGGAGGTTCGTGTCCGGGTGGTCGGCGAACTCCGCGAGGACGCGGCCGAGCCACGTGGCGAGGCGTTCGACGGTGCGGCGGTCGTACAGATCGGTGCGGTAGTTGAGCCCGCCCCGAAGTTCACCGTCGGTGACGTGGAAGTCGACGGTGAGATCGAACTTGGCCGTGTCGGATTCGGGCACGATCGTCGTCAGGCGCACGTCGCCGCCGTCCCCGACCGCCCTCACCTCGCTGTGCGCACCCGACTCACGCAGGTGCACCAGCACCTGGAACAGCGGATGCCGGGACAGCGAGCGGTCGGGTCCGAGCAGGTCGACGAGTCGCTCGAACGGCAGATCCTGGTGGGAGAACGCCCCGAGTGCCACCTCGCGGGCCCGGAGAACAGCGGTGCGCAGGGTGGGATCACCCGACAGATCGTTGCGCAGCACCAGCGTGTTGACGAAGAATCCGACGATCTCACGGAGGTCGTGGTCGGTGCGGCCCGCGACGGGAGTGCCCAACGGGATGTCCTCGCCCGCACCCAGTTTGGCGAGCAGCACCGCGACCGCTGTCTGCAGGACCATGAACTCGCTCGCGCCGCACGTGCGGGCCAGTTCGGCGATCCCGGCGTGCACGCGGTCCGGGACGGTGAACGTGACGGTGTCGCCGCGGCTCGAGGCGATCGACGGTCGCGGGCGGTCGCGGAGAACCGTAGTGTCCTCCGGAAGGTCGGCCAGCACCGACCGCCAGTAGGCGATCTGCCTGCCGCCCACCGTGTCGGTGGAGGTGTCGTCGTCGAGCAGTTCGCGTTGCCACAGTGCGTAGTCCGCGTACTGCAGCGGCAGATCCGGCCAGGTCGGTGCAGCACCCCGCAGGCGTGCGGCGTAGGCGACGGCGAGGTCGCCGAACAGTATCGGTGCCGACCACTCGTCGCCCGCGATGTGATGGATCACGAGCGAGACGACGTGTTCCTCGGGTGCGAGGCGCAGGATCCGGGCGTGGATCGGAAGGTCTGATTCGAGGGCGAAACTGTGCGCGGCGGCATCGGCGAGTTCCGCGGCGAGCCGGGATTCGCCGTCCGCGCCGAGGTCTACCAGCGGCACGTCGATCGGCGACGGATCGTGCACCGACTGGTACGGCTTCCCCTCGTGGTCCGGGTAGGTGGTGCGCAGGATCTCGTGCCGCGCGACGACGTCGCCGATCGCTTCGGCCAGCGCACCGGCGTCGAGGGGGCCGTCGATGCGGGCCGCGAACGGGATGTCGTACGTGGGGTTCGGCCCTTCGAGCCGGTAGAGGAACCACAACCGCAACTGCGCGTACGACAGCGGAATTCGCGGTGGCCGCTCGGCGCGCCGCAACCCGGGACGCGGGGACGCACCGGCCGCCTCGACCCGTGCGTCGAGCAGCGCGGCAAGGCCGGCGACGGTGGGGACGTCGAAGGCGTCGCGGATGGAGACGTCGGCACCGAACTCGGCACGCAACCGCGACACCAGTCGCGTCGCGAGCAGTGAGTGCCCGCCGAGGTCGAAGAAGGACTCGTCGACGCCGACCCGGTCGCGGCCGAGCGCGTCGGCGAAGAGTGCGCAGAGCCTGATCTCGGTCGGCGTCGACGGCTCCCGGGACGGGATCGGCGCCGGCGGTTCCGGTGCCGGCAGCGCACCGCGGTCCAGCTTGCCGTTCGCGGTGATCGGGATCTCGCCGACGACGGTGACCGTCGCCGGGACCATGTACTCGGGGAGCGTGTCGGCGACCCGCGCCCGCACGTCGGCGGTGTCGAGTGGATCGGGCGATGCCGGGACGACGTACGCGGCCAGCGACTTCCCGGCGGTCGCCGACTCGTGCGCGATCACCGCCGCCGCGGCCACCGCCGGATGCGCGGTGACGGCGGCCTCGACCTCGCCGAGTTCGATCCGGTACCCGCGGATCTTGACCTGGTCGTCGGCACGTCCGGCGAATTCGAGGTCGCCGTCGTGGTTCCAGCGGGCGAGATCCCCGGTGCGATACAGCCGTCCGCCGGGTGTGTGCGGGTCCGCGACGAACCGCTCGGCGGTCAGCGACGGGCGGCCCAGGTATCCCCGGGCCAGCTGTGAACCACCGATGTAGACCTCGCCCACGACGCCCGGCGGCGCGAGACCCAGCACCGGGTCGAGCACATACACCTCGGTGTTGGCCTTCGGCGTCCCGATCGGAACGGTCCGCGTCCCCTGCGCGGCCTCGACCTTGAACCGGGTGGCAGCGAGCGTCGTCTCGGTGGGCCCGTAGAAGTTGTGCAGCATGGCGTCGAACGTCGCTGTGAACGTGTCGGCGAGTTCACCCGGCAGCGCCTCCCCGCCGATCGGGACCCGGCGCAGACTGGTCCACTCGTCCGCTCCCGGCAGCATGAGAAACAACCCGAGCAGCGACGGCACGAAATGCATTGCGGTCACGTGTTCGGTCCGCAACAGGGCCGTCAGGTACGGGATGTCGGTCAGGCCGTCCGGCTTCGGAATGACCAGCCGGGCACCGCCGAACAGGGTTCCGAAGATCTCCCCCACCGAGACGTCGAAGCTCGTCGAGGCGACCTGCAGCAGCGCGTCGTCGTCGTAGGCGACGTACTCGCGTTCCATCCACTCGAAGTGCTCGACGATGGCGGCGTGCGAGATGGCCACACCTTTCGGGAGCCCGGTCGACCCGGACGTGTAGATGACGTAGGCCAGGTTCGCGGTCCGCAGCGGGCGGACGCGGTCCGCGTCCGTCGGTGGCGTCGCGGGGAAGTCGCGGGCCGCCGCCTCCGCGGCGTCCAGGTCGGCGAGGGTCGTGGTCGGACACGCGTCGGTGAGCATGTGGTCGATCCGGTCGGCCGGATAGGTGGGGTCGATCGGCAGGTACGCGGCGCCCGTCTGCACCACCGCGAGGGCCGCGACGACCATCTCGACGGACCGCCCGAACGGCAGTGCCACGAGGTCCTCCGGGCCGATCGACTGCGCGATCAGCCAGTGGGCGAGCCGATTGGCCCGGGCACCGAGTTCGGCGTACGTGATCCGGAGGTCGTCGAGTACCAGGGCCACCGCGTCCGGGGTTCGAGCGATCCGGGCCTGCACGAGGTCGGGCAGTGTCCGGGTGGCGGCCGGTGCACGCGCGCCCCTCGACCGGTCCGACACGCGCGCCCGGTCGTCGCCGAGGAGGTCGACGACGTCGATCGGGCCGTCCGGCTCCCCCGAGGCGGCCGACAGGAACTGCACGAAATGGCGCAGCAACTGGGCGGCGAGGTGCTCGTCGAGCACCTCGGTCTGGTACGCGAGTTCGAGCACGATGCCGTCGTCGAATTCCGCCATGACACCGAGCGGCACCTGGGCGACGGCGCCGTGCAGGTCTGCCCGCGCACAGGAAATTCCGGGCGGACCGAAACCGGGTCCGAGGCCGGAGCGGACACCGAATCCCAGACGTGGCAGCGCGTCGAATCCGCCGCCACGATCGGGATTCACCTCGCGCACCACGCGGTCGAGTCCCGCTCCCTGATGGGTGAACGCACCGACGGCGACGTCCCGGGTGTGCTCGACCAGGCTGCGGAACGATCCGCGGGGGTCGACCCGGTTCCGCAGGACGACCGTGTTGCCGAAATAGCCGAGAGCGCGTTCGGCCGCGGCGGGACGGTTGACGACCGGTGTGGCCGTGAGGAGATCGCCCGACCCGGTGTAGCGGTGCACCACCGCGACGAAGGCGGCGAGGAGGACCATGAACGGCGTGGCACCGGTCTCGTGGGCGAGGGCGCGCACCCGCTCGGCCACGTCGTCCGGCACGCGGCCCCCGAGGGCGGCGGACGCTCCCGGGACGGCGGTCGGCCGGCCGTGTTCGCCGGGCAGTTCCAGTGCCTCCGGCGGTAGCGCGAACACCGACCGCCAGTACGCGACGTCTTCGCGATCGGCTTCCGAGGTGTCGGGACGGTCGAGCACCGCCACGTCGAGGTACTGAGCGGTCTCGTCGCGAATCCGGAGGGCGTCGACGGGGGCGGTGCTCTCGTACGCCGCGGTGAGGTCGGCGAAGAAGATCCCCCAGGAATCGTCGTCCCACGCGATGTGGTGCGCGACGAGGAGCAGCACGTGCCGATCCGGCGCGGTGCGAATCACCGTCGTGCGCAACGGCGGGTCGGCCGTGAGATCGAACGGCCGGGCGAATTCTTCGGCGGCCAGGCGCGCGATCCGCTCGACGTGTTCCCCGGCCGCGAGGGCGGACACGTCGCGCACGGTCCACGTGGGTGTGCCCCGCTCGGCCACCACCTGGAACGGGGTGCCGTCGGCGTCGGTGTGGTACGTCGTGCGCAAGAGGTCGTGGCGGGCGGTCACCGTCTGCACCGCGCGAAGCAGCCGGTCGGTGTCGAGCACGCCCGCAAGTTCGACACCGACACCGACGTTCAGTGCGGCGCGGGTGGGGTCGAGGTCGTGGACGAACCACATGCGCCTCTGGCCCTCGGAGAGCGGGAACCGGGATCGCGGATCTCGGTTCCGGACGGCGTGGGCACGGACGGTATCGGCGGTCAGATTACGCTCGGCGAGCTTGCGGCGCAACAGAGTCCGTCGCCGCTCCTGCGCGGCCAGGTTCGGGTCGACATCGCTGGGTGACACCGTCGGAGGGTCCTTCCCACGTTCCGATGGTTTTGCCGATTCGGGTAGGCAATCAGGGTTGCCTTCCCTAGAATGGGTGAGCCTAGCCTAAATGAAACCACTCCGAGATTTCCGGCGAAAAGCAATTTCGACCGCCTCAGCCGGTAGCCGAGAGAGGCGGGACCCCGATGACCGGATTCGACCCGACCGACCTGCTGTATCGCCAGATAACCACCGGGCTACCGGCCGACGTGCTGGCCGTTCCCGCCCCGCCCGTGCCCCAACTCGGCGACCCGTACGAAGTGCGCATACCCGACCCCGACGGACCCGATCCGGAGGTGATCGCCGACTGGATGCAGCGCCCCCACCTGGTCGAAGCCTGGGATTCGGCCTGGCCGGTGCCGCGCTGGCGCGACTATCTCCGGGCCCAGCTCGCGGGAAACTACTCGGTCCCGTTGATCTACACCCAGCACGGCGTCGGCTCCGCCTACGTCGAACTCTACCGGGCCGCCCAGGACAGCATCGCCCGCTGCTACTACGCCGATCCGCACGACATCGGCGTGCACATCGCCATCGCGGACGACGACAACACCGGCCGCGGCCTCGGGCCCGCCGCCTTCGCGCCGGGCGTCCTCGCAGTCTTCCGGGACGACCCGCAGTGCAATCGCATCATGTACGACCCCGACCACCGCAACGCGTCCGCACGCCGGGCGCTCGAATCGGTGGGAGCGACGTTCCTCGGCGAGCACGAGACCGCGAATCGGCGGCGTGCCCTCTATGCCACCGTCCGGGCACCCGACTTCGTTCCGACAGCGCGCACATGAGCGAAAATGCAGACCACAGAGTCGGTTTCGTTTCCTTCCCCGACGCCGACTCCGCCCGATACCGGGCGCGCGGATACTGGCGGGGCGAACCACTGGGCGACATCCTGCGGCGTGCCGCACACCGCTGGCCACAGCGCCCCGCCGTCCTGGCCGACGACACGACCACCTACGCGCAACTCGACGCGGCGGCCGACCGGATGGCCTCGGGAATGATCCGGATGGGCATCGCCGCCGGCGACCGGGTCGTCGTCCAGCTCCCCAACGTCCCCGAGTTCGCGGTGGTGTTCTTCGGGCTGCTCCGGGCGGCCGCCATCCCCGTGCTGTGCCTGCCCGCGCACCGCGAACGGGAGATCGGGCACCTCGCCGCGCTGTCGGGCGCAGTCGGGTACGTCGTCGCCGACCGGGCAGGCGGGTACGACTACCGCGAGCTGGCACGGACCGTCCGTACCGTCGCGCCGTCCGTCCAACACGTCCTCGTGCACGGCGACGCCGGGGAATTCACGCCGCTGGCGTCGGTTCCCGCCGATCCCCGCGAGCTTCCCACCGTCGATCCGGCCGATGTCGCGGTGCTGCTGATCTCCGGTGGGACGACGGGCGTTCCCAAACTCATCGCCCGCACCCACGACGACTACGCCTACAACGCGCGGGCGAGCGCAGAGGTGTGCGGTCTGACCGGAGACGACGTCTACCTCGTCGCATTGCCTGCCGCCCACAACTTCCCGCTCGCCTGCCCCGGCATTCTCGGCACGTTCGGTGTCGGCGGCGCGGTGACGTTCCTCGCCGACCCGAGCCCCGAGTCCGCCTTCGCCGCCATCGAACGGCACCACGCCACCGTCACCGCCGTCGTGCCGCCGCTCGCGCAACTGTGGTGCGCCGCCACGGAGTGGGAATCCGCCGACCCGGGTTCCCTGCGACTGTTGCAGGTCGGCGGTGCGAAGCTGGCCGAGAACGCGGCCCGTGACGTCCGGCCCCGGCTGGGCGCCGCGCTGCAACAGGTGTTCGGGATGGCCGAGGGGCTGCTCAACTACACCCGGCTCGACGACCCCGACGATCTGGTCGCGATCAGCCAGGGCAAGCCGCTGTCCGACCTCGACGAGGTCCGGATCGTCGACGACGCGGGCCACGACGTCCCGGCCGGAGCCGAAGGCGAGCTGCTCACGCGCGGCCCCTACACCATCCGGGGGTACTACCGCGCCGCCGAGCACAACGCCCGCGCCTTCACCGCCGACGGCTTCTACCGCAGCGGCGACCTGGTCCGCAGACTGCCGTCCGGTCACCTGGTCGTCACCGGCCGCATCAAGGACGTCATCAACCGGGGCGGCGAGAGCGTGTCCGCCGGCGAACTGGAGGAGCACCTGCTCGCGCATCCGGCCGTGGTCCAGGTCGCGGTGGTCGGCCTGCCCGACGACAATCTGGGTGAACGAGTGTGTGCAGCAATGGTCGTCGACGACACGATGCCCACCCTCGCGCAGATCAAGGACTTTCTGACCGGACGCGGTCTGGCACCGTTCAAGCACCCCGACCTGCTTCGCGGCGTCGAGCACCTGCCGGTCACGGCGGTCGGGAAGATCGACAAGCGTGCGGTTGCCGCGGACATCGGATGAGTGCGGTGGCCGGCGGTGACGACCCACTGTGGGTCGCGAGGAACGGAGATCCCGTGGCTGCGGTCGCGCACCTCGCCTCGGCAGGCGGATTCGACGACTACGTGGTGTACGAGCGTCCGGGCGAGTGGACCTTCGCGGGCGGAACCCGCGGGGCGATCGAACTCGACTCCGACGCGTTGCGCGTCCGGTGGGACCGCCGGGACCGTGTGTCGGCGTGGTCGGGCCTGCCTGCGCGGGCACTCGACGAGGCGCTGAGTTCACTTCCCGTCGACGGGCAGAGCGTCTACGGCTGGATCGGCTTCGAATTCTGCGCCTATCACCTGCGGTCCGCGGCGCGCCTGCAGTCGCCGACCAAGCTGGCCCGGCTTCTCGTCCCGCACATCGAAGTGCATGTCACCGAGTCGGGAGCCCGGATCGACGGCGGCGACGACGCCACGCGCACCCGGGTCCGCGACCTTCTCCTCACGTCCGCGGCGGACCCACCGCGTGCCGCCGGCACGGTCGACGTCCGAACGGACCCGACGTCCTTTCGCGACCGCGTCGCCAAGGCCGTCGAGGAGATCCGCTGCGGCGCTTACCAGAAGGTCATTCTGTCGAGGGAGATCACCGTCCCGTTCGCGGTCGATCTCCCCGCCACCTACGTCCGGGGACGCACCCACAACTCCCCCGCCCGGTCGTTCCTCCTCCGACTCGGGGGGCTCGCGGCCACCGGTTTCAGCCCGGAGTTGGTCGGTGCGGTCGACGCCGCCGGAGTCGTCACCACCGAACCGCTCGCCGGCACCCGCGCATTCGGCCGCGGCACGGATCTCGATCTCCTCGCCCGCACCCAGTTGGAGACGGACCCGAAGGAGATCACCGAGCACGCGGTCTCCGTCCGCGCCTCGTTCGCCGACGTCGCCTCGATCGCCGAGCCGGGAAGCCCCTGCGTCTCGGATTTCATGTCGGTCCGCCAACGCGGCAGCGTCCAGCATCTCGCCTCCACCGTCCAGGGGCGGTTGGCGCAGGGACGCACCAACTGGGAGGCGCTCGAAGCCCTGTTCCCGTCCGTGACGGTCTCCGGTGTGCCGAAGGCTGTCGCCGTCGACGCCATCTTCCGCCTCGACGAATCCGCCCGCGGATTGTATTCCGGTGCGGTCGTGCGTGTCTCACATCGGCGATCGCTGGAGGCGGCCCTCGTCCTGCGCGCCGTGTACGCCGAGAACGGCCGGACGTGGCTGCGGGCCGGTGCCGGCGTGATCGCACAGTCGTCGCCGGACCGGGAGTTCGAGGAGACCTGCGAGAAGTTCGCCAGCATCGCGCCCTATCTCGTTCCTGCGAGAGAGTGATCGACCCCGGCGCACCGGACAGTGACGGCGGCACACACCCACGAAGGGTAGCTATGCAGGCAGAGACAGCGGCAGACGGAGCGGTCCGGCGGGCCCGGGCGGCCCGCGCCACGACCGGCGGATGGGACCAATCGCGCACCGACGACGTGGTCCGTGCCGTCGGATGGGAATGCTTCCGGGCCGAGAACGCGTCCCTGCTCGCCCGATTGGCCGTCGACGCGACCCGGATGGGCGATGTCGCCGACCTGTTCACGCTGCACCGGAAGCGGGTTCTCGGCACCCTGCGGGACATGCACGGACAGTGCACCGTCGGGGAGGTCGCGCGCGATCCCGCTCGCGGCACGGTGACGTGGGCCAAACCGCTGGGCGTGATCGCGGTCGTCGTGCCGGCGACGGCGCCGTGCACCGCCGTCGCGACCAACGTGCTCTCGGCGCTCAAGACACGCAACGCGGTGGTGATCGGTTCCCACCCCGCGGCCGCGGCCGCCGTGACGGTCGCCGTCGAACAGATCCGGACCGGTTTACGATGTACCGGCGCCGACCCGGATCTGGTGCAACTGCTGGACGCCCCCGACCGCGACCTCACGTCCGCGCTGATGGCGGCCGCAGATTTCGTCGTCGCGACGGGCGGGCGGAACACCGTGCAGCGGGCCTACCGCAGCGGGACACCCGCGGTCAGCGGCGGATCCGGCAACGCGACCGTGATCGTCGACGACCTGGCCGACATCGGCGACGCCGCGTCGAAGATCATCTCGGGCGCGGCGTTCAACAACGGCACCTCGTGCTCGTCGGAGAGCAACGTCCTGGTGGACCGGACTCGACTCGAACCGCTCGTTAGCGCGCTGGTGTCGTGCGGCGGATGGTTGTGCACGGAAGAGCAGGCCACCCTGGTGCAGCACACGCTCTGGCGCGATGGGGTACACGACCGGACGCTGGTCGGGCGCCCGGCCAGGGTGATCGCCGACCGCTGCGGCTTCGAACCGCCCGCACACCACGCGATGGCGGGTCTGATCGTGCAGCGACCGCGACCCGAACCCGGCCACCCGCTCTTCACGGAGAAGCTGACCCCTCTGGTCACCGTCGCCCCGTACTCCGACTTCGGCTCGGCGGTCGACCAACTCGGGTGCATCCTCGCCCACAGCGGAACGGGCCACAGTTGTGGCATCTACACCGGTGACGACGACGTCGCCCGTGCCCGCGTCGCGCAACTCGCCGCCGCGACGGACGTGTGCCGGGTGATGGTGAACCAGTCCACGATGGGCAACGCCGGAAGTTTCGACAACGGGGTCGCGTTCACGTCGACGGTGTCCAGCGGCAGCTGGGGTGGCTGCAGCCGGTCGGTGAACATCACGTTCCGCCACTTCATGAACACGACGACGGTCTCCTACCCGGTTCCGCCGGTGTTGCCCGACCTGACGGAGATATTCGGCGCCGAGTTCGACGAGGACGACAGCGTTCCGCAGCCGGCGCCGGGACGGTCGGGACCGTGACCGAGCAGGCCGGGAGAAAACCCGGCGGCCCTGTCGGTCTCGACATCGTCGGCGTCGGATTCGGTCCGTCCAACCTGTCCCTCGCGATCGCGGTCGAGGAGCACAACACGAGCTGTCCGCCGGACGAGCGGATCGGCGCCCGCTACTTCGAGAGTCAGGACCGATTCTCCTGGCATCCGGGGATGCTGCTGGACGGTGCGACTATGCAGGTCGCGTTCCCGAAAGATCTGGTGACACTGCGGAACCCGACGAGCCGGTACACGTTCCTCGCGTACCTGTTCGAGCGCGGACGACTCATCGATTTCGTCAACCACCAGACGTTCTTCCCCTCCCGGTACGAATTCCAGGACTACCTGCGGTGGGCAGCCGAGCAGGTCGATGCCGACGTCCGGTACCGGTCGTCCGTGCGGCGAGTGCGCCCACTGTTCGACGACCGGGGTTTCGCCGACGAGTTCCTGGTGGAGACGGCGGACGGAACACAGGTCCGGACCCGCAACGTGGTGATGGGTACCGGTCTGGCGCCCCGGATTCCGGACTGGGTGACCCCGTCGCCTCGCTGCTTCCACAACAATGATTTCCTCACCCGGATGGCGGAACTTCCCGAGCCGCGACACGGGCGGTTCGTCGTACTCGGCGCCGGACAGAGCGCGGCGGAGGTCGTCCAGTACCTCCACGCCACGTATCGGGACGCCGAGATCCACAACGTCTTCGCCCGATTCGGCTACAGCCCGGCCGACGACAGTCCGTACGCCAACCGGATCTTCGACCCCGGCACCGTCGACGAGCTGCATCGCGCACCCCCGCAGGAGCGCGATCGCCTCCTGCGACTGCACCGGGGCACCAACTATTCGGCGGTCGACTCCGAACTCATCGAGTCCCTCTACGCCACGGAGTATCAGGAACGGGTCCGTGGCGAGCGCCGCCTGTTCATGCGCCGCGCGTCCACGATCACCGGCACCGTCGAAACGGATCGCGGACTTCAGGTCTCGATCCGGAATCTGCTGGACGGTACCGTCGAGACGGTGATGTGTGACGCCGTCGTGCTGGCAACGGGATACACCCCGGCGCCCCTGCGCCCACTGTTCGGAGACTTCCTGCCCTCGACCGAGTCGTCGCGGGAGGTGTCCCGCGACTATCGCCTGCGAACCGACCCGTGCCTGCGGGCGGGCATCTACCTCCAGGGTGGAACCGAAACCACGCACGGGATCACGTCGTCGCTGTTGTCCAACGTCGCCGTCCGGGCCGGTGAGGTGCTGCATTCGGTGCTCGCCCACCGCGCCACCTCTACGTGAGCGATAAGTGTCCCCGCGCACGCTGTCATGTCTCAGGACTTCGGGGACAGATCTGTCTCAGGACTTCGAGGACAGTTTCTGATAGCGCTTGGTCCTATCGCTGCGGCTGCGGCGCCGGTACCGGTGTGGGGGTGGGCGCGGGCGGGTGAATCACGTTCGTGGGTGCCGGTCGGGGGAGTGGGAGGGTAGGTGGGGGCAGGTGGGTGGGTTGGGGCGTCGTCGACGGTGACACCGTGTTCGGTGACGAGGGCTTTGAGGCCGTTGTCCCAGCCGGTGGAGACGTTCCGGATCGTCGCCAGCAACCCACCCTCACCGGTGAGCTGCAGGCCGTCGGCCCGGGCCTGATCCACCAGCTCCTGCAGGCTCGCGTCGCTGACACCCACACGTGCCGAGTTCGATTCGGCCTCACGATCAATTACATCAGTCATAATGGTGCATCTCCTTTCAGGGTTACACCATTGTTCTTACAGTTCCCTGGTCGGCGGCGGGAGGGCGGTACTTGCCGATGTGTCCGTTCCAGCAGACAGCGTCGGCCAACGGGAGATTCTCTGCGGTTCTTTGACGGACCCGAAGCCCGGTGACCAGTTGCAGGTGACAGAGGTTGGGTCTGGAGAAGTCGTGATGCAATCTCGACCTCTGCCTCGCAGTGAGATGGAGCGGGTCTGCGTGAACCGCTTGCGCTATCGGGTGGGTGACGCCATAGGGCTGACCTTGGTAGGTCTACTGCTTGCAATTCGTGCGCTCGGTCATGTCTTCCATCACCGTCGCCCGATGACGACGGATCCGATTCGCTCCAATTTGAGCAGTCGTAACGGATGAAGGACTGCGTTGAGCGGAAGCGTTTAGCGACAGCTGCATCAGTGACACCGTAGGAGGATCGATGACCGGGACATCAGCTCGGCATTCTCCGCTGTTTGGTTGCAAGCGAGCGCTGATCACCCTAGTAGGCATGGATGCGAGTGTTTGACTGGATACATGACACAGTGGTTCAACGTCGAAGCTGACAATCACCAATTCAACCTTGCTGCTCCGGATGCCGACACCACAGCCTTTCAAGAATTCGGCAGTGTATTCGATACTGGGACCGCCTTCGCCACCTTCCATACGGGGATCGCATGCGGACCGGTAACAGTCGGGATAGACGTGTTGCATTCGCCGCCTCAGTGGAGCGACTCGGCGGAGTGGGACAACGTCGACGAGGCGGTCTTCTCTGCACCGGCGGCCCTGCGAGTGATCACCAATAGTGGGATGGTGCAGGAAGCCTTCGGGCAGATCGACACCCCTTCGTCCGGGAAGCTCGGCATACGAGGACATGTTGTCGGTCGCGTATCCGCATGGGACCAAGTAGTGGACGAACCGACAGAGAAGTTCTGGACCGTGGTGTGGCCCGCGGACGAGACCGAGACGACGCCGCTTGTCCAACGCAGGGCTTCGGACGGTCTGTGGACTCCGGAGTCCCGGCAGCAAGAACCGGAATCAGAGTTCGACATCGGAGAAGATGCCACCGTCAGACTGTCCGGGCCGGTGCGATGGAACGGTTGACCGGTGTGCCGAGGGTGCTGCCTGTCTCGAGCGATCGGCGGACGGTAGCCGATCGACCACTGGTGAACTCGCACTTCGCTGATCTGAGATCGATCCAGAGCGTTAGTGCGTCACAGTGTGGGCAGCTCGCCGACCAAACCCTCCAACAACTCGATGTCGTGGCGGTCGGGCCGCGGTGGTGCCACTGTCGCGCCGTCGAGCTCAGGCGGGAATCCGTCGACTACGCGGCCCGGATCGAGGCGATCTAGGACTGCGTACCATTCGGCCAGCGGATCGGCGAGTCGGACATGCAAGTCGAAATGCGTCGACGAGTGCGGTCACCATCGCGTTGCGCCACCAGTTGCTGGGTATCGGGGATCGACAACAGCACCACATCGGCGAATCCAAGACGGCGCCGAGCGAACATCTGACAGGCAGCGGCGAGTTCGTGCTCGAATCGTGTGATCGGTGCCGCACCCACTGCGGCCAGGCACCAGCTGTAATGCAGTTTCAGCGGGTCGCTGTCGCATACCGCCATACCGGTGGCGTCCTCCAAGGTCAGCGCCTGTGTCCACCGGTGCGCGTTGACCTGCGCCCAGTAGTTCGCCTGCTCAGACGGATCGGTTCCGTCCGGTTCCTGCCCTGTCGGGGTGTATTCGGCGACGAATGCTCGCCCGGTTGAGCGGCACCACGTGGTTTTTCCGGCGGCACTGGGCCCTTCGACAGCGACAATCACTGGCACACCCTACCCATTCACGGACATGACGATTTGAATGACGGGCGCACGATTGCCAGGAGCGGATCCTCGTCCGGCGCCTCCGCAAGCCCGAATCGCACTTGCAGCTTGCTCGCACGCGCCAAGATGGCTCCATGCCGATCCAAGACTGGTGGAATCAGGACAGTTTGGTGTGGCACTTCGCCATGTTCGATAGCGGCCCAGTGATTGGGGAAGACCATGGCGTTGACGCACCGGAGGCGTGGGTGCGTGCGCTCAAAGCGGTTGCCCGCGATATACGGTGCTTGCGATACGGACGCGACTGTCACCGGACGGCACGCAGTTGGCCTACACCCGTGGAGGCAGATTCATCGACGTCGTGGATCTCGAATCGGGTGAGGTGTGGACGGTTCACGAGGGCGGCTCTCAGCCGGTCGTCTCGCCGGATGGGTCTTCTCTCGCGTTCACGAGCGGCGACAGCGTCAGCATCATGAACTCCGACGGTTCCGACGCGCGCGTCATCGCTCCGGAGGGATCCGGCGGTAGAGCGCGTGGCGGCCGGCACCGGACTGTTTGGCCCGATACATCGCCAGGTCGGCGCGGCGCACCAGGTCTGCCGCATCGGTGACGGCCGGGGTGGAGACGGCGATGCCGATGCTCGCGGAGAACGGCAGGAAATCCTCGGCGCCGACGGTCGGAGGGGTGGCCAGGACCCGGGTGATGCGCCGGGCGATGGACAGGGCGGCGTCGGTGTCGACCCCGGTGCACACCACCAGGAATTCGTCGCCGCCGAGCCGGGCGACGGTGTCGGCGGGTCGCACCGACCGCTCGAGCCGGTGGGCGAGGGAGATCAGGGCGCGGTCACCGCTGTCGTGGCCGAGGCTGTCGTTGACGGTCTTGAAGTCGTCGAGGTCGATCAGCAGCACCGCCACCTCCCGGTCCCGTTCGGAGGCGAGGACCGCGGCGAGCTGCTGGTAGGCGAGGGTGCGGTTGGGTAGCCCGGTCAGCGGGTCGTGCAGGCTTTGATGCCGCAGCCGGGTTTCGGCGTCGATGCGGCGGATCGCGGCGGTGAGGACCGCGGCGATCGCCTGCAGGAATTCGGTGTCGCGGTCGGTGAATGCGCGCGGGCGGACCGAGTGGGCGGAGAGCACACCCCAGACGGTGCCGTCCCCGATCGGCACGCTGATGCCGCTGCGCAGCCCCCGCTGGCGCATCCCGTCGGTGGCGAACTGGGTTTCGGTGTCCCGGTCCGGGCAGATGGCCACCGCCGCGGTGATGGCCGCGTAGCCGGGTTGCGAGGACCGCCCGAGCGGGAAAGAGGCCGGGGCCGGGTGGGGTCCGCGGTAGCCGAGCACCCGCAGCCCGGCGGGATCCGCGCCGACGCCGTCGGGGTGCAGGCGCGCGATCGAGGCGCAGTCCATGCCCATCAGGGCGGCGGCGGCCTGGGTGGCGGCGTCGAGGAGGGTGTCGAGGTCGGCGTCGACGGCGAGCTTTGCCAGGGCGGCGATGGCCTGCTGTTCCCGCGCCCGGTAGGCAGCCGTTGCCAGGGCCGTGTGCAGGCGGGTTTCGTCTCGGGCGGCGGGGCGCAGGTCGCGGGCGATCGCCGCGATCACGGCCGGGGCGTCGTCGGTGCGGTCGACTGTGAAGGTGGCGATCGAGACCGGGATCGGTTCGCTGGTGCGGAAATGCCGGAACTCGCTGCGGCCCCGCCACACCGAGTCGGTGGTGAGGGCGGCTTCGACCTGCGGGGCCTGGGCCAGGCCGACGTCGGTGAAGAATTCGGCGGTCGTCCGGGATCGGGCGTCGTCGCCATCGCGCAACCCGAGCAGCGAGATGCCGGCGGGGTTGAGGTAGAGGATGCGGCCGGATGCGAAGTCGGACAACGAGACCAGATCGGGGGCACGGTCCAGCACGGCCGCCGGTCCCGGCTCGTCGTCGGCATCGGCGCCTTGGCCGGGTTCGACGATGCCGTCAGCGCCCCCTGGAACCATCATCCCGCCGAGTGTTACCTCGCCATCGACATCGGGCACCTCACCGGCCACCGCACCACTCTCGCCCGCCTCGAGGGCGATCACCGGTAACCCCGCGCCCGACATTGCCATTGTCCTGCACGTACGTGCCGTGACCTCGCTGGTCCTGTACACAGACGCGTCGAATGGTGCTGCGCGGGAGTAGACCCGGCCCCGTCCTCGGGTGGCCCAGGTGATGCCAGTGCGGCCCACCTGGGGCGGCTGCACCAGCTGCTGGTCAGAACTGATGCAGCCTCGACGACTCTGATGATCCGGAGCATCGGAGTGTCTGCCGTGGGAGTACCCCGTGCCGGTTGGGCCGACACGGGACCGGGCGGCTCGGCTCGGTGGGCACCGCCAGGCCGCGGCGTGCGTCGGTGTTGCCCGCCTCGGGAACACTGCTGAGACACCGGGTATGTCGAGTGTGGCAACAGGTCGGCCGGCGCGGCCGTAGGGTGAGCGGCAGTGAGGAAAGAGGACGACGTGGTGGACGAGGACCGGCGGCATGTGCTGTGGCGGGCGGTCTCCGGCGCCGCGGGCAGCCCCGGACAGGGGACGTGGGGGCGGTCGGTGTGCCGCAACTGTGTGGACACGTTGGCCGGGATCGATGCGGCGGCGGTGACGTTGCGGGCGACCGCGTCCGCCCAGGACATGCTCGGTGCCAGCGCCCCGTGGGCGGGTCTGATCGAGGACCAGCAGTACACCCTCGGCGAAGGACCCGGGGTGCAGGCCTTCACCCAGGGCAGCCCGGTGTTGGTCGACGACCTCACCGCGGCGGACCCCCAGTGGCCGGCCTTTACCGAGGCGGCGCAGTCGGTGGGGGTGGCGGCGGTGTTCGCGTTTCCGCTGCAACTCGGCGCCATCGCGCTGGGACCCTGGATCTGTATCGGCGCACCCCGGGGGCGCTGCCGCCGGGTGTGCTCGCCGAGGCCGGCGCGTTGGCCGACCTGATCGCCCTGGTCCTTTTGGCGAAGGCGGATCGGGCGGAGGCCACCGATCAGGTGTGGCTCCGCCAGATCGGCTCCTACCACGATGTGCACATCGCCACCGGGATGCTGTCCGCTCGCCACGGGATCAGTCTGGCCGAAGCCTTTACCCGCCTGCGCGCGCACGCGTTCGGGCGCGGAGGGTCGGTCCTCGACACTGCACGGGACGTGATTGCCCGCCGCATCGACTTCGACGAATTGGGTGAGTGAGATCGAGTTGGGTGAGTGAGATCATGGGTTGTGAAGGAGGTGATCGCATGCCCGAGAACAAGTCGTCAACGTCGTCATCACTGATCGACGCGATCTCGGGGGTCACCGGTGCGCTCGTGGACGGGCATGCCGATACGGGTGCGGTGCTCTACCGCATCACCGAGATCTGCGCCGACCTGCTGTCGGCGGCGTCGGGAATCATGATCATCGACCCCCGCGGGGGTCTCGCGGGGGTGGCGGCCTCGGATGAGCGGGCCCGCGTGGTGGAGCTGTTGCAATCGCAGAGCGAGAGTGGACCGTGCGCGGAGTGCATCCGTACCTCCGAGGTCATCGCCGTCGAGGATCTGGAGACCGCCGCCGAGCGGTGGCCCGAATTCTGGACGGTGGCATCGGAGATCGGCTTCCGGGCCATCCTTGCGGTGCCGATGATCCTCGATGGGCGCACGGTCGGGGCTCAACATCTTGTTCGCCGAACCCACCGCGGTCGATCATGAGCGGCACCGTCGGGCGGCTGTTCTCGCGGATTTGGCATTGCTGGAGTTGACCCACGAGCGCGGTGAGCACCGCGTCGGCCGGTTGTCGGAGCGGACACTGACATTGCTCAACGACCGTGTGCACATAGGGCAGGCCACCGGGATCGTCGCCGGCACCCTGGACATCTCCCCGGCGCGGGCGCTGATCGACGATCATGCCCGCCGCCTGGGCGTCACACTGCGGGTGCTGGCCCGGTCGATCACCGACGGGTCGGTCCGTCCCACCGAACTGCTGATGGCCGAGACCCAGCGCCCCGACGCCCCCTGACACCGCCCGTCACCTCCCGACGACGCTCGCTCAGCGCCGGTGTGAGCCGCGGCCGATGACCTTCTCCGCGACCTGGGCCAGCGGGGTGTTGGTCACTGAGTTCCGGCTGCGCTCTGCGGAGGCATGCGTGCTCACCTTCAGAGCGACCGGTGGGGATCATGGACAGGATCGTGCCGGACGTCGGAGTGTGACGATCGTTCCGAGATCGACTTCACGGTGAGCCGTCTCGGCACCGAGGATCCGATCGGGTTGTGCCTGGATCAATTCGATGGCGATCACGAGATGCTGGCTGGGTTGTTCGATGGCGATCAACTCGACTCTCGGCACACTCCGGTGCGATGGCGTTTCGTAGACCCGTGTGAGGGGCAATCGGAGGCTAGGCCGCGACCGGAGACGACACGAAATCAGAACGAGGCCTCTGCGCCCCGGCCGCCCGAGCCCCCCGAAAGCCCCGGGGCGATCAGATGTCGGCGTCAGTCGACGGTCGCCGCATCCGAACTTGGGTGGCGCGTGTGCAGCAGGTAATCGGATCGGGGTATCGCACAGGCGGCGACACGACAGGAGTGACGACCATGACCGACACCCACCACATCGAACCGCTCCCGGATCGGTCGGGGGAACCCCCGGGCGCGGCACGTCAGGTCGACGACCTGTCCACCGTTCAGCTTGTGGAACGTCTCACTGATCAGGTGAAGGCGCTCGTCCAGGCCGAGGTCCGGCACGGGATCGTCGAGGTGAAGGACAAGGGCACCCGCTTCGGTGTCGGTCTCGGCGTCTCGGGCGCCGGACTTCTCATCCTGTTGTACGGGCTCGGTGCGCTGGTTGCGGCCGCGGTCCTCGCGCTGGGGACGGTCCTCGATCCGTGGCTCGCGGCACTGGTGGTGGCAGTCGTCCTCATCGTGGTGGGCGGCGTCGTCGCCGCCGTTGGTGGACGGCGGGCCAGGGATGCACTGCCCCCCACCCCCGACGACACCACCCGCAGCGTCCGCCGGGACGTCGACACCGTGAAGGCGGGCCTGCGATGAGTGAACCGCGAGAGTCGACCCCCGGCGGCGGCGACCTCGCCGCTGCCGCTGCCCGCGAGCGCGCGGAGCTCGCCACGACGCTCGACGCCCTGGCCCGCAAGGTGGATGTGTCCGCACGCGCGAAGGCCGGTATCCGGCAGGAACTGGACAGGGTGCGCAGCGAGCCCCGACTGACGGCACTGTTCGGCGTCGTCGCCGCCGGTGTCGTTGCCCTGCTGGTCTTCCGCCGGCGTACTCGGCGGCGAAGGTGAGTGACACAGGCGACACGGGTGTGAGGTGAAGCAAGACCAGGTCTGACATGACATCGACGTGCGTTCGGCGGCATCGTAGGTGTGCCGACCGATGACGTCGTGACCGGAGCCGCGATGCGCTTGCGTGCGTCAGTATTGGGCAGCACGATTGCCCGGCGGAGCTTGGGTGAACTGGTGTGCTCGGGTCGGGCGACCGTTAGGCCGTGGACAGGGCACGTCGCGAGTGGGGCACGACGGGAAGGCCGCAGTTTCCGTGAGCCGGGTTTCGGGTAGGCGTGATCGATGAACGAGGATCTGCACGCCGAACCGGAACCCGACGATCCGCGGAAGCCGGATTCGCCTGCGGACCTGACGAAACCGTCCTGGTGGTATGTCATCAGGAAGACGGCGCACGAGTTCACCCGGGACCAGTGCACGGACCTGGCGGCCGCGCTGACGTACTACGCGGTCCTCTCGCTGTTCCCGGCGCTGCTGGCGCTGGTCTCGTTGCTGGGGGTGTTCGGGCAGGGACAGCGCACCACCGACGCGGTCCTGCAGATGGTCGACGATCTCGGACCGTCCTCCGCTGTGGACACGCTGCGCGACCCCATCACGCAACTGGTCGAGACGCCGACCGCGGGCACGGCACTCGTCCTCGGCCTGCTGGGTGCGGTGTGGTCGGCGTCCGGCTACATCGGGGCGTTCGGACGCGCGATGAACCGCATGTACGAGGTCGAGGAGGGGCGTCCGGTGTGGAAGCTCCGGCCCCTGATGCTGGCCGTGACCATCGTCGGCCTGGTCCTGGTGGCCGCCGGCGCGGCGATGCTCGCCCTGAGCGGCCCCGTCGCACGCTCGGTGGGGGAGGCGGTCGGATTCGGCGACACCGCCCTGACCGTGTGGAACATCGCCCGCTGGCCGTTCGTCCTCGGCATCGTCGTGGTAGCCGTGGCCATCCTCTATTACGTCACACCCAATGTGCGGCAGCCGAAGTTCCGTTGGATCAGCGCCGGCGCGTTCCTCGCCATCGTGACGTGGATCGTCGCGTCGGTCCTGTTCGGTCTGTATGTCACGAACTTCGGCAGCTACAACAAGACCTACGGCTCCCTGGCCGGAGTCATCGTGTTCCTGCTCTGGCTGTGGATCACCAATCTGGCGTTGCTCTTCGGCGCCGAACTCGATGCCGAACTCGAACGCGGACGGGAGTTGCAGGCCGGCATGCCGGCCGAGGACGAACTGCAGTTGTCGCCGCGCGATACCCGGGTCTCGGACAAGAACGCGGAAAAGTACCAGCAGTACGTGCAGCAGGGCAAGGCATTACGCGAGAGCGACGGAGACACCTCCGATGTCGACGCGGTGGAGCGGTGACGGTACCCACGTCGGCTTCCCGCCGCCGCAACCCGATCGTGCACCGGTGCCTGCGGCTGCGCCGCGCCCACGGCTGCGACATCGAAGTGCTCGTCCTGAACCAGCGCATCGACACCAGAGTCGCTGCTACTACCCGGTGTCCTCGTGACCCGTCCGCAGAAGCACGTCCCGACCACGACCGTCGCGACCATCGAGGTGGTCGTGAGAAATCGATTCACGGGTGGTTGGTGAGCACGCGCTGCCGGCTCGCGGCGTGGCGGATCTACAGGATCCGCACGCCACCGGCAAACGCCATGATCACCGCACCGCCGATCGAGGCGAACAGCAACGCCACACCCAGCGGCCACGAGAAGTCCCACCCGAACAGTTCCAGGGTGATGCTGTCGAGGTTCTGCAGGATGAACACCAGCAGCAACACCAGAACCAGCACGCCGATGACCAGACCGGTCCAGAGTGCACCCGTCCGGGTGTGACGGATACCCTTCCGTCGGGCAATATCGGGATGCAGGTGTGCGGCGGCATCCGGGTCCGGCGTCGTGCCCGGCGGAACACCGCTGTGCCCCGGTCCCGGCGAGAAGCCGGTGTTCGGATCGGCGGGGTCCCCTCAGGTGGTTGACATGTACGGGCGAGTACCCACACGCGGTTTCGGCTACCCCGGACCGCCCCGACGCGTGGCGGTGCGGTGATCGAACCGTTGGGCCGGATCACCGGTGCCAGCGCTATGGTCGTCGTCGACTGTGTGGGCGGGGTCTGCGCCCCTGCAATTCCGGGCGACACCGGGAAGGTATCCGGTGGTGTCGCGGAGATGGTGGGTGTGGTGGCCGACTCCGGGTACACGGGCGCTATGCCATCGACCTTCCCCGCGCGTGCCCTTCCCCGCGGTCTGGGTGTCCTGACCGCCGCGTACGGCCGGCACCGCGATCATCGGCTCACCCCGCATTCTCGTGAAGCCCTGCACACTCACCCGCGCCGACGGCGGTGTTCCACCCGAGGTTGCCACCGTGATGCGGGCGGTGGGATGCCCGTGATGTGGGCAGTGGACTCCTCCGCGCCCTAGCACCTCAGGGGCGGTACTGCGCGGCGCCGTCGCGGTCCGGGTTGTCTCCGACCTCGGGGACGACCCGGTCTTCGGCATCGCGCTTCCCGATCCCGGCACCAAGGCCCAGGTCGCCGGTTTCGCCGCGGCGTGGGCAGTGTTGTCCGCCTACAGCGGCCGCTGAAGCGGGTCGCGGTGCATCACCTGATCGGTTCCGGTCCCGAACCGCCGGAATTACCTCCCAGTTCCCGGTGTGACCGGTTGGTATGCGGCACAACACTTTCTGGCGGACTTGCAGGTACGGATCGGCCAGGGAGCGGACGGTGTCCCGGTGTGGGGGCTGCCGGGGCGATTGAGGCTCGACTGCGCACAGGATTGGTGGGGTATTCCGTCTGGAGGCGGTGATCGTATGACTACTCACGACTCGATTCGGCACTGGATTGCCGAACAGATGCAGCTCGACGTCGGCACTGCAGAGCCGGCCGAACTCGTCAGGCTCGATGCTGTCACTGCGGCGGCGGAAGCGGGGTATGTGCGGATGCTTCTCCATCTCCGCGAATACCGTCCCCTGGTCGGATGAGATAGACAGGCTCGTGGCCGCCTGGAGATCGGTGCCACGAGCCGGACCATGCCGAAAATTGATCGATGCCCTGTCACCGGCCGTACACCGATGTGGTGGTCATGCGGAGGTGACTCGATTGAGACCCCACCTGCCGATACTGTGCGCTTCCGACGACGCCGGCTACCGGCCGCTGCCCAGGAGGCGCCCTCCGGCTTGGTCGGGGGGAGTTCGCCCGGGTGAGGCTGACTTGTCACACCGTCGCGAGGACGTACGACAGGACGAATCCGGCGGTCGTGCTCAACGCGACCGTCGGGCCGCCTTTCTTGTAGGCCTCGGGCATGAGAGTGTCGGCCAACGACGCCAACACCGCACCGGCAGCGAAGGCCAGCGGCAACGAGATCGTCTCGGGTGCACTCGATGCGAGGGGCCCGGCGCCGACCACGACGGCCAGGGTGAGGAGCACGGCGCAAAGCACCCACGTGCCCAGGATGAAGGTCTGCGATCGACCCTGGATGCGCATCGACGCGCTCCCGACGAGGGCCTCGGGAAAGTTGGAGACGAAGATCGCCACCAGCAGGGTCAGCCCGTCGGTGCCTTCGCCGAGGGACACCCCGAGGGCAATGTTCTCGGGCACCCCGTCCAGGGTGACCGCGGCCAGCAGTGCCAGGCCGGCGGCACCGCTAACGGACGCGGTCGAGGGTGCCGTCTCCGTCGCGGCGGCGGCGTCGACGTCGAGTTTCGCTGCCGCGGGGCTGCCGGTGGGTGCCCTCGGCCAGCCGATCCAGTCGCTGGCTGAGGACGGTGAAGACGACCGCGCCGGCAAGGAGTCCGAGCGCGGCCCGCCAGATGCCGCCCCGGTGATACGACTCCTCGAACAGCTCGAAGGTCAACGCGGTGATGAGAGCGCCCGCGGCGAACGCCAGCATGCCGGCGAGTACGCGTTTGGGAATCGTGAACCGTCCGCCGACCAGGGCCCCGATGACCAGGGCGCTGGAAGCGATCAGTCCGAAGATCAACGACTCGATGATCACGGCACTCCTTCATCTTCGCCCAGCAGACCCGGACAACACGTCCGACGAGTTCCGAGTACCCCGATTCCGAGGCCAACGCGGGCACCAGGATTCGTGGCCTCGTCGGTGGTGAGGACTTCTCTGTCGCCTACTCCGGTGGCCGGGTGCGCTGGTGCGCGGTGAGCAGCAGATGATCGAACCGGGTGCGCAGCCCGGTGTCGGGTTCGAATTCACCGAATCCGGCGACGATCTGTTGGGCGAGGGTGCGGAGCCGGGTATTTGATTCCTGTGAGCGCCAGGTCAGGATGTCGAACGCACGGTCGGCGGGGATGCCGTAGACCAGCATCAGCGCGCCCTTGGCCTGCTCGATCACCGCCCGCGATTGCTCGATTTCGGCGACGGTTTCGTCGACGGAGTCTTTGACGTCGCTGCGGTGGGAGTCGGTGATGTCGATGTAGAACCCGGTCGTACCGATCACCGCATCGGTGTCGTCATGCAGGCGGTCGCCGACGACCACGACCTGGTGGATTTTGCCGGTAGTGTCGATGATGCGGTGTTTGCTGCTGAACGGTTCGGCATCGTTGATCATCCGGTCCAGGACCCGGGCGACGTGCGGGTGGTCCTCGGGGTGTTTGTGGGAGAGCAGCAGTTCGGTGGTCGGGGTGACCTCGCCGGGCCGGTAGCCGTGCATGCGGGCGACGGTGTCGGACCATTCCCACCGTTGCCCGTCCAGGAAGAAGCGGAAGCTGCCCACCCGTTGCGGCTCGCCGCCACCGAACACCTGTTCTGAATTCACGCCTATTTCTATCGCACCGGCGCTCGGGCGCCGCAGGACGGCAGGGAAACAACAACACTTTGCCCGGCAACAGTAGGACCCATCGCTGGGGTGGTCGACCGAGCCTCGGATCAGGCCAGTCGGTTGGCCGCCACCCGGGACCATCGCGTACGCGGTCGCCGTGCGCCGATGGGCGGGGCACTCGATGGTCATGGAGTCGGCGGCCGACGGCCGGACATGGCCGCACAGCTCGCATCCGCGCACGATGACCACACGTGGGTTCGCATCGACGCCGGGATCGGGCGGGCTGCGATGACCGCACCTGGGTGGGGCTTGCGCAGCCTGGCTGGTGCGACTTCTCCGCTGCGCCGCAGAGCGGGAAGGCCTCGCGACGGCGCCGAGGGCGCGACTGACGTCGCGCCGACGGCGCCGAGGGCGCGACTGACGTCGCGGCACCCACCGCCATCTCCAAACAGGGTGGCCGCACTGCGGTGCACCGATCTCGACCGCTCCCGTGACCGTCCCGAACAGGCGCGTGCCGCATCTCTGCCGGGGTCGAACAAAATGCCCGGGCACGCGGGACAAATCGACCTCGAGGTGGACCGGGCTCCCGATCCGTGTGGGCCGTAGCTTTGCTGACGGACCGCGCTTCGCGGCCCGTCGCCGGTATCAGACCAGTGCGTCACTCCTGGGGGCGGTGGCTCGCGGCCGAGGCACAGCTCGGGCACAGGGTGAACTCGTTGAACGCCCAGCCATTGACCTGCGCAGCGTTGGTCGCGGCGCCCCGATCCTCGGTCCCGGTGCGGTATCGGTGATCGCACCGATCGCAGCGCACTTCCCACGCCCCGGACCCTGCGCGGAGCATCACCGATTCTCCTCCTTCGACAGTCGAGGACGACTCGGGAATACCCGGCGACTACACTCGCGAACCCTCCCATCTGTGCGAGCCCGGCCCAGTGACAAAGCCCTCCGATGGATGGCACGACTTGACTGCACCGGCAGCGAGTCGCAACCTTGCTCTGTCCGATGTGTGATCGTTTCAGGCTCGCCGGCCCACCCCGGTCGCGAATTCCCGCACCCTGTTCGTGAGGGTGTCGGGCTGAAGTGGCGGTGTGGGCAGCCCGGCACCGTCGTGGAATCCGAGCAGGAACTCGCGGAGAACCTCGTTCGGTGGATGCCGAGGTGTCCAGTCCAGTTCCTCGTGAGCTCGAGAGCAGTCCATCAACGGAAGCTGAAGTACTGTGTCGAACAAACCGGGGGAGGCGGGCACGGCATGGAGGTGCCAGCCCACAGCCACGGCGGAGCGGATGATCGAGGGCGCGACTCGGACACGGCGAGCGCCGAATTCTTCTGCGAGGAACGCACCGTCCACGGGCGGCGAGGCAGCCAGATTGAACGCCCCGCGTACGGGATTGATCACCGCTGCCGCGTACGCGGTGGCTGCGTCCTCGGTGTGGAGCACCTGCACCCGCAGGTCGTCGACGACGGGCGCCAGCGGAATGCGATCCGGGTGGACGAGTCGGCGGGGAAGCAGCGGCCCGAGGAACAGTCGCCGTTGCGTGGTCGCCGATTCGCGTTTGAAGATGAATCCCGGGCGCATTCGCACGACGCGGACGCTCGGATGCCGGTTTCGTACGCGTCGAGCCATCGCTCGAGGTACGCCTTCTCCCGGGAATAGGCCGCTGTGGGCCAGCCGTGGGTCGGCCACGTCTCGTCGACCGTCGCGTCGGAGGGGCCGGGGGAGTACGCGGCCACCGAGGACGCATAGACGAGGGCCGGGACCGATTCGTCCGCCACCGCCTCGAAGACCCGGATCGCACCGAGAACATTATTGTTCCACGTGAACTGGGGCCGATGCGTGGGCTGGAACAACCACGCGAGATGGACCACGACGTCCGCGCCGCGCACGATCTCGTTCATGTCGTCGAGGGCCGCGTCCGCGGTGAGCAGTGTGGTGCGTGCTGGGTTCTGGCTGCTCGGTCGGCGTGCGACGCCGACGATCTCGGCAATCGCCGACTTCCGGCTGAGCGCATCGACCGCACTGGTTCCCACATTGCCGGTCGCGCCGATCACGACGACCTTCAGTCCACGCGAGCTGCTCATGTCGACCCGAATACCCCTCATAGAGAACGGTAACCGCCCATCGAGTCTGCGGCCGCGAGCAAACCGCAGGATAGACGTGGCCGGTTCGCAATGCCGGGACCGGCCAGGTACTTTCGCTTCGGATTCTTGCCGGAGCGTGGTCCGACCCGGTGCGTAAACAATCGCGGGTGGGGTACTCGCCGGGTCAGCCCAGTTCGCCCTGCCCGGCAGCTGGGCGCGGCTCCGCCGGCCGGCGCTGGCCCGCGGAGCCGCCTTGTGCTGCGAAGGTAGTCTCGTGCCCGTCCGGCCGGGCTTGCAAAGGATTTCGGGGACGGGTGGGTGTGTTGGATCCGGGAGTGTAGGGTAAGCGGGGTGGCATGAGCACAATCACCGAAGCCATCGACGTCGATGTCCCGATCCGGGTCGTGTACGACCAGTGGACACAATTCGAATCCTTTCCGCAGTTCATGGCGGGGGTTCGGGAGATCCGCCAGCTCGACGACACGCACGTGCAGTGGGTGATCGATGTGGCGGGCCAGGTCCGCGAGTTCGACGCCACCATCACCGAGCAGCACCCGGACGAACGGGTGGCCTGGACCTCCGATTCCGGTCCCAACCACGCCGGGGTCATCACCTTCCACCGACTCGACGACGAGAAGACTCGGGTGACCGCCCAGATGGACGTCGACCCGGAAGGATTCGTGGAGAACGCCGCCGACAAACTCGGCGTTCTCGGTCACCGAGTCAAGGCCGACATGAAGAAGTTCAAGGAGTTCATCGAACACCGCGGACACGAGACCGGTGGCTGGCGTGGGGAGGTCGACCGACCCACCCCCTGACTCACAGGATCTCGTGATGACAGTGCACTGCAGTGGCTTCCGAACAATCGGGACAGCCCGGGCGAACGGGACCCGGGAGGAGAGCAGCGCTCGGCGTTCACAGTTCGGTACAGCGGATGGCGGAAACGGTGGTGAACAGGGTGAGCGCCCGGCCGCAGACCACCACCGAGTTACGGGTCGCGGCGGCCCGGGATCAGCTGCCGATCGTGCGGGCGGTGGCGCGGACGTTGGCCCGCCGGCGCGGTTTCCTGCTCACCGAGATCGCGGACATCACCCACGCGATCGACGAGGTGAGTACCGCGCTGATCGACGCGGCGACGCTCGGTTCTGCACTGCGCTGCTCGTTCGTCGTATCGGGATCTGCGTTCCTGCTGACCAGTGCAGTCACCTCGCGCCGAGGCCTTTCTCGGTACCCCGGTGCGCGGTGGCGCTCCCTCGCGGCAGTGACCGACCGCGTGCTGACCACCGACCTGCTGGGGGAGAAATCGGGCGAGCGCGAAGTTGTGGTGGCGTTCATCAAACAACGCCGCGGACACACCTGAGGCGACCATCGCCGGCCGGCCACCCCGCTGGTGCCCGCGGATGGCCCGGCTCTGCGGGTATCCGATACATGACTTGCCACTGATTGGAGAGTTCCATGAGCGAACACACCCCACACACAATCGATTACCCCGGTCGCACCGCGGAGATGGCCGAAGAGCCGCAGGACGAGATGCGCGCGTACCGAGGCAACGACTTGCTCAAAGGTAAGCGGGCGCTGGTGACCGGGGGCGACTCGGGAATCGGCCGCGCCGTGGCGGTGGCGTTCGCGAAGGAGGGCGCCGACGTGGCCATCGCCTACCTCGAGGAAAGCGAGGACGCGGCCCACACCGCCGAGTTGGTCGAAAAGCAAGGGCAACGCTGCCGCACCTTCGCCGGCGACCTGGCCTCGCCGGCGCACTGTCGTGACGTGGTTGCCCGCACGGTCTCGGAATTGGGCGGGCTCGACATCGTCGTCAACAACGTCGCCTATCAGGAACCGGTCGACGACTTCCTCGAGTTAGCCGAGGAGCAGTGGCGGCGCACGTTCGCGGTGAACATCGACAGCTACTTCCACGTCAGCAAGGCGGCGGTACCGCATCTCGGCCGGGGTTCGGCCATCATCAACACCGGTTCGGTCAACGGACTGCGTGGGAACAAGTCGCTGATCGACTATTCCGCGACCAAGGGTGCGGTGACGGCGTTGACGTATTCGTTGGCTCAGACCTTGCTGGACCGCGGAATTCGCGTCAATTGTGTTGCTCCCGGACCGGTCTGGACACCACTGATCCCGGCGACCATGGACGAGGAGAAGGTCGCGGAGTTCGGAAAGCAGGCCCCCTACGGGCGGGCCGCGCAGCCCGATGAGATCGCGCCGTCGTACGTGTTCTTCGCTTCCGGTCTGCTGTCCTCGTACTACTCCGGGGAAGTGCTCGCCCCGCTCGGGGGTGAGACCCTGCCGGGTTGACGGCGTGCAATTCCAACGTCGGCCGTTGCGGGCCGAAGTGTTCGTGTGCGCTGTGCGGCATCGGGGGATACGCGCCAGGGTGGTACGAAAGGGCGCCGTCCTCATTGTCCGCACCGTCTCGGCGTCGAACACGTCGGTGTAGATTCGGCTCGGGCGGGCGACGTTCATGGGCATCCGGGCAAGGTGGTTGATCCCATCGAGCAACATGTCGGCCCCGGTCTGGTTCCGGCACTGGTGATCTCGTGTATCAACCCATCGCTTCTCGCTGTGCGGAGCCTCGGCGATCGCCGGTGGCCGTCGGGCGAATGCAGCGGAGCGGGGTGTGCGGCCGATCTGCAGGCCGTCTGGGGGAGTGAATCGGACCGCGGCGGGCACTGGGTATGCATGTTGGCGCAGCGCGGTTCCCGCGCGTGCGCGGCGTGACGCACGGTGTGCCCGTCATCATCATCCGCGACGGAATACCCGACTCGGACCGCCTGCGCACCGAACGGATGTCGCTGGACGACCTGATGGCGGATGCCCGGCAGAAGGACATCCGCCGGTTCGACGACATCGAACTCGCCGTGCTCGAGACCAACGGACGCGTCTCCTTCTTCACCCGCGCAGACCGCTCGGACGACGGCGCGCCGAAACAACCCGGCATCGGGTGAAGTGCGGATTGGTCCTGGTGGTCGCCCAGAGACTTCGCGCACCTGGTCTGAGATCTCCTTGCCGCAGGATCCCTAGCATGGACGCGGATCGCGGACGCACTCGACCTCGCGGCACCACATTCATCGCGGGGTCTGGACGACCACCCCCGACCCATGCTATGCATGAGTCATGCATGATAGTCGCACGGCTAATCTCCTGGGCGCCGCGGCTCTGGCCGTGAGCGATCTCGTTCTCACGAGCGTCACCAGAAGAGGCCAGGTAAGTCCGAGTGGGGCCGCCGCACTTGTGGTCTTGTCGGCGACCCCCGACCTGAGCGTGACGGAACTCGGCCGGCGTGTAGGCCTGACCCAATCGGCCGCGGCACGCATGGTCGAGTCACTCGAGGCCAAGAATCTGGCGCAGCGCAAACGCGGTGCGGGACGGGAAAGGGCGGTCGCCCTCACTTCGGACGGGCGGCGCGCGGCGCGTGACGCCCGGGGGGCCCGCGGGGACGGACTGGCCACACTGCTGGCGACACTCGACGACGAAGAACGCGAGGCGCTGGCCGGGGTGCTGGACAAACTGCTGACTCGGATCTACCAGGATGTGCGCGACTCGGAATGGCTCTGCCGGCTCTGCGATCGCCGGGCATGTACCACCGACGCGGTCTGTCCGGTCGGCCACGCCGAAAAAGTGGCCGACGGGTAACCCGGATGGGACCTGTCCTCGCGCTCACCTCGGCACTCTTCTACGGCATCTCCGACTTCACCGGCGGTCTGCTGTCCCGTCGCGCCCATTTCGTGCAGGTCGCGGCCGTAGGTCAGGCCGGTGGACTCCTGTTCACCGTCGTCGCCGCCACGGTGGTCGGCTCCCCTGGCGTTCCGGCGTCGATCGACCTGGCCTGGGGCGCCCTGTCGGGGATCGGCACCGGAGTGGGCATGCTGTTTCTGTTCCGTGGTCTCAGTCGTGGGGCGATGAGCGTGGTGGTACCGATCAGCGCGGTCTGCGGCATCGCCGTGCCGGTCCTGATCGGAGTCGCTGCACTCGGTGAGCGCCCGTCCACGCTGTCCTGGCTCGGCATCGTGATCGCCGTTCCCGCACTGTGGCTGGTCGCGCACACCGGCACACACGCCGGCCCCGCGCTGCCGGCCGCAGCCGTCGATGGCCTCATCGCAGGAATCGGCATTGCCGTGCAATATATTTCGCTTTCCCAGGCCGGCGCGGAGTCAGGATTGTGGCCCGTTGCCGCCGGGCGGGTCGCAGCGATCCTCACCATCGTGCCACTGCTGCCGACTGCGGGAGGCGCACGCATCCGGCGGTCCCGTCACACCGTGCCGGCGGCAGCGGCCACGGGCGCGGCAGCGGCTCTTGCGCTCATTGCGTATCTGCTCGCCACGAGGGAGCAAATCGCCGTCGTCGCCGTCGCGTTGTCCTCCCTCTATCCCGTCGTCCCCGTCCTGCTCGGCGTCACCGTTCTACGAGAACGCCTCATCCCGAAACAGGCAGCGGGACTTCTCGCCGCCGCGTCCGCCGTCGCACTTCTCGCCACCAGCTGACCCACTCACGCGGCGGAACTCGGTCGCCGTCGGCGTCGATGACGGATCGAACACCGTCGCCGTGTGGGTGTGGCACATCCGGGTACCCGGATGTCACAGGCGTCTGCTCGAACGCCGTAAAGGCCGTATTCCACGGAAGGTCGTGACCATGACCGCTCAGCCTCCGGATCCCGATCCGGCGAACACCCCCGATCTCGAGCCGGGCGGCGGCGTCCCACAAGGGTCTACCCCTCCGGACTCCGCACAGACCTCGGGGCTGTCCGAGCACGAACCGCGCACCAGTTGGTCGTTTCCACCGACCGGCATTGCCACGATGGTGGTCATCGGCGTGTTCGTCGTGGTATTTGTGGCGATCGCGGTCCTGCTGGTACTCGATATCGTCGGAGTCTTCGACTGAGATCCCCCTGGTAGCGGTGCACCCGTGACGGCGGATTGCCGCCGTGCGCGGTGTCCCCATTCGGTAACGGCCAGAACTCGATCCAGCCGTACGTCCGCGTCTTCGTGTCCGTTCGCAGCCACGCCAGGTCAGATGCCGGACACGGAGCGCCGCGGTGCGTCGGTGCGGCGTGCGGCGTGCGGTAGTCAGGTGTCTGGCAACGCGCACTTCTCAGCGACGCGCGCATCGCCGAAAGGCCCTGTGGGCAGACAACACGACGAGAAACCGCAGTCAAACCCGTCAGGAACCGATCCTCTCGGCTAGAGCACCCCCACGGCGCCGGGCACGATCCGCCGCCGAGAGGTCTATGAGTGCTGGCGGCCGCGGATCACCACGATCTCCTCACTGCGTTGATCGGCGGAGATGACGCCGCGGGCCGCGAGCATGTGACGGCGTGCGGTCAGGACGGGACCGAAGGGAATCTCCCGCCGCGCCACGACATCGACCTGCAGACCCTGCTCCTCGAGCGTGACGAGGGTCTTGTCCACCCCGCTCAACGCCGACTGGGCCAGAAGCAGCGTTCCCCCGGAGGCGAGGAGATCAGGAGCCTCTGTACAGATCCGGTCGAGGAGTGCTCGCCCGTCGGTGCCGGCATCCCAGGCCCGCGCCACGCCGGTCTCGGGAAGCCGGTCAGCCTGAGCGGGCACGTACGGCGGGTTGGAGATCACCAGATCGAAGCATTCGTCGCGGACCGGCGCGGTGAGGCTTCCCCGCAGCACCCGAATCGTGTGCCGGTGCATCCGAGCGTTGAGCCGGGCATTGAGCACGGCGCGGCGCGAGATGTCGATCGCGGTGACACTGCCCGCCCCCAGCCCGGCGGCCCGCACGGCGAGCGCTCCGGTGCCGGTACAGATGTCGAGGACCCGCGACAGCGGAGTCAGTGGATGCTAGACCAGGGCACCGGCGAGGAGCCACGTATCGTCCTGTGGGGGATAGACACCCGGAATCCGCAGAAACATCGACAACTCCTCACCCATTCCTCGCCGAAACCACATTGGGTCACCGTTGAAGGGCGTGTTCGAGTAGGAACAGGGCATGGTCGGTGGTCGATTCCACCATCACGCCCGGATCCCCGTCGAAGTGCCGCACTTCGGTGCGCGTGTCACCGCCGGCGAAGACCCCGAACCACACCGTGCCCGGAGGCTGTCCATCCTGACTCTGGGGTCCGCCGACACCGGTGACCGCCACCGCCAGGTCCGCGCCGAGCAGTCCGGCCACCGTCGTGGCCATCGCACGCGCACTGGGTTCGCTGACCACGGGACCGTCAGGGACTTGCAGCAGAACATGTTTCACGGAACTGGCGTAGGCGACGATGCCGCCCCGGTACCACTCGGACGATGACGGTGCGGCACCGAGGACGGTGGAGATTCTCCCGCCGGTCAACGATTCCGCGGTGGCGACGGAGAGGTGCCGATCACGCGCTGCTGCAGAGATACGTTCGGCACGCTCGTCACAGCTGCTCATGCGCTGCACTCCAGTACTGCTGCGCGGCGCCCGGACGACCGAGACGGTGCAGCGCGTTTGCGCTCGTCATGCCGGTTGCGAGCACAATGACCAACAACACCACGTTGAGCATCTGGCCTCCACCGTCTCTCCCAGTTGGTGCCCCTCGAACTGTAGTTTCCTGACGTGGCAGTCTGTCGGCCTCCGCTGCAGACGCGCCGAGACCGTGCATCCGGTCGTGCGTGGGCCCCGCGCCGGAGCTGTGGTGATGCCGGCCTGCGAGGAGCGTCGGGTTGGAGGGTCGAAATGCACGAAATAACCTGCAGCAGTTGTCCAGACGATGGAGACAAATCGCCACCCGGTCACCGGCAGTGATTCCGCCGCTTGCCGCCGACGTCGTCGCCGCCACGACATGTGGTGTGCTTGCGGCAGTATGTGCTTGCGGCAGTATCGGTCCTACCCGCCCCGGCAGTTGAGAAGCATCAGTGGTTGCGCAGCGCCTTGATCAATTCTCCCTTCCGCTTGGATGAATAACCGGACAGACCGACCTCTTTCGCCTTCTTCTTCAGCTCGTCAACGGTCCAGTCCTCGTAGGATGACGACTTGCCGCCCTTGCGGCCGGTACTGGACCGGCCACGATTGGCGGCAGCGTTCGCGATCCGCGCCGCCTTCTCCTTCGACGCACCATCCTTCCGTACTTCCTCGTACACCTTCTCGTCCTTGATCGATGACCGCGGCATAGTGCTACCTCCTCGACTCATTGCTGCTCACCGAATACCCGGAACCGCCGTTCTGTACCAATCGGGCACCGGCGCGTTAGCCTGCACTACCGGGATCTCCGCTACCAAGGCGGCTCGGTGTGCTCGATATCGGCTCCAATCGACTCGGCACATACGACGAACGGGCAACGGCGGGGGTGTTGCAGCGCACCTCACCGCTCGGGGATTTCCTGTGTTTCGGTTCGGCTCCGTACCCATAACGGGGCGGGACCGGTATCGGCGAACGCGATGGCCGCGCTGGCGGGTTGCGTCACACCTGGCGTTCCCAGACCCGGTGGGACTTCATCAGCGCAGTGATGCCGTGAAGCAGCGCGGACGCGTCGTCGGCGATCACGATGCCCGGGGCATCGGCCGGGATTGCGGCCGTCTCGAGAAGTCCGCGACCGGCGGCCCATGTCCCGATCGCCTTGCAGTGCCGGAACGCCTCGGTGAGCAACACGTGTACCCGCGGGTCCGACGCCGGCGCCGCGATGAGGATGGCGTCGAACTCCACCGACCGCATGGTCAGGAACGTGCGGGACACCGGAACCGCGCCCTTGCCCGATCCCAATGTGCCGCCGTGGGGTCCGATGACGAGCGGCACCATGGCCTCCTTGTCGATCTTCTCGACCACGTCGGCGACCTCGGACAGATCCGACTCGTCGTCGGCGACGATGCCGATGATCCGGCCGTCCAGCGGCCACTCGGCGCCGACCTGTGACAGGGCCGGGCTGGGGGTCGGCGCAACGTCGTAGGCGACGGTCGGCTCCGGTGCGGGCAGGCCGAGCCCTTCGGCGACCGTCGCGCACAGGTCGGGGTCGATGTTCGCGAGGACGCCGAGGGCGCGCTCCTTGATCGCCTGCTCGTAGCACTTGCCCAGCTCGAACGTGTAGGCCTGCGCGACGTGGGTCTGCTCGACCGGGCTGAGACTGGCGTAGAACAGTCGGGCCTGGGAGAAGTGGTCGTCGAAGCTCGCGGGCGCGGCCCGGCGTTTCGTCGACTCCGGCATCGGCACCGGCACCTCCACGAACGCCGTGTCCGCGCCGGCCAGGAACGGGCAACCGGCGTCGAGGGAATTGGGCCGATACGGCGCGACACCCGGATGGACCCCCGACTGGTGCATGCCGTCGCGCAGCATGTCGTTGACCTCGGCGTGGGGCCGATTGATCGGTATCTGCCCGAAGTTGGGCCCACCGAGCCGGCTGATCTGGGTGTCGAGGTAGGAGAACAGCCGCGCCTGCAGCAGCGGGTCGTCGGTGACGTCGATCCCCGGGACGAGGTGCCCGGGATGGAACGCCACCTGCTCGGTCTCGGCGAAGAAGTTCGTCGGATTCGCGTCGAGCGTCATCAGCCCGATCGGCTGCACGGGGGCCAGTTCCTCGGGCACGATCTTGGTCGGGTCGAGCAGATCGATGCCCTCGAACGTCTGGTCCGGGGTGTCCGGGAACGCCTGGATGCCCAGCTCCCATTCCGGGTACGCACCGGATTCGATCGCGTCGGCGAGGTCGCGGCGATGGTAGTCGGGGTCCATGCCGTTGACGATCTGAGCTTCTTCCCACACCAGGGAGTGCACACCGAGTTTCGGCTTCCAGTGGAACTTCACGAGCGAACTCTCGCCCGCCGCGTTCACCATCCGAAACGTGTTGACGCCGAAGCCTTCCATCATCCGGTACGACCGCGGGATGCCGCGGTCGGACATGTTCCACAGGGTGTGCGCGGTGGCTTCGGTGTGCAGCGACACGAAGTCCCAGAACGTGTCGTGCGCGCTCTGCGCCTGCGGAATCTCGCGATCCGGGTGCGGTTTGGCGGCATGGACGATGTCGGGGAACTTGATGCCGTCCTGGATGAAGAACACCGGGATGTTGTTTCCCACCAGGTCGAAGGTGCCTTCTGCGGTGTAGAACTTGGTCGCGAATCCTCGGGTGTCGCGGACGGCGTCCGCCGACCCCCGGGAGCCGAGGACGGTGGAGAACCGGACGAAGACCGGCGTCTCGACGTCCTTGCCGAGGAATGCGGCCTTGCTGATCGGGTCGGCGGAACCGTATCCGCGGAACACCCCGTGCGCGGCCGCGCCGCGTGCGTGCACCACCCGCTCCGGGATCCGCTCGTGATCGAAGTGTGTGATCTTCTCCCGCAGGTGGTGGTCCTGGAGCAGGGTCGGTCCCCGCTCGCCGGCCTTGAGGGAATGGTCGGTGTCGTACAACATCGCGCCCTGCGCCGTGGTGAGGTGCGCACCCTGCTGGCCGCGGGCGGTGTCCGGGCCCTCGACGGGGTGCCCGGTCGCGGTGCCCAGCACCGGAGCCCGCTGATCGGGCTTGGGGGGCGACGGCTCGGTGGGTTCGGTGGGTTCGGCGACCGTCGGAGTGCCCGCCCCGGGCGCCCCGGGAAGGACAGGGTTCTTCTTCGACACGGCGTAGCTCCTCGCTGGAAATCCGTGGGATTCGGTGCCGCATCGTTGCTGAACGGTCCGCTCATGTCTGAGTGCCCACACGTTCGCGAAACAAATCAGGATGGGCGCCGCACCAAACCCTCCCCCTGTAGAGAGATGCGGTTTCGTGTTCGCGTCCCAGGGCACAGCTACAGCAGATGTCCACCACAACCGAAGTGAGGATCCGGCGTACTGCTGCGTCGGGACGGAGTGATCATGAGTACCGAACCAGGCAAGCAACTGCACGAGGAACCACAGTCCGAACGCGGCCCGAAGGGCTCACGCGACGCGGGCCCCGCCCAGGCCGGAACAAACCAGGCCGGCCGCGAGCAGGGGTCCCTGGATCAGGAGGAAGTCACCTCCACCGCGGAGCCGGGCAGCAACCCCGCGCCCGCCGGCGGCTCGCTGCCGCCCGAGAATGCGGAACCGGCGATACCGCCGTACGAGGGCCGAACCACCAGCACGCAGGAAGGACGCCCGGAGCACGACGACCACGTCGATGCCAGCGGAATGCAATCGCCGAAACCGGAGGACACCCCGCGCGGCGCGGTGGCCTCGCCCGCCGAGGAGAAGCCCGCCGCGGACGCCCCCGAGTCCGAGGGCAGCGACCCCGGAGTGGGACCCGCGCATCAGGCAGGCGTCGGCAAGGCCGAAGACAAGAAATAAGTCCACTGTGCCGGTGGCGTCGCAGGCAAACGCGTTCGTGACGACAACCCGTCAGCATTGGTGGCTCGCCGGCAATACATGTGACGAGCGTGCTCGTCGTGCAGCGGTACGACCGACGCCGCGCTTTGCTCCGGGACCCCATCGGACTGGCCACAGCCACGGTGACGGAGCCGTATTCGATCGACGTCGCGTAGGCGTTTCGTACGGGCGGCGACGTCCGCTGAGGAAGGCCACACGTTTACCTGCATCCCCCGTCGGGCACCCGGAACGCACATCGACCGACGAGAGGTGTGGTTCCCAGTGCGCGCAGTCACCTGGCAAGGCAAACGGAAGGTCAGCGTCGATACCGTCGCCGATCCGAAGATCGAACAACCGACGGACGCCGTCATCAAGGTCACCACGACCAACATTTGCGGGTCCGACCTCCACCTGTACGAAACACTCGGCCCGTTCATGACAGAGGGAGACGTTCTCGGCCACGAACCGATGGGAATCGTCGAAGAAGTCGGCGCGGAGGCGGGTGACCTGAAGGTCGGCGACCGCGTGGTGATCCCGTTCCAAATCTCGTGCGGCACCTGTTTCATGTGCAATATGAAGTTGTACACGCAGTGTGAGACCACGCAGGTCCGCGAGCAGGGCATGGGAGCGGCGTTATTCGGCTTCTCGAAGCTCTACGGCCAGGTTCCGGGAGGACAGGCAGAGTACCTCCGCGTCCCCCAAGCCCAGTTCACCCACATGAAAGTCCCCGAGGGACCGCCGGATTCCCGATTCGTCTATCTGTCCGATGTATTGCCCACGGCATGGCAGTCGGTGGAGTACGCCGCCATCCCCGCGGGCGGGTCGGTCACCGTACTCGGCCTCGGCCCGATCGGAGACATGGCAGCGCGCATCGCTCAGCACAAGGGCGCACGGGTCATCGCGGTCGACAATGTCCCCGAACGCCTCGCCCGCGCCAAGGCCCGGGGCATCGAAACCCTCGACCTCGACGAGCACGGCAGCGATCTCGCCGACGTGATCCGCGACGCGACCGACGGCCGGGGCACCGACTCGGTGATCGATGCGGTCGGCATGGAGGCACACGGTTCGCCGATCGGCAAGCTCGCCCAGCAGATCGTCGGGTACCTTCCGGACGCGGTCGCGGCGCCGCTCATGCAGAAGGCGGGTGTCGACCGTCTCGGTGCACTGTATTCGGCGATCGACATCGTTCGCCGCGGCGGAACCATTTCCATCATCGGGGTCTACGGCGGCATGGCCGACCCGATCCCCATGCTCACCCTGTTCGACAAGCAGATCCAGCTGCGCATGGGCCAGGCCAACATCAAGAAGTGGGTGGACGACATCATGCCGCTCCTCGGCGACGACGACCCCCTCGGCGTCGACACCTTCGCCACTCACACACTCCCCCTCGAACAGGCGCCCCACGCCTACGAGATCTTCCAGAAGAAGCAGGACGGGGCGGTCAAGATCCAACTCACACCCTGAAAACGGACTCGTCCAGCCGAATCGGCGCACGGAACGGGTCGGTGCAGTCAAAATCCTCTAGTGCCGCAGCACCGGACGAATCACCTCGTCGAGGTGTCCGTGGTGCCTATAGATGACGGCCTCGGCGGGGGTGAGGTGACCGTGTGCCCCCCGAAACTGCGGCCTCCCGGTGCCCGGCGGTAGCTCGCAGGCCCAACCCGTTGTCGGAGCATTTCTGCTCACCCCGACTGTCGAATTGCCCCGGACGCTGCCCCGGAACGGATCCAAGCGTGGGTGAGGCTGGCGGAGCTGTGGCAGAACGCCGGCTTTCAGGACACCATGAGACTTCGGGCCGAACGCATTGCCGCCGATCGCGCTCACCCCGGCGCGGGGTTGCACCGTGACAGGCAGCAGTGATTCGCGACTTTGTCGGCGGCCGCCGGACCCGCATGATGCTGCGGCGCAGAAGTTTCGGACCGATGATCACCGGACTCGACCCGTCCTCCCCGGAAAAGGGGGCCGTTGAGTGGACCTCGGTCGCAGCCCATTTCGCACAGGTTCTGAACCGGCCGGGCGGTCGCGAACTGCGGCTCCGAGGGGTCGACTGGGCTGAATGCTGCGCGCGACCTACGATGTGAGCGGGATGTCGAACTCCCCATGATGATCAATGGTTGGGGGCTGCGCGGAGACCTTGACCCCCAGGAACCGACTGACCATGTGAGCTATGGCGGCGCGCCGGAGACCGAGATGATGCGGCGAGGCGTCCCGCATCGGTGACCACAAGCCAGCTGATGCATCAGCGGATCTCGCGCAAGAGAAGGTAAATTCGGTGGCTGCCCCGCCCCTCGTTCCGTCGTTCGCGGGGTAATCCTCAGTCCCCTCCCGCGGGATGATCCTCAGTCCCCTCCATCGGAAAGGCCACCGTGACCGAACCCCCTGACCTCGTGAACGACGAGGCACGAACCGACGACCGCATCGACCGCCGACATCCGTCCTCTCCCAAATGGATCGACACGCACGTCCATCTCGTCGACTTCCTGCAGCGGCCGGGGCAAATGCCCGACCTCCGGGACAGTCTCGTCCGCAACGGCGCCACGCGGGCAGTGGTGTTCGGACTGCCGGTGAAAAAGAAATGGTCGACCGCCGAACCTGTGCGGCCGGACTACTACCTCGACGACAACGCGCCGTGCCACTATCACTCGCTCACCGACGCGACGGTCCTCGACGTCCTCCCAGACCTCGAGTCGGACGGCGTGCTCGAGGTGGCCCCGCTGGTCTGTGGGTTCGACCCGACCGACCTGCTGGCGATCGAACACCTCGACTTCGTGTGGAGCAGGTCCGACCGCTGGGCCGGTGTCGGCGAGGTGATGTTCCGGCACGACGACCTGACCAACCTGACGTCCGGAGAGGTGCCGTCACCGGATCACGTCGCGATGGACGCCGTTCTCGACTTCTGTGCGCAGAACGACGCGCCGATCTCGCTGCACCACGATTCGAGTTCGGTCGGGATGCCCGATCGGCACGAATATGCCGGAAGCCTCTCCAATGCCCTCGATCGTCATCCGTCGACGTCGGTGGTCTGGTGCCACGCCGGGGTGTCCCGACAAGTCGACCCGTCCGGGCAGCTCGATCTGGTGCGCCGGATGATCGAACGGCATCGCAATCTGACGGTCGAGTTATCGTGGGTGTTGCTCGACCGTATCGCCGACGAGAACGGTGCGGACGAGGACTGGGTGAGGCTCGTTGCGCGAGAACCGGATCGCTTCGTGGTCGGCAGCGACACCGTGGCGCGCGCCGACACGGTCGACACCCGGGGTGCTCAGATCCGGACCCTTCTCTCCGCGCTTCCGGGCAGTGCGGCCGAACGGGTGGCTTTTCGTAACGCCGAAGCCCTGTGGTTCGGATAGAGCGGTGGGATGGGCAGAGGCGTGGGACGGGCAAGGGCCGCGGTTCGGATCGCCCGGAACGGGGTATCGGATACCTCTACAGGCGAAACGGGAAAAGGGGCCCTGATGCAGGTCGAGCACGTCACGGTAGTCGTTCCGGCCCACGACGAAGAGGCACTGCTGCCCGCATGCGTGACCGCGCTGCGCGCCGCTGCCACGCGGGTGCCGGTCCCGGTCCGGATCGTGGTAGTCCTCGACGCCTGTTCGGACGACTCGGCCGCGGCGGTACCGCCCGGCGTGGATGTCCTGGCCGTGAACGCCCGCAACGTGGGCGCCGCCCGCCGGGCAGGCTTCGCCGCGGCGCCCGTTCGATGCAACGAGTGGTTCGCCACGACCGACGCCGACTCGCAGGTGCCGGACAACTGGCTGGCTGCGCAGCTCGCGCACGCTACACGGGGCGCCACGGTAGTCGCGGGCACCGTGACCGTCACCGATTGGTCGGACTGGCCGGAGCATGTGATGGTGCGGTACGCACGGGAATACCGCCCCGGTGTGCATCACGGCCACGTCCACGGCGCGTCGCTGGGCTTCGCGGCCGACCTGTACCGCGGCGTCGGGGGTTTCGCCGAAGTCCCCGCGCACGAGGACACGGAATTGGTCTCCCGCATGGTCGCGGCCGGGGCGAACATGGTGTGGGCGATCGATGCGCCGGTCGAGACGTCCGCGCGCAGGCATGCCCGCGCACCGGAGGGCTTCGCCTCGTATCTGCTCGAACTGAACGACCGATGACGGCGGGGCGTGATGTGCTCGCGGGCACCGCGGAGGCCGTGTGGTCGGTGATCCGGTCCGGCGGCGCCACACCGCCCTTGCCCGGGGCCGGTGCCACGGCTGCACGGTGGGAGTGGCTCACCGGGCGGTGCCGGCGGAATCTGTCGGTCGGCCGCCTGCTCGAAGCGCATGCCGACGCCGATGCGATCCTCGCCGAGATCGACGGCGCGCGTGCGGGTCCGGGCGAATTCTGGGGCGTGTGGGCGAGTGAACCGCCGCAGCCGGTTCTGACCGCGCGGGAGACGGCGGGCGGGTGGCGCCTCGACGGCACGAAGGCATGGTGTTCCGGTGCCGCGATGTGCACTGATGCGCTCGTCACGGCCCGGGTCGACGGTGAATCACGGTTGTTCGCGGTGGATCTGCATCATCCCGGCGTCGCGCCAGGATTCGGGGGCTGGCACAGTCCGGGGATGGCGGCCACCGGAACGGAGTCGGTGACGTTCGTCGACGTCCCCACCCGGGCGGTCGGTATCCCCGGCAGCTACCTGAACCGGGCGGGATTCTGGCACGGCGGCATCGGGGTGGCGGTCTGCTGGTTCGGTGGTGTCCTCGCGGTTTCCGAGCCACTTCGCGTGCGGGCCCGGGACGGCCGGGCGGACGGTCACCAGCTCGCCCACCTGGGCGCCATCGACGTCGCGACCAGTGCGGTTCGGTGGTCCCTCGCCCAGGCCGCCGCCGAGGTCGACGCCGCTCCGACCGATTGCCGTGCCGCTACGTTGCGTGCCTTCCGAATTCGCGCTCTGGTCGAGAGGACGGCCACCGAGGTGATCGACCGAGTCGGACGTGCTCTCGGTGCGACACCGCTCGCGACGGACGCCGCACACGCCGGTACCGTCGCCGATCTGTTCGTCTACATCCGGCAATCACACGCTGAACGCGACCTCGAAACCCTCGGCAGGCTCGCAGCGCAGGAGGAACAATGATGACTCCATTGGCGAACGGTCACAGGTTCCGCGACATTCCGGGTACCGGCCGCGGCACACCGGAGGCGACGTGGCGGAACTGGCTCGCCGCCGAACAGTTTCCGCTGCTCGCCACCGGCCCAGCGACCACGCGGTGCCGTGGACGCGGGTACGTGTGCACACCGCGAGCGCGGCAGAGATCGAACGCAAGAACCGCGCCGTCGCCGAATTCCGTAGCCAGATCCATCCGTTGTCGCAGGATCCGCGCGACGCGCCGATTCTGCCGCCGTGGGTCCTGGCGCGGCTGACACGTGCCACCGAGACGGTGTTCTAATGGGCCCGTCCTACTTCGACGCCATGTACGCAGCGTCGCCCGACCCGTGGGGGTTCGGCGATCGGTGGTACGAGCAGCGCAAATACGCGCTGACCCTCGCCGCCCTGCCCCGTCCCCGCTATCGCCGTGCGTTCGAGCCAGGGTGTTCGATCGGGATTCTCACCGCGGCGCTGGCGCACCGTTGTGACGAATGACGAAGTCGTCGCCACAGACGTCGCGACCCGGGCCCTCGACCTCGCGCGCGCACGGCTGGACGCGGACGGGGTCCTGGGCCGCGTCGAGTTGCACCAGGCGTCGCTGCTCGACCCGTGGCCGCCCGGCCGATTCGATCTGATCGTGCTCAGCGAGGTCCTCTACTACCTCGACGACAACGGGCTGGCCACGACTATCGCCCGGGCGGTCGCCGCCCTCGAGGCGGAAGGCATGCTGATCGGCGTCCATTGGCGGCATCCTGTCCCCGAATACCCGCCGTCCGGTGGGGTCGTCCAAGACGCGATCGCCACCGGGACGGGCCCGTCCCGGTCGCAGCCTATTGCGATGCAGACTTTCGCCTCGACGTGTACACGCGGGGACCAGCGCCGTCTGTCGCGGCGGCGGAAGGGCTTGTCTGATCCACTACAGGGTAGGGCCGACTTCGAGGAGGACCGCAGTTTCCGTGAGCCGGGTTTCGGGTAGGCGTGATCGATGAACGAGGATCTGCACGCCGAACCGGAACCCGACGATCCGCGGAAGCCGGATTCGCCTGCGGACCTGACGAAACCGTCCTGGTGGTATGTCATCAGGAAGACGGCGCACGAGTTCACCCGGGACCAGTGCACGGACCTGGCGGCCGCGCTGACGTACTACGCGGTCCTCTCGCTGTTCCCGGCGCTGCTGGCGCTGGTCTCGTTGCTGGGGGTGTTCGGGCAGGGACAGCGCACCACCGACGCGGTCCTGCAGATGGTCGACGATCTCGGACCGTCCTCCGCTGTGGACACGCTGCGCGACCCCATCACGCAACTGGTCGAGACGCCGACCGCGGGCACGGCACTCGTCCTCGGCCTGCTGGGTGCGGTGTGGTCGGCGTCCGGCTACATCGGGGCGTTCGGACGCGCGATGAACCGCATGTACGAGGTCGAGGAGGGGCGTCCGGTGTGGAAGCTCCGGCCCCTGATGCTGGCCGTGACCATCGTCGGCCTGGTCCTGGTGGCCGCCGGCGCGGCGATGCTCGCCCTGAGCGGCCCCGTCGCACGCTCGGTGGGGGAGGCGGTCGGATTCGGCGACACCGCCCTGACCGTGTGGAACATCGCCCGCTGGCCGTTCGTCCTCGGCATCGTCGTGGTAGCCGTGGCCATCCTCTATTACGTCACACCCAATGTGCGGCAGCCGAAGTTCCGTTGGATCAGCGCCGGCGCGTTCCTCGCCATCGTGACGTGGATCGTCGCGTCGGTCCTGTTCGGTCTGTATGTCGCGAACTTCGGCAGCTACAACAAGACCTACGGCTCCCTGGCCGGTGTCATCGTGTTCCTGTTGTGGTTGTGGATCACCAATCTGGCGTTGCTCTTCGGTGCCGAACTGGATGCCGAACTCGAACGCGGACGGGAGTTGCAGGCCGGCATGCCGGCCGAGGACGAACTGCAATTGCCGCCGCGAGATACCCGGGTTTCGGACAAGAACGCGGAGAAGTACGAGCAGTATGTCCAGCAGGGCAAGGCATTACGCGAGAGTGAAGGTGACACCGCCGACCTCGATGCGGTGGAGCGGTAACCGGCGTCGGAATTGTCGGTCTGCATCACCCGGCTCGCCGGGATGCAGCGAGTGGAGGAAATTCTCCGTGTCGAACTTACTGCCTCCCGGCGACGCGTAACCGGCGATACCGCCCTACGACGGCCGCACTACGGGGCCACCTTCGGCTGGGCATGAGGATCGGCGAAAGCGTCGGATACCCCGCCCGCGCGCCGTCGGAACCCAGCGGACAGGTCCGTCCTTCGCCGCACTGCGCGGCCGGGCAACCCCGAGAACGAAGAATACTGCGCAGCCAATCCGGTTCGCGACGTGGGCAAACGCGCCAGCACGCGGCGTTCGAGCATCTCGGCTGCAGACCCACTCAGGTGTCAGTGGGGCAGTGGGGCAGTGCGCAGCAGCCCAGCTTGGCTGATACCGCCGCGAGGTTCCCGTCGTACCGGCCTTGGGCTACCTCGTTCATGAACTGCTCGGCATCGTCGATGTCGAAGGCCTGTCGAGTTGCACGGCGTTGAGGTGGAGGAAGGTCCATGCCCCGCCCATGGGTGCGCTTGTTCCCGACTAGCGCGTGATTGCGGGCCCGCGAATGCAGCAGCGCGGCCGCCTTGTCGAACAACCCCGGGTACACGTCCAAACCGAACGCGATGGCCCGGGAGGCGGGCTACCGCCGCCGCGGTCAGGCCGTATTCGTGCACCTCGAGCAGCTGTGCCGACCGTCAAGACGTCATCGAGGTCCAGGAACTCGGTCAAGCGAGCCGACGGTTGAACTCGGCGGACCTGTGGTCGATGAGGCGGGCGGCGTTGAGCACGCGGTGCTTGTGCTCGCTCACGCCGGCGATGGCCGCGTCGTGCACGGGGGTCTTCAGTAAAACGCCCGGCGCTCGGCCGCCGCCTCGAGGGCCGCGTGTTCCTCGTCGGTGAACGTGATGTTGAGCGAGGGCATACCCCAACGGGATCAAATGGGTGCCGAACAAGCACCACTCGCGCCGGCAATCTACCCACCTCGCACGCGGATGTTCCCAACCCGGTGCTCTCTGTCTTCCGGTGCAACGGGTGAGCCCGCCACCCGATCCGGCGCATCCTTCTTCTGCCGTGCTGCGCGAGTCGGTGCAGTTATCGAAATTGCTGGCGCAGCACACGCGGATCGGGCTTCCCGGGCTGCCGGTTCGTGAGACGTTGGGATCATGAGCCCCACCGCCCGCGTCCCGGAATCGGTGCTCGACGATGTCCGGGAGCGTGCCCGCACGCCGGCCGTCACGTGGCTTCGACGGGGTGCGGTCGTGTTGCTCGCACTGATCGTGGCGCTCGGTGCGGTCGGGCTGCTCGGTGTCCGCAGGGGCACGGCCCACGCGGCGGGCGGCGGGTACGCCCTCACCCTCACGTATCCGCGCCTCGCGCGAGCGGGACTAGATGTGCCGTGGGACCTGACCGTCCGCAAGCCCGGCGGGTTCACCGAGCCGGTGGTGATCGTCGTCGACTCCGACTACTTCGAGATGTTCGAGACCCAGGGGTGGACACCGGAACCCTCCGCGGAGACCAGCGATGCCTCGCGGACCTACATGTCCGTCGATCCGCCACCGGGGGACACCCTCACCCTGGGTTTCGACGCCTACGTCCAGCCTCGAGTCAGCTCGGCCATTCGGGATCGGTGTCGGTGTCGGAGAGGGAAGTCGACGTGGTCACCCTGGAATTCACCACCTGGTTGGTGCCCTGATGGAGATCGTGATCCGGGCGGCGGTCGTCTTCCTGTTCCTGTGGGTGATCACCCGCGTCGTCGGACGGTCGACCGTCGGGGAACTGAGTACCTTCCAACTTGTTCTCTATATCGTCATGGGTGACCTCGTGCAGCAAGGGGGTGACGCAGCAGGACTACTCCGTTACCTCCGCGGTGCTCGCGGTCGGAGTCTTCGCCCTGCTCACCCTGGCTCTTGCCTGGGCGAATGCGCGGTTTCCGCAGGTGCGTGGCGTGACGCACGGTGTGCCGGTCATCATCGTGCGCGACGGGATACCGGACTCGGACCGGCTGCGCTCGGAACGGATGTCGCTGGACGACCTGATGGCGGATGCGCGGCAGAAGGGTATCCGCCGGTTCGACGAGATCGAGCTCGCGGTGCTCGAGACCAACGGACGGGTGTCGTTCTTCACCCGGGCCGGTGGTCCGGCCGAGGGCACGCCGGAACAACCCGGCATCACATGAAGCGAGGGTGGGTCTGTTTGGTTCCTGGTGTTCCGGAAATGCGCGGGCTCGGCGCCGTCGTCCGTTTGCGCTGGGGGCCAATCTTCCCTCACAGCATTTCGCTGCGTGCGCGTCGTGTTGCGATTGACTGGACGTCGTCACCGTGTGGGTAGGGGAAATCCGGGTACCCGGATGCCAGATCTGTTCGCTCGAACGCCGAGCAGACCGTACTCAACGGAGGACCGTTTTCGATGACCGCTCAGCCTCCGGATCCTGATCCGGCGAACACCCCCGATCTCGAGCCGGGCGGCGGTGTCCGACCGGGTTCGACTCCTCCGGACTCGGCACAGACGTCGGGGCTGTCCGAGCACGAACCGCGCACCAGTTGGTCGTTTCCACCCACCGGCATCGCCACCATGGTGGTCATCGGGGTGATCGTCGTGGTGTTTGTGGCGATCGCGGTTCTGCTGGTGCTCGATATCGCCGGAGTCCTCGACTGAAGACCCCAATAGTGGTGGGAGTCGCCCGTGGTGTCGACGAAGCGGGTGTGGTGTGCCGATCACCTCATCGTCGGAGTCGATCATCACCCCGCATGCTCCCCGGTAGGACAGGCGGACAGGTCAGCCGTGGTGTTGCGGCGCTGCCGGACGGGATCTTCCACGGGCGATGACCGGCCTACTGTTGGGTCATGCCGAGTTATTGCACGGCACTGCAGGTGACGGCGCACGACTCCTGCGGAGGGAGGTACGTGCCGGCAGTGGTGACGACGGGTCACGTGCACGCCGTGCACTGGCCCGATCCTCGGGGCCGGTCGTGGAGCGACATGGAAACCGTGTGCGGCCGATCGACGCGAGGAATGGTGCAGCAGGTGCACGTCGACCCGACGTGGCCGTTGCCGAAGTGGTCGCGCAAGGCATGTCTGGTGTGCGCGGCCAGAACGTAGAGCACACCCTCTGCGTTTGCTGTCCGCGGTGTGACCTGCCGTCGTTGTCTTCTCCATCCTCGATGGTCTGCCGCGAATGGGTGGCATGACACCCTGCGACGAGACTTCACGCCCTCCGACCGGGGAGGACCCGCGCCGCCATGACTACTTGGACCCTCTGGATCGGCGCCCTGCTGGTCGTCGGCGGCTCGGTCGCCCAACTGATCCATCAGGCAGCGGCGGCCCGCGCCCTCTGGGTACTCGCCGTGCTCGCCTTCGTCGCCACCGCAGTGGGGGCTGTGATCGTGTCCGGACTCTCGCTGCCGCTGCTGCTGATCCTCGTGCTCGCGATCGCGGCGACCGTCGCCCTGCTCGCGCTCACTCGGGAGCCGGCACGGTCGGCGGCCGCGCGACGCGGTACACAGTGACCACCTCCCTCTGTGCGATGGTTCTCGGTGTACTGCTCGGGGGATCCGCCCTGGCGGACCGCTGGCACGCCCGCCAGTCGGAGCCAGCGCGGATCGCGGAGTGATGTAGTTGAGCGAGCCGGCCCACCCGTGTAGGGACCCGATCGGGTGGTCGAACACAGGGACCTGCCGACGCTGCCGTGCAGGACGCGCAGTTGCCGTCCGAACCGGAGTGCGCCACAATTGTGTGCATGAGTGTTGAGCCGCTTCGGGAAGTCCGCAATCACTTCAGCGAGGTGATCGACCGCATCGAGCGTGAGCACGAGCGCGTGACGGTCACTCGCAACGGGCGCGCGGCCGCGGTCATCCTCAGCCCGGAGGATCTGGCCGAGCTCGAGGAGACACTGGCGGTCCTGAGCGACCCGGAGGCGTTGGCCGACATCCGGGAAGCGGACGCGGCGTATGCCTCGGGTGACGTCGTCCGCGGCATTTCCGCGGTACGAGCATTGCGCTCGTGACCCCAGACGGTCCCTTCGAACTGGTCCTGACCCCGCCGGCCGTGCGTGCCATTCGCTCCGGCCTACCCGAGGCGGTGGCGACGGCGGTCCTCGAGTTCATCACCGGTGCCCTGGTGGAGAACCCCCGTCGCGTCGGCAAGCCGCTGCGCGCAGACCTGTCCGGTATCCACTCGGCTCGGCGTGGCACCTACCGAGTGCTGTACCGCATCAACGAGTCACAACACGAGGTCGTCGTCCTTCGTATCGAGCACCGACGAGACGCCTACCGATCTGGTTGAGCGTTGCCGCGGGACTACGTCCCAACCGCTTCATCCAGAGGTTGTCGAGAACCGATCCTTTTCGATAGACCCTCTGAGTGTGACTCCCAGCGCTATCTGGCACGTTTTTGCCGACGCTATTTGGCACGGTGCTGTCCGTGAGGCATGCCCAGCCGCGGCACGCTGGCGTCACGATTCATGGCGATACGGGATCCGAGGTCGAACTGCCGGTGAAGGTTGCCTGGAACCTCCTGTCCTGTCCTGTCCTGTGGGTGTGCCGTAAGCGGATCCCCGTTCGGGACGACCGCCGAACGGTGCGGCCCCAGTCTATTGGGGTTCTTCTTGGAGAGCGCGGACCTCGATGCGTGAGCCCAGTGCGGCGGAGGCTTGTTCGGCCCAGGCGACGGCGGTGTCCTCGTCGGCGGCATTGATGATCCAGAATCCGCCGACATACTCGGTCGCCTCGACGAACGGTGCTGGGGTGTGTGTGGGAATGTCACCGGTCGCGTCGACGGTGATCGCGGTGGAGGGCGGATGCAGTCCGCCCGCGGTGACAAAGGCTTCAGCAGCAACGAGATCGGTGTTGAACTTTTCTACAGCAGCCATGACCTCCTCGAGTTCGGCGGGGTCCATGTCCTGCATCAAGTCCATCGTCGGCTCATCGGCGGTGTCATGCGGCAAGGTCAGGAAGTACTGTGGCATCGGGGTTCTCCTTCATTCGGGTTGGTGTTCTTTCACTCGGGTCGACCGTGCGCGGAGAGAAAACTCATCGTCACGACGTTGCCCCACCGTGACACCGCGCGTGGAAAGCGCGTCACGTGGATCGCATGTGACGACCCGGCGGTGAGCGCGAGTGGGTTCGCGACGCAACCGACATCTGCGTCGGTCATGACGTGCGTCCGAAGAGACGGTCGAGATGCTGGTCAATGGCTGCGAGCGCCGCTTGCGGTTCGATGACGTCGAGGTCGAGAAGGGGACCGAGGCCGGTCAACGCAAGGACGAGGTCCGTTTCGATGATCGGATCGCACTCGTGACGGATATGCCCCTGGCTGATCGCCTCCCGGATGAGACTTTCGACCATCGCACGTCCCTCCCGCAGTCCGAGGCCGACCTGTTGACGCAGTGATGGGTCGTGCATCGCTTCGAGCACGTAAGCGGCGTGCATACGGCTGGTGGCACGGGAGTCGGGTCGCAGAGGCAGCATCTCCGTGAGGACTACTCGCAGCACGTCGCGAGGATGCGGAGGTTGGTCGAGTGACCTCAGGCTTCGTGAGACTCGGCGAGAGGTCTGTTCTGAAGCAAACTCCATCGCGAAGGCCAACATCTCAGCGCGTGAGGAGAAGTAGTGCTGCAACTGCCCCAGGGAGACTCCGGCCTCGCGGGCGACTTCACGCATGGTTGCTCGTGCCCAGCCGTGCTGATCAACCACGCGCCAGAGCGCATGAGCGATCGACTCACGTCGCTCGTGATGATCAACCTGCTTCGGCACTCGAACCCCTCACTTTGGCAATACACATGACATAATACACCTGACCCAAATAGTTCGGCGACATGGAGTGCTGATGATGCATGAGCACGCGCTGCCCCTCACGTTCTGCAACCCCTCCGCTTTTGCGTTTGACTCCGAGACGGCGATCGCACTGCTCGCCGACGTGCATATTCGAAAGGCGATCGAACGGGGCGATTTTGACGACCTTCCCGGCAGCGGTAAGCCACTCGATCTGTCCGATGCCCATGACCCGGATTGGTGGCTCAAGAGCTTCATGAAACGTGAGGGGCTCGCTTTCCTGCCCCCCTCCATTGAGTTGCGCAAGGATGACGCCGCCCTGGACGAGCAACTCGATCAGCTATCGAACGCGAAGGCCGTTCGACACGAGATTGCCTAGTTCAACGAACGGGTGCTGCACGCTCGCTACCAACTGCCATCAGGACCGCCGCTGATCACCATGCCACGCGATATTGAAGCCACCGTGGCCGCATGGGCCGATCGCAAAGCGGCCCGATCTGAGGAAGCACACACTACGGCGCGTGAAGAAGCCAAGGCGACGAAGCGTTCTCACCGAGGCGTCTTCGGCAAAACTAGGTCGTCGACGACCGTGGCGTCGCACCGAAATGTGACCCGCAAAATAGTCCAGTATTCAGCCGAGGACCGCACTCCTGAACGGCCGGCTACTCCCGGACACCCTCGTCGACGAGATGAAAACCGTCGGCACGACCGACTCCACCTACGGCCTCGGCCTATGCAGGCACGTCATCCCCCTGCGGCATCATCGCCTACGGCAACGACGGCGAAGTCATGACCACCCAAACCTGGTCCTACACCAGCAGCGACCAACACCAAACAAGTCACCATCGCGCTCGGACCCAACCACTCCGTCGACCCGATGACGCCATCGACGACTAGACCGTGACCCGGATCGATCAGAGCGGACGAGATGGCAACCGGTTAGGGATCCCTCAGCGACTCATGGACCAGTGCCGTTCCCTACCTGCCGATGTGCTGACATAGCTCACCAATGGCGGCAACCGTGTTGTCGGTATGGCTATCGATCCAAACCGGACCATCGCCGCGCTTGCGCGGCAGCAGCATGCGTTGTCCCTGCGAGGGCCACTGCACGAAGTCGTAGCCGGCGAGGTCTGACTGAACGGTATCGGCCACCCAGACCGCGGCCTCAGTGAACGGAGCATCCATCGACAAGCCGTCGCAGCGGCTGAACCCACTGATGCCGTGTACGCCCTGCCAGCCAATGGTGACGACGTAGTCGCCGTTAACGGCAAGCTCCCACACCAATCCGCCCAGCCTGACGTCGCGCCCGTACCGCAGGCACCGCAGATCGCGGGCGACGGCTTCGAGGGCACGCACCCATACCTGCGGCGCCTCGACGTCGTGATCAGACCCGAGCGCCGGACCGCCGTCGAACAAGCCGAAGTGCCACACCAAACTGTCCTGATTCCACAAGTCCTGGATCGGCATAACGCCATCTTCGCGCGTCCGAGCTCCCCGCCCGTGTCATTAGCCTGATTGCCATCACGACGCTGTTACCTCGGTGACGATGCGGGTGTCGTGCGCGCCATCCAGCTCTGCATCACCGACCGCTGGTCGGACAGGGATACTCATCGGTTGCCTCCGCGTGTCGTTCCCCCGGGGCCGACCTGCGCGATCGTGTCCTCCCGGAGTTGGTGCCGAGCACCTGGTGGTCGAGTGCCCCGTCGGACGGGGCGGAAACGGCGGATCCGGCGAAGACCGCCATCGCGGTGGCCACACCCGTCGTCGCGTCAAGTCCGAGTGCGCAGGACGGTCCTGGCGGGCCGGAAATGAGCGGAGGGATAGTGACGTTGTCCCCTATCGAGGCGGTTGCTGTCAGCAGATGCTGAAGGTGTCGAAAGAGCGCATTGCGGCAACAAACTGGGACGCTATGGACTCTCGCCCTGGACCGGTGTCGGCGAGCACCGCCACGGACGGGCCTCTCACCACACGGGAGTGCCTGGATTTCCTGCGGTCGGTCCCCGTCGGGCGGTTGCTCTACACCGAGGACGCCCTGCCGGCGGTGCGGCCGGTGACCTTCGCCTGCCCGGACGGGCAGATCGTCATCCCGACCGGAGACAATCCGTGGTTCACCCGCTTCGAGGGCACCGTCCTCGCCTTCGAAACCGGAAACATCACCGCGTCGACGCGCACGGGCTGGTCGGTGCTCGCGATCGGCCGCGCCCGACTGTTCGCCGGCACGGACGGTCTCGGCGGGTTCGACGATCCCACCCGATCCCCGTGGAGCGGCTCTGCCGGCGATGGCTATCTCCTCATCGACATCGGATCGCTCAGCGGTCACCGCACCACCCTGCTCCGCCCCCGAGGCGATCACCGCTGACGACTTCGGTGCCGTGCGGAAAGCGAGCTAGTGAGCCCACGACAGCGGGAGTCGACCTCGAGGTGCAGGGGCAGACACCCGGTATCGAGCCGCAGGTAATCGGCCGGTTCCGGTGCCGATCGCTGATCGGTTCTCTCAACTGCTGCCAGGGGGTTCTGGGCGGAAGTACGCCTCAGGCGACACCCCGGGCGGAATCCTGTGAGCCTTGTGGTCAGGGTCGTCGTCGAGGGTGATCGTGAGTGACGTGCTGAACGCACCGGTGCTAGGTCGCTGGGGGCGGCGATACGGTTCGTCGCCGACATACCATGCATCCGTCGCGACGAAGTCGTAGCCGTCCTGAACTCCCTCCCCAGGTAAGCGGGTCCCACTCGAAGAACACTTGACGACCAGGCTCCAAACCCACGCGAGTCTTCGTCGACGGCGTCGTCGCGTGTATCCAGCAACCACCGGGCGTCTCGGGTGAGTCGATGACCCCCCAGCCCTCGTCGAGGTTCCAGCTACGAACGGTTCCGATCGTCGGAGACATAAGTCGATACTGCATCATCACCACGAACGTTCACTTGCCAATTTTCTACTCGGCAGGCCGGTGACAGCGTGATCCCGTTGGTGGATCGTCGTATGGCGTGCAGTCCGCACCGATCGGTTACATCGGCGGATTCCACGCCAGGTGTTCTTCTACGATGTACGAGGACACTGTCTGGAGGGGTCCATGAGCATCCGAATATCGCCGAACACACCGGAGGACGAACCGGGGAACACGTTGTTGCCGGTTCGCGACAGAATCGACGAGGACCTACGCACCCACCCAGCGGTGAGGCTTGCGAGCGAAGAAGTCCCCTTGATGCACCGCACCTCCGGCGAGCGATTCGGTCCGGTCCGGCTCATCGAGCGCGACTCCGATTTCGCCGTCGTATTCGCCGCAGATACGACCCGTTGGGCGGTTCTTGTTCAGCCAGGGAGAGATTCACCGAAGGCATCCGTCATCATCGGGGTACCCAATCCCCGTGCCAACTTCGGTCGCTCGTTTCGGGCTTCGTACTTGGAGCGGTTGAACGTCCATCAATCCGGCGATCCGTCCGTCGCGAGGGAACCACCAGAGTTCGGATGGATGGCGCTGGCCGGAATCGCTGCCGAAGGCGTGTCTCAGTTCGAAGTGAGGTCGTCGCTCGATTCAGACACCGGAGGTGTCGGAGCCGATGACGGAGTCGTCTTTGCGGTGCTCCGCGCGCGGTGGAGAGAGAAACTGCACGTCGCAGTAACCCTTGCCAGCGGCGAGATAGTCCACATCCATCATCCAAGCCTGCGTCCACCAAGTTGAGACAAATTGTGGTGGCCATATCGTGAGACCCAAGATGAATGCGCAGGTCGCAAGAAGATCGGCAACGGTCCCCGATCTGGACAAACTGATTCTGCGCGCAGACGAGCTTTAGTCGCAGACCTGCGGTGCGGCGAGAAACAATCCGCCACAGACGAAGGCACGGGATAGCTTCCACTCGTTGTCGGAACGCACGAAGGGGATTGGCCCCACAGGGTAAGGGGCCATGCGTTCGAGGTGGCCCTGGCCAGTCGCGTTGATCATGTCTGGGCCGACGGGTTCCACGGCGGTGAACTGGATGTACTGGGGTGAGGGTTGCGCACCCCAGGCCCGCGCGATCGGCAGGGTCTGGTCGCTGGGGCCCTCCAAGAGTCGCGCGCGGTCCTCCTCGCGTATCGAGTAGTTGGTGGTGGCGTTGTACAGGGCGGTCAGTTGCTCGGCGGTAGGCACGAGATCGGTGATTGGCGCCGGCGGAGGTGCGAACTGTGTGGATTGGACGAAGACGGTCGGATCGCGCGATTCGGTGTCATCGCCGAGCGAGCAGGCACAGGCCGCGATTGCGATCGCGACAAAAGCGCTGGCCCCTATCGCGACTTTCCTCACCCTCATGATCTGGGTATCGCCCCAAGCCGACGCAGCGTGACAAGCCCGTGCCACGCCCAAGCTCCCTGGATGCATATCCATCAACGATCAGGTGCCGGTCATCGATCGCGAAGCGGTGAACGCCTCGCACATCGCCCGGTCAGATGTGCGTTTACTCAATCTGAGCGGGGGTATGGCCGCTGCATGCCGCTGCGTTACGTCGATCCAACCAAGAGACATGGTCGAAGATACGAGCTCATCGAGCGCTTCGGGCGCTCGCGCGTAGGACAGGCTTACGTGCGTCATGTTGCTTCTCGCATTGATCCATGGGTGGAACGTGTAACTGGCGGAGCCCTGAATCAGGAGTGGGCGGTCCCTTCGGCGACGCTCGAAGCGACAGGTGCCAAGTCGGGTGTGCGGCGAGCGGTTCAGATCACCTACTTCCATGACGGCCGCGACGCTGTCGTGGTCGCCTCGAACTACGGTGGACCCAAACACCCGCAGTGGTATTACAACCTGATCGCGCACCCCGAGTGCCAACTTGGTGGCGAGAGATTTGTGGCGACCGAGGTCACCGATTCCGACGAGTATGCACGCTTGTACGCACTCGCCGTCCAGGTCTTCGCCGGTTACGGCGACTATCGTGCCAAGACGGCGCCGATGCGGCGTCGAATTCCCGTCTTCCGCCTTGAGCCGCGCTAGCGAAAAGACTCTGTTCCAGGAAGGATCCGCTTGCCGGACGGGTCGGGAACTCGACGCTCGGACGATCCGCCCCGGTCATCGTTTCCGCTTGCGGTCCCTGCCAAGAATTGACTCAGGGGCCGTCCGAGCGGCCGAAGACGAGTTCCGGTGTGCCGACGACAGGATCGCCTGGGTGTAGTTGCTGTTGCAGAATCGCGATTGCGGTCGTATCGAGGGTGCCCCGGGAAATGTGGCATTGCCCAGTCGAAGTCCTCGGTAGACCAGGCGACCTGGTGTCCATTCGCCTTCACCTTCACCTTCCATGGTTCTGTTGAACGGGGTCGCCTGATGAGCGAGCCCGCATGTTGGCGAACCCGTTGTTCGGCCCGAGCGGAGCGGAGAAGGATCCGGATTCGGGGTCTGTCAGGTCGACCAGGGGCGGGGTGAAGTCCATCAGTACAGGTACGTATATCGGTTCGGCGGTGATGTTCTCGTGGAACCACTGCATCGACTCGTCCCACTGAGGGTCACCCCGGCCGGCGAGGGCGCGTGATTCGAGGTCGGTGACCACCGGGCCGTTCCAGGTGAACAGTGCCGGATCGATCGGCGAGCCCACGGTGACGTCCGTGTACGCGGCACCGGTGACACCGTCACCGGAATGCTGTTCCAGGACGGCACCGGTGTCGGCGTCGACGACCAGACGCAGCGACGGAGAGGGCATTGCCCTGCTCTCGCGCGGCGCCAGATCCACCGACCAGCAGCGGCGTCCGAGGCAGTCCAGATCAGTCACCGGACCGGTGGGGCGGGCGTGGTGGTCCCCGACCCAGTGCGTGACGGGCCGGGTGATGGCCAGTTCCCGGCCGGGGCCGTAGAACTGCACGTTGCGGACTGAGGTGCTGCGCGGCCGCTGCGGATCTGAGGTGAAGTGCCAAGCGGTGTCGCCGTCGCTCACGAATATCGGGTCCCCGTCCATCGACTCGATCCGGGACCGGCGTCCCCAGCGATACAGGCGGACGCCGCCGGGCCGAAGGTGAAGCAAGACCGGGTCTTCACCGTACGAGGCAGAATAGAAATGCCATGGTTCGTCGGAGTGGCGGTACGGGACGACCACGCCCTGCACCGGCTGCTTCGGCCCGTCGGCCATGGTCACCAGCATTTCGACCCATTCGGTCACAGATCTCCTCCTCGTTGCAGTGCCCGGCAGCGTTTCGCCGACACGGTCGGTGATGGCGGCTCAGACATAAAGGACTCCGCCCGCTGCCTTCGATGACGGTGGGTAGGCGCAGGTGTCGGCCTGTTCCATCAGCTCGACCGGCACGTACTTGCGGAAGTCTTCGAGCCGGACGCCTTGCTCGTCGTACAGATTGCGGCGAGCGACCAAGGCCAGACCCGGATAGTTGAGGTGCCGGAAACGGATGTGTGAGTTTCGTCAAGTGATCTGGCCCCAGTGATCGGCATGAATTGCGGCCCCACTGGTGGGGGTCAGGCGCGTTTTCGGTGGTGGGTCTTGCTGGT